>CAZGFQ010000001.1:0-101613 GCA_964525185.1 uncultured bacterium
GGAGAAACTGTGACCTTTTGAATAATTTTACAGAACATTTTGGACTTGACCGAAAAGAAAATGAGTGATAAAAAAAATACGTAAATAAAAGAAAAAAATCCGATAAGGAGTTTGCGTTAGAATATGAGTCTGGATATGAACATTTCAAAATAGGTGCTTTGCTTCGTCAAGCTAGAGACGAATCCGGACTTACACAGGAAGAACTGGCGAAGCAGCTTCATACCCAAAAAACATCCATTTCTCGAATTGAAAATCATGCAGAAGTTCTTGGAAAAAAGATTACACTTAAAATTGCATGATAACTGTTTTTCATTAATTATGACTGAAAGTAATTATAATTCATGGGTTGTAAGCATTTTTCTTGGTTAGAGCTTTGATAGGGGGTTAAAATATATAGTGACCGCAGTTCATATTGGTTATTGATAGAAGTTGCAGGTAAAATATAATACAAGGTAATACCCTAAATATATATTGTTAATATTAAGGATATAGCCATAAATAATAAGGCTTTAACCTTTTTAATTATAAAAATTAATTCTTCATCTTTCGTCGTTTCCCTTTATTAGAATCGCTCCGACGTTTTTTTCGAGACCGTTTCCAACCATCTCGACTTCCTCTATTTTTCTTTTTATAGGATTTATTTTTTGAAGAAGATTTAAAAGCGGGTTTTTCTTTGGAAACTTCTACTGAAACAGGAGTCCCCTCAAACTTCATTCCATTCATTCCCTTGAGAAGGTTGGTTGTTTCCTTACCATCAAGCTCGAAGAAAGAAAATTTCTTCATTATTTCAATTCGACCTATTTCAACGGAACCAGATTTTAATGCCTGATTAATAAGACCAATTAATTTCACAGGTTCAAGATTATTATTACTGCCTAGATTAATAAAAAAATTAGTGTGTGAAACTCTACCACGTTTATCTCTTTTGTTATTTTTTCGATCTGATTTTCTATCAGATACGTTGATATCTCGAGCATGTTTATAGTAGGATAGAAAACGATTAAATTCAGCGGATACAAAATGTTTGATTAATTGTTCGCGATCAAGCCAATCGAGTTTTTCATAGATAGCAGGGAGGAAGGGTTCAATTTGCTTTTCGTCTACATGTACTTTTTCAATTTTATCAATAAGGGCGTATAATTGCTTTTGACATATATCTTTTCCACTAGGGACACGTTCTTTTGAAAAGGATATGCTTGAAATTCGCTCAATTTCTTTGATTTTTCTCATATCACGCGTATGAATAATGGCAATGGATATACCACTTTTTCCTGCTCGGCCGGTACGTCCACTTCGATGAACATAAATTTCTGAATCATCCGGTAAATTATAATTGATGACATGTGTTAAATCGTTAACATCTAGTCCACGTGCTGCTACATCCGTTGCTACCAACATATGTAGTTGTCCTTTACGAAATCGCCCCATGACTTCATCGCGTTGTGCTTGGGATAAATCCCCATGAATCGCATCTGCATTATATCCATCATGCATTAATTTATTTGCAACTTCTTTTGTTTCGCGTCGCGTTCGACAAAATGTAATTCCATATATATTTGGATTCATGTCTGCGATGCGTTTTAATACGGCATATCGATCCTTGGCATGAACCATATAATAAATATGTTTCACATTATCTGCACCCATATTGACACGCGCTGCAGCAATTTGGACAGGGTTATTCATATACTGTTTTGTGATAGCAACAATTCTTTTAGACATGGTTGCTGAAAAAAGTAATGTACTCTTTTCTGGCGGAGTATTAGATAAAATAGCATCTAAATCATCTTTAAATCCCATGGAAAGCATTTCATCGGCTTCATCAAGAATTAATCTACGAACATTCCCAATTTTCAATTTTTTTCTTTTAATCAGATCTTTTGTTCTTCCAGGTGTTCCCACAACGATATGAGCACCTTTTTTCAAGGATCTAATTTGAGTCTCCATACTTGCGCCACCATAGATAGCAACAACATTTAGTCCTTTTATATATTTAGCATATTGAGTTAAATCTTTTGAGATTTGCACACATAATTCACGTGTTGGACATAATACCAAAGTTTGTGTATCTCTTTGATCTATGTGTGTTAATTGAATGGATGGTAGACCAAATGCTGCTGTTTTACCTGTTCCTGTCTGAGCGGTGGCAATCAAATCGCCTTTTTCAGATAATAGGTGAGGAATTGTTTGCTCCTGAATCGGAGTGGGTGACTCAAAACCCAATTCAGTAATTGCTTTTAGAATGGGAGATGATAAAGTTGTTTCTTTGAATAAATTCATTTCTTTTTCAGTTATTTCGGGGCGAGAAGATAGTGTTTAATAAAGTAAGGAAAGAGTGATATAAAAATTATTTTTATGTGCGGATACAGTAAAAATGGCTATTTACTAGAATATTTTTCTAAATTCATTTAGGGCAAGACGGGCACACATATCGGCTGTTTGCGCTAAATCCAGTCCGCTATACCAGTAATGATGAGACCAAACAAGTTTACCTGTGTATGGTTCATGCAATTTTAGCATCAGCCCTACACGGGCTCGAATATATTCGAGACGACTCCCTTTTTGAACATTTCCACTATGTGTTGTTGTGGATGTAGATACATCCGTCTGGGATGTTACTTTTTCTCCACCACCATCTGTAGACTGTGAAACTGTGGTTTCTGTATACCCTTTATCTTCGTTATAATAAGGAATAACCATGACTTCTTTGTCTGTATAATCAGAAATAATACAGGTGAAATGAAGTGTATTTAATTCATCACCAACAACTATTTCAGTACCGCCATTTTTGTTTTCAATAACATCATACCCTAGTTTCATGAAAGAGTGGGTCATACTATTTTTAATAATTTCGCCTGATCCTGAAAAATGTTTAAAATCATGAATTGGCTGCAAATGAATTGATCCTACACTTGAAAAGGGATAACTATCATCTAATGCAGGTGTTTGCCAACACCCCATAACAAATAAAATTGGAAGGAAAAAAGATTTCATCTAGATTGTAATAAAAACTGAATGTGGTTATTGGCTTCGAGCGTTAAGGAATTATTTTCAGAAAATTTTTCACATTGTTTCCACGCAACTAATGCTTTGTCATTTTCCCCCAATGATTCAAGGAGCATACCTTTTAATCGGAATAATTCCGGGTTAGTTGAATCATTTTCAATCACACGCTTTAGATGGGTTAATGCCAATTTAAAATCGCCAGAATCCATTGCTTCAAATGTTTTATTAAGTGACTGTGATTGAGCGAATAATCCTGTAGAAATTAAAAGGCTAATAATGAATAATTTCATGATAATTCCTTATACTTGTTTGGTCATTTGATTTATGGCCCGTAAAATATCACGTCTACTAATTTGCCCAACTAATTTGCCTTCTCGAATTACGGGATAGCGTCTAAACCTCGTTTCCATGAATTTTTTTGTAATATCAGCCAAACTCATATCGTGCTCTACAGTTGTTAAATCGGTCGTCATGTAGTCTGATACATGGCCACCTGGATTGTTATAATATGTAGACTCAAATAATGTTTTTAAACAATCTTTCTCAGAAAGCATTCCCACTAATTCACCTTCATCATTAACGACAGGTGCTCCGGAAATTTTCCCTTCAAGTAATGTTGAAATGGCAAATTCCATTTGAGTATCAGGTCCAAAAGTGATTAAATCGGTTGACATAAAGTCTTGGGCTGTAAATTTTGATTCCATTTTAATTTCTCCGACTAATTATGAAACTTACACATTTATTTAACTGAGCGTAAGCGTTTTTGTTTTTGTAATTCAATTATTCAAAAAGAGTATTTTCTTGTTCTAATAATATTTTGGCTCTGTATTGGTAATAAAAATTTTCAGGAATAGGTTCTGTCATTAAAGATAAATCAGTTTGAATAACTGTTTGTAATACTTTATGAAATTGTTCACGATTCCCAGCCTTTTGATGATAAAACTCAGCTAAATACACTTGAGTTCCTAAGTAATTAGGGAAATTTGCAATTGCTTGGTCAAAATAAGATTTAGATTGAGATAATTCAATTCCAGGAATTCGAGTGTAAAACGCTCCAAAAAATCGAAAAGGGCCTCCATAAAAATAGCTGGGTTCCAATGATATGATTCGATGCATTATAACTTCTAATAATTCACGTTTGTTGAGTCGGTCTAAAATTGGTTTTGTATTTAAATATTTGGCCTCATTTACCGCCCACCAAAACATTCCCGGCACCCACTCAATTGGAGCCTCAGATAGAACTGTAAGCCATTTAAAGGAACTATCTCCCTGAGCTTCATTATACCTATTTCTAAAATTGGGTTGATTTTCGATGGCTGATTTAGCAACAGTATATCCTTGATAAAATAAACTATCTTTTTTTTCCGGGTCATCCTCAATAAACATCCCTTGGAAATATAATGCTTGGCTTACACGAGAAGATACATACGGGTTTGTTGGATCTGCGTTCCATGCTTGTGTTAAGAAATAACACGCTTTTTCTGCATGAGCGGGCGATTGGCGTTTATCCCAATAGCCATTTCCTTGTTGAATAAGAAAATCTACATTTTGTTTTTTTGCTTCTTTTCGCTGAATGGATTGAGAAGAAGAACACCCATTTGAAGTAAATATAAGGGGTCCCATAAAAAAAATGAGAAAGGATGTATTAAAATAATGTTTGCGCACGTGAATGATGATTGGTATTGTGTAAATTATGGTACCGGAAATTACCGCGTAACTATCGTATGGAAAAAGTAATTGATCTAAAAACAATTGACCTTACATCTTTATTGGGTGTTGGGGATGCTCATTTAAAATTGGTGGAAAAAGCAATACCAGCAACGTTAATTGCCCGCGGGGAAGAATTAAAAATACAAGGCAATGAAAAGGATGTGGAAATCGCTCATGAAATGATTCATGAAATGATTCAAACTTTGACGGGCCAAGGTAGTTTAACCATTAAAAATGTTAAACAACTGATTACGTTAGTAAAAGCGGAAAATGGTCATGAAAAATCACATAAAGAAGATGTGGTCTTTTATGGAAAAAAGGGTGTCGTTTCAGCGCGGACTGATGGACAAGCTATTTATAAAGAATTAGTAGAAAAAAATGATATTGTTTTTTCCATTGGTCCTGCAGGAACTGGCAAAACATTTATGGCAGTCGCATTTGCCGTGGCAGCATTAGAAAACAATGAAGTAGATCGAATTGTTCTATCACGTCCTGCAGTAGAGGCTGGAGAAAGTTTAGGATTTCTTCCTGGCGATCTAAAAGAGAAAGTAGATCCATATTTAACCCCACTATACGATGCACTCGGGTTTATGTTTTCACGATCAAAACTTAGACCATTGCTTGAAAAAAAGGTAATTGAAATTGTACCATTAGCTTATATGCGCGGTCGAACATTAGATAATGCTTATATGATTTTAGATGAAGCACAAAATGCAACTGCAATGCAGATGAAAATGTTTCTTACACGAATTGGCATTAATTCTCGCGCAATTGTGACAGGCGATGTAACTCAAGTTGATTTACCCGAAAAATCCACATCAGGGTTAATTCAGGTTGCTGACATTTTAAAAAATGTTGAAGGAATCGGTTTCGTACAGTTAACCGATTCAGATGTAGTCCGCCACCCACTTGTTCGGAAAATTATTAAAGCATATGATAAGAAAAAGAATTAATTATTTTATAAGTTATGATTTCTAAGCCCTTTTGGTTGTCCGAACCTTCGCTCGGTTTTGACCAATTACAACAATATTCAACATTAACATCTAAGAAAATAGCAGACGTTTGTATTGTCGGTGGTGGTATTGTTGGTGCATTTATTGCATACTGGCTTTCAGAAAATAATATTTCTGTAATTGTATTGGAGAAAGATGTAATTGCAGGGGCTGCTTCTGGTAGAAATACCGGATTTATTCTTCCTGGAACTGTTGAACATTTTAATAGAGCTGTCTCCCTGTATGGGAAAGATAAGGCGCTTTCAATTTGGAGATTTACCGAAAAGAATTATAAACAAATGTTAGATATTTCTCATGAAGAAAAGATACAATATGATATTCAAGAGAATGGTAGTCTCATTCTTGCAGGCAGTGAACAAGAACATACCGAATTAAAAGAGTCGATTGATTTACTAACCCAATCAGGGATACAAGCAGAATGGTGGCCAAAATCAGTCGTAGAATCGCGCCTTGGAACATCGCAATTATTTGGTGCAATAAAAACTAAAGTGGGTGCAGGGATTCAGCCAGTTAAACTTGTAAATGCACTTTCAAGTGTAAACCAAGATCGGGGTGTATCTATCTTTGAAAAATCTTCAGTTATTGATATAAAAGAATATGAATCCAGTTCGTTACAAATAATAACAAATCAAGGGTCTGTAGATTGCTCTATTGCAATTGTGTCTACTAATGCATATACAAGTCAAATATTAAATTCTTTTTCTGATTTAATTTTCCCATTCCAAGGACAAGCATTTGTTACAGACCCCATTCCAACACAATTATTTAAGGAAGTTATTTATGCTAATTTTGGTTTTGAATATTGGAGGCAATTAAAAGACGGCAGATTAATGGTTGGAGGATTTCGCGAAAAAGACCCTAAAAAAGGAGAAGGTTTTTCTACGGAGATAAATAAGGAACTAATTAACGGATTATACGATTATTTTAATCAATTATTCCCCCAAGCAGGGAAGCCACCCATATCTCATTATTGGGCAGGAACTATGGGCTTCAGCCAAGATGGTCTACCGATTGTAGGAAACACACATATGCCACATTGTTTTGTTTGTGGAGGCTTTACAGGGCATGGGTTAGGATTTGCATCAGCTATTGCTGAATTGACTGCGGATTTAATTGTTAATGGTAAAGCAGATGAGTCCGAATTGTTTCATATCTCTCGATTCAATTAATCATTTTAATCGTATTAAAAAATCGCCAAACTATTGAGTGATAAGAAGTAATTTCAAACCCTATATATAAGGATAATTCATTGTGAATCATGCTGTAATTGTAAATGCGAAAAGAACTCCCGTAGGCTCATTTCAAGGCGAACTTTCATCACTTAGTGCGCCAGAATTGGGTTCAAAGGTTATTCAAAATATTCTATCAACAACATCCATTTCCAACAACATAATTGATGAAGTGGTCATGGGAAACGTATTATCATCCGGAATAGGTCAGGCACCAGCCCGCCAAGCAGCGATATATGGAGGTCTTTCAAATACGGTTGAATGTTTAACAATCAATAAAATGTGTGGATCAGGATTAAAAGCGGTTATGCTGGGCGAACAAGCCATTAAAGCTGGCGACGCACATGTGGTTTTTGCCGGTGGGATGGAAAGTATGACCAATGCTCCTTACTTGCTTCCACAGGCTAGAGCTGGTTTTCGATTAGGCCATGGAAAAATGATTGATAGTATTATTCATGACGGACTATGGGATGCTTATAACAATATGCATATGGGTAATTGTGCAGAATTATGCGCAAGAGATAGGAATTATTCTCGTGAAGAACAAGATGCCTATGCTATTGAATCTTATGAACGAGCTCAAACGGCTACAGATAATGGTTGGTTTCAGGATGAAATAGTTCAAATAAATATACCAATGCGAAAAGGCGATGATTTAACTATTTCGAAAGATGAAGAACCTTTCAGAGCCAAATTTGATAAAATCCCTTATCTTAGACCCGCTTTCGAGAAGGAAGGTACGATTACCGCAGCAAATGCATCTAAAATAAATGATGGTGCTGCAGCCGTTCTGATGATGTCTGAATCAAAAGCCCAAGAACTTGGTTTGAAACCACTAGTAAAAATTGTAGGTCAAGCTTCTGCAGCTCATGAACCAGAATGGTTTACAACAGCTCCAGGAAAAGCAATTACGAAAGTATTAGGAAAAACAGGTCTAAGTGCTAATGACATTGATTTATGGGAAATAAATGAAGCTTTTGCACCCGTTGCTATGGCGGCAATAGATGATTTTAATCTTTCTAAAGATAAAGTGAATATTCATGGCGGTGCTATTGCTATTGGTCATCCAATTGGTGCTTCGGGGGCTCGAATATTAACCACATTAATCCATGCAATGCGACGTACTAACGCTAGAAAAGGTTTAGCCACATTATGCATCGGTGGTGGAGAGGCGTCTGCAATGATTGTGGAGGCATTATGGTAAATTTTAGCTTAAATGAAGAACAAGCATTGGTACAAAAAACAGCGCGAGAATTTGCAATAGAGCATTTAGAACCTGGCGTTATTAAGCGAGACGAAACGGAAACATTCCCTGTAGATCAAATAAAAATAATGGGTCAACTTGGATTTATGGGAATGATGATACCTGAAGAATGGGGTGGGTCCGGGATGGATACCATTTCTTACGTATGTGCGATGGAAGAAATTGCCGCAGTAGATGCATCAGTAGCTGTTGTAATGTCTGTTAACAATTCGCTTGTATGCCAACTATTACTAGATTGGGGTACCGAGACACAAAAAGAAAAATTCTTAAAACCCTTGGCTTCAGGGGAATATTTAGGGGCCTATAGTTTAAGTGAACCACAATCTGGTTCTGATGCGAGTAATATGCGCACAACCGCCCAAAAAGATGGGAACCATTATATTTTAAATGGAACTAAGAATTGGGTAACAAATGGTATAAGTAGTGATGTGGTTCTTGTTTTTTGTATTACTGAAAAGGGTGTTGGGTATAAAGGAATTTCTGCATTTATTGTTGAAAAAGGGACACAAGGATTTACAACAGGAAAGAAAGAAAATAAACTTGGTATTCGTGGCTCTGATACATGTGAACTCTATTTTGAAAATTGCCGAATTCCTGCTGAAAATCTACTAGGTGAAGAAGGTGTTGGATTTAAAATTGCATTAAAAACATTAGGTGGTGGACGAATTGGTATCGCATCTCAAGCGTTGGGAATTGCGCGAGCATCTTTAGATAAATCCATTGAATATGCTAAAGAACGAGAACAATTTGGGAAAAAAATCGGTGCATTTGGTTCTATTCAGCAAAAGTTAGCGAACATGGCAACAGATGTGGATGCAGCTCGATTATTAATCTGGCGTGCAGCAAAACTCAAAGATAAAAATAGACCATACGTGAAAGAAGCATCCATGGCAAAGTTATATGCATCTGGTGTTGCAATGAGAAACAGCACAGAAGCAGTACAAATATATGGTGGTGTAGGTTATATGCAAGAATATGGAATTGAACGACTTATGCGGGATGCAAAAATTACTCAAATCTATGAAGGTACCTCTGAGATTCAGCAATTAGTCATCGCAAGAGATTTATTAAAAGATTAAAGGAGAAATCTATGTCAGTATTTACATCAATGGAATCAAAGGATCACGAGCAGGTTGCCTTTTTTCAGGATTCAGATACAGGATTAAAAGCGATTGTAGCGATTCATGATACAACCATTGGGCCCGCACTTGGTGGATGTCGAATGTGGCCTTATGAATCTGAAGGGGATGCATTAAAAGATGTATTACGATTATCTCGAGGTATGAGCTATAAAGCAGCCATTGCAAATTTGAATTTGGGTGGAGGAAAATCAGTGATTATCGGGAATTCAAAAACAGAGAAAAGTGAAACTTTATTTCGTTCCTTTGGGCGGTTTGTTGAAGGCCTTAATGGACGATACATTACAGCAGAAGATGTAGGAACCAGTGTAAAGGATATGGAATGGGTTCGAATGGAAACTCAATATGTTACAGGGATTTCTCGTGCATTAGGTGGGTCTGGAGATCCATCACCTGTGACAGCTCAAGGCGTATTTGTTGGCATTAAAGCTTCCGTAAAAAAGCAACTTGGAAAAGATAGTCTTGCTGGTTTAAAAGTGGGGGTACAAGGCTTAGGGCATGTGGGTTATTATTTATGTAAATATCTTCATGATGCAGGTGCTAAACTAGTCGTTGCTGATTTGTATGATCCTTCAATTAAGCGTGTCGTAGATGAATTTAATGCAGATGTAGTTGGCGTAGATGATATTTATGAAGCCGATGTAGACATTTATGCTCCGTGTGCATTAGGGGCGACGCTCAATGATGAAACAATCCCTCGATTAAAGGCTTCTATTGTAGCAGGAGCTGCAAATAATCAATTGGAGAATGAATCAGTTCATGATGAAATGGTTCGTGAAAAAGGTATTTTATATGCTCCAGATTATGCAATTAATGCAGGTGGGCTCATCAATGTTGCCAATGAAATTGATGGGTACAACCGTGAACGTGCCTTCTCACAAGCAGAAGGGATTTATGATACATTATTAACCATATTTAATTTAGCAGAAAAAGAAAACATTGGAAATCAAGCAGCTGCCGCGAAAGTAGCAGAGCGGCGGATGGCAGAAGTAGCTAAATTAAAAAATATTTATCTCACACGTAAAAACGTGATGGGGAAAAGGGATCAATCTTAGGTGCATCCAAATAGACTTGCACGTGAATGCGTGCTTAAAGCATTATATGCCTGTGAAATATCACAGGATCCACCAGAACATGTATTAATGTCTACATTAAAGTCATTCTCGGGTCAAAAGGATTTGAATATAAATTTTGTAAAAGAGTTATTTACACGAGTTTATGAGAATAAAAATTGGGCTGATAAACATATTGAAAAATACCTTCAAAACTGGGAATTTGGCCGGGTCGCAATGGTGGATAGACTCTTATTACGTATGGGAGTTTGTGAAATTGTATTTTTAGAAGAAGTTCCACCAAAAGTATCCATTAGTGAAGCGGTAGAAATTGCAAAAGTATATAGCACGGGCGATAGCTCCGGTTTTGTAAATGGAATTTTAGACGCTGTATATAAAGAATATCTTAAGAACGAAGATAAAAAAAAGAAAGATGACGAATAAATGCTCAAGAAGTTTTTTGGGACAAAATCCGATCGAGAAATAAAAAAATTGTATCCACTGGTTGGTGAAATCAACCAAATATTCGCCACATTAGAAAATAATTCTGACGATGATCTAATTACTAGGGTCGCAGAATTGCGTGAAGGCGTTATTCAGAAGAGACAATCTAAAAAAGATGAACTTCCAGAATCTATGGATAAGGAAGAACGGGCTAAAGCCATTTTAGCTGCAGAACAAGGTCAGTTAAATGCAATTATGCCTGAGGCATTTGCTATAGTAAAAGAAACATGTCGAAGAATGGTTGGCTATTCTTGGCGAATGTTGGGAAATGAAGTCACTTGGGATATGGTCCCTTATGATGTGCAGTTGGTGGGTGCTATTATTTTACATAATGGAAAAGTGGCTGAAATGAAAACGGGTGAAGGAAAAACGCTTGTTGCTACAATGCCTATTTTTCTAAATGCTCTTACAGGACGAGGCGTTCATGTTGTCACCGTAAATGATTATTTGGCAAAGCGTGACTCTGAATGGATGGGGGAAGTATATAAACGATTAGGGCTAACCGTTGGCGCAATTCTTAATACTATGAATAATGAACAGCGTCGAGAAATGTATCAATGTGATATTACATATGGTACTAACAATGAATTTGGATTTGATTATTTAAGAGACAATATGGCTCACTCTCCAGATAATCAAGTACAACGAGGTCATGCATTTGCTATAGTGGATGAGGTTGATAGTGTATTAATCGACGAAGCACGGACACCTTTAATTATTTCTGGACAAATTGATGCACCTGTGGATACAACTTTCCAGGAACTTCGCCCTGATGTGCAAAAATTAGTCAAAAGACAATCTGTCTTAGTGACAGAGTTAGTAAGAGAAGCCCAAAAATATTTAGATGATGATAATGAAGATGAAGCTGGCTTAAAATTATTACAAGCACAACGTGGAATGCCTAAACATCCAAAAGTCATGAAAATATTCCAAGAGTCCGGAATGATAAAATTGGCTCATGATATTGAATCTAATTTCATACGTGATAAAAAAATGCACGAAGTGGATGAAGATTTATATTTCTCAATCGATGAAAAATCTCATATTATTGATATAACAGATAAAGGTAGAATTTTTCTTGCCCCAGACAATCCAGAAACATTTATTATTCCCGATTTAGGAGGTATGCTAACAGATATTGAACAAAATGATTCATTATCCCATTTAGAAGTTGAACAGAAAAAGGAAGAAGCACATCAATTACACGCAAGTCGAAGTGGGACCATTCATAATTTTAATCAGCTTCTTCGTGCATATACTATGTATGAAAAAGATGTTGAATATGTAGTCGACCATGGAAAAGTATTAATTGTTGATGAATTTACTGGACGTGTTTTACCTGGAAGACGATATAGCGATGGATTACATCAAGCTCTTGAATCTAAAGAAAATGTATCAATTGAAAGAGAAACGCAAACATTAGCAACAATTACGATTCAGAATTATTTCCGTTTATATGATAAACTTTCAGGTATGACGGGGACTGCAGAAACGGAATCTGAGGAATTTGGGTCCATTTACAAATTAGATGTTACCGTTATCCCGACTCATCGTCCAATTACGAGAGATGATAGAGATGATTTAGTCTTCAAAACGCGTCGAGAAAAATATAATGCTGTTATTGATGAACTAACAGAATGTTACCAAAGTGGACAGCCTGTATTAGTTGGAACAATTACGGTCGAAGTATCAGAATTATTATCCAGAATGCTTAAACGGAAAAAAATTCCACATAACGTATTAAATGCAAAACAGCATCAACATGAAGCTGATATTGTTTCTCGTGCGGGTCAACCTGGAGCTATAACCATAGCTACAAATATGGCAGGTCGTGGAACAGATATTAAACTAGGTAAAGGCGTTAAAGAATTAGGCGGGTTACACATAATTGGTACGGAAAGACATGAATCAAGACGAATTGATTTGCAGTTACGAGGACGTGCTGGCCGTCAAGGTGATGCGGGCTCTTCGCGGTTTTATTTATCTTTAGAAGATGATTTAATGCGGTTATTTGGGTCTGATCGTGTCGCAGCCATTATGGATCGAATGGGAGTAGAAGAAGGTGAAGTAATATCTGCGAAAATGGTGACACGCGCTATATCAAATGCACAGAAAAAAGTTGAAACTCGTAATTATGGTGTCCGTAAACATTTGCTGGAATATGATGATGTAATGAATCAACAGCGTCAAGTTGTATATGATATTAGAAACATGGCTCTCGGTGGCGAAGATATGAGAGAAACTGTTCGGCAAAATATTGAAGAATATGTGTTGGATGAATTAGAGTCACAACCAGGAACGCCGGACACATGGGATTGGGATCGAATTAAGCAAAATTTTGCATCACATTTAATGGTTAATGCCGCTCCAGAGGTTATTCAAGAAAAAACGGGTAAAGATTTTCTCGCGATTGATGATGTTACAGATTATATACTGAGTGAGGCAGATGGCGTCTATACTGCTCGAGAATCATTACTCCCAGAAGATGTAATTCGCGGTTTTGAACGTTGGGTTATATTAAGAACCATTGATGAAAAGTGGAAAGATCACCTTTATGCAATGGATCAACTTAGGGAAGGAATTAATTTGAGGGCTTATGGCCAGAAAGATCCATTATTAGAATATAAATCTGAAGGGTTTAAACTTTTTCAAGAAATAATGGCTGATTTAAATAGTGAAACAGTGATGCGGTTATTCCGCACTCAAATTCAAGGGATGGAACAGCCCCAAATGGCTCCGCAGCAGCAAGTAAGAAATATGCAGACACAGCACCAAGATACAACTGGAATGGGCTTTCTTGGTCAACCTGAACCTGGCAAACAACAAGTAAATGCGCCCCAGCAATCAAAAAAGGCTCCCATTGTAGCGGAAAATAAAATTGGACGAAATGAAAAAATAAAAATGAAAGGTCCAAATGGGGATGTCGTAGAAATAAAACATAAAAAATTATCCCAATATATGAGTCGTGGGTATACACAAGTCTCCTAAAATTTGTGGGGAAAAAAATAAAACAAGAATTTGAAACGCGTGCTATTCATGTAGGGAATGAATCCAATGAGCGGACTGGATCTGTTTCTCCCGCTATTCATTTAACATCCACTTATGAACAGGATAGATTAGGACAGGACCGAGGATTTGATTATTCTCGAGCTATTAACCCAACTCGTCAGCGACTAGAATCTAATATTGCTACATTGGAAGAAGGGGAATATGCGATTTCTTTTTCGAGTGGAATGGCTGCAACAACTGCTTTATTCCAAATATTAAAGCAAGGGGATCATGTTATTGTTTCAAGAAATGTCTATGGCGGTACCTATAGAGTTATAGACCAAGTTGTATCGAATCATGGCATAATATTTGACTTTGTAGATACTCGGAATATGCAAGAAATAGAATCTCATATTCGCTCAGAAACAAAATTATTATTTATAGAAACACCCACAAACCCATTACTTGAAATATCTGATATTTCGTCTATTTCTCAATTATGCAAAAAACATAAAATTATTATGGCCGTTGATAACACCTTTATGAGTCCCTACGGACAAAGGCCGCTATCACTTGGAGCAGACGTGGTTATGCATAGTGGCACAAAACATATAGGCGGACATAGTGATATTATTAGTGGATTGTTAATTACTTCAAATAAAATATTAGCCGATAAACTTTATTTTATTCAAAAAGCGGTTGGAGCCATTCCTGCACCATTTGATTGTTGGCTATTATTAAGATCGACAAAAACACTCAGTCTTCGTGTTCAAAAGTCAGCACAGAATGCTATGGAAGTCGCAAAATGGTTATTGACACAACCTGTTGTAACGGAAGTTATTTATCCCGGTTTAACATCTCATCCCCAACATGAATTAGCAAAAATGCAACAAGTGACGCCTAATGGCGAACCTATATTTGGTAGTTTGATTTCTATTCGGTTAAAAGATGAAAAAACGCGTGATCGGTTTATTGAAAAATTAAAAATATTTACTTTTGCAGAAAGTTTAGGTGGTGTAGAAAGTCTCGCTTGTGTTCCATATGACATGACACATGGGGCTGTGCCAGTGGATATGAAGTTAAAAATGGGAATTACTCCCACCCTTGTTCGATTATCTATTGGAATTGAAAATGTAACCGATTTAACACAAGATTTAAAGTTTGCACTTACGGAATTAATTGTGAGTGAATAATCGGTATAAAAGCGTTATTTTTAGTAGAAACCAAAATAATAATGAGACTGAACTTATATGGTATTTGGTTTATGAACCTGTTCAGTGAAAAAAATTAACTGTTGTACTCTGGATTTTGGAGGAAATATGAGTTTAATGAAAATATTCAAACATTTTATTTATTTACCCATTTTGCTTATGCCATTAATGGCACAAGATGTAACATTGGATTTGGGTGAAGTTGATGTGGACGGCTATACTGCAGATATTGTTGTACCCGTTTCTATGCAGAATGCAAATCATGCTATTGGAGGCATCCAATTTGATTTGAATGTTTCGCCATCTATGATAAGTATTTCAGGTGCATCACCCGCTGGTGGGTTGGATGGTTTTGCTGCCGATTATACTAATTTTGGTGATGGAGCTAGTCGCATAGTCATGTATAATCAATCAGCTCCAGAAGGGATTCCCGCTGGTGGAACAGGTGTTATTTTAAACCTTCATTTTGATGGGTCAGACGTTTTATCAGCTGTTTTAGATTTAGGTATAAACAGTATTATTGTAAGTGGTGTCGGTGGGGAAGTACTCTCTTCTTCAGGAACAGGTGGATCTATTACAATTGGTGATGTTGTTTATTTAAGTGCTACTCAAGCCACGGGAGATGTAGGAGAAATAGTTGAATTATCATTTAATTTAACAAATAGCGGAAATGTGGGTGGTGTTCAATTTGATTTATTCGATTCTCCTAATTATGTAGATGGTATTAATTTTAGTGCTACCGACAGAACTGCTGGGTTTAATATTGCTTTTTCTGAAATTGAATCAGGTATTCGTGTACTTGTTTTTAGTGAGTCAAATGATGAAATATTGCCTGGTGATGGTGCCATTTTAACAGGACAATTTCAAATTCATGATGATGCCTATGCGGATGAAGTTGGTCTTCATTATTCAAATGTATTAGTGACAGACGGTATTGGTGGAAGCTATTGGGTTGCTGCTGCCGATTCTGGCTCCATTACAGTTTATCCTGGATATATTGAAGAACCACACAATCTTGTGGCGCAATCTGGAATGGACCAACAAGTTGTATTGACTTGGGATGCACCCTATGGCCCAATCCCGCCAGAATTTATTGAAGATTTTGAAGGAGGTGATATTCCTGAAGATTGGGAAGTCATATCCAATGGGAATGGATGGTATGTCACTCAAGATGGTTCAAGCAATTTTTGGACGATTCCATCTCATTCTTATTACGCAGTTTCAAACGATGATGGATTCAATGGAGAAGATACTCCAGATAATGATGGAAATGATTATCTTGTATTACCACCCATAAATATGTCAGGCGCTGAAGAAGTTATTTTAAACTTTGCATCTTATTATGATGGAGCATATGGTGAACTTGCATCCATTGAAGTAAGTACGGACGGTGTCAACTTTGAACCAGCCGGGTCTATTGATCCTTTGGCTGAATGGACAATGGCATCTGTAGATTTATCTTCCATGGCTGGTGAAGCAACCGTGTATGTCGCTTTCCATGCTGATGACGGTGGCTCATGGGCCTCAGGTTGGGGAGTAGATGATGTATTAATGACATTTACTAATGCGCGTGTTTCAAGTAACATACACTTTAATTTAACAGAATTGGGTGAATGGATGGTGACTTCAAACAAGGATGAAATAATAGCAACGTATCCAAGTGGTGTCCCCGCAAATTGGAAATTTGATTTTGAAAATCCGCTTCCAACTGAATTTTCAAACAGGACTCCAGAAATCGACCAATACCGTGTTTTCAGATCTACGGGGGATGACCAAAACTTTTCTATGGTTGATGTGGTCGATGGAGACATTACAACCTATACTGATAATGATGTTGATAATGGGGTAACATATTATTACTACATAACAGCCATTTACCCATCTGGTGCAGAATCATTACCGACCAATACCGTTGCTGCTACTCCCGTAGAGTGGGTAGAACTAGCCATAAGTAGTGGAGCTGCATTATCAGGACAAACAGACACACTGGATATTTTTGTAAATAATGAATCTGATATTAGTTTATTTTATTTCGAGATTCAGGATTACCCTGATGTCATTAATACGTATACCATTTTACCAACAAACAGAACAAATGGTTGGAGTTTAGATGTTGTTGATTTACCCAGTGGTGCTATGGCGGTAACTGGTATTAGTTTAGGCGAACCATTATCGGTAGGAAGTGAATCAGTTTGTCAAGTAGTGGTCTATCCAGTTGCTGACGAAGAATTAACTTCAAGTCTAACATTTGTAAATGCAAGTATTCAGGATGTGAATTTTATTGAAATGAATTGGACATCAGAACCTGGTACTTTCGATGTAACAATTGAAACTCAATATTTGACGATTACAAATGGTCAAGGGTTACCAGGAGGTAATACAGAAATTTCTGTTATAATGGGAAATACTCAAGATGTATATGGTATTCAATTTGACTTAATTAATACACCACCATTATTAACCGGTGTTTCATTCGAAAGTTCAAATGCATTTGATTTTAGTTCATGGTCTATTAGCGGCGACCAAATTGGGAATTATTTTAGGATTCTTATGTATGATAATACATTACAGAATCCGATCCCTGCTGGTATTTATCATTTAGGGGAAGTGGTTTATAGCATTCATAGTGCAACACCGCTTGATCAAGTTCTGGACATATCAGTGAATAATATTACTATTTCTGATGTGAATAATATTCCAATGCATACAGAATCCAATACATCAAATATTTATGTAGGTCAACCACCTGCATTATATAGTATTGAAAATGTATCTGGTCAATTGGCACCTGGAGGTACAGGCACATTTGAAATTCATTTGTTAAATCTTGAACCAGTTTATGTGACAGAATTTACTTTAATAGATATTCCAGATTATTTGAATATTACGAATATCACTCCATTAGAACGGTTTGATAATGGCGTTGCTGATGGTAGTTCCGGTGAAACTGAAAATGGTAATTATTATTTCTTAGGGTATGAGTTTGGAAATGGAATTGTTGCTGGAGCAGGTCCAATTTTATCGTTTGATGTCACATTTCCGCAAAATATTCATACAAACTCATTATTATTTATGATTGAAAATGCTTTTTCTGCAGATGCTGCTTTAAATGGTATCGTGTCTCATGCGACTGGATTTGGGCAATTTAGTGGTTACTTATCAAATGATGATATGGCTTCTACACCCGAAGTTTTTGCTCTTCATGCGAATTATCCAAACCCATTTAATCCAACTACTATGATTGCTTATGATTTAGCAGAGCAATCAAATGTTAGTTTAGTTATTTTTGATCTCATGGGACGTGAAGTAAAATCACTTGTCCAAATGAATCAATCCAGGGGTAGACAAATTGCTATATGGGATGCTCAGGATAACATGGGACATCCTGTTAGTGCTGGTGTCTATATCTATCAGTTAAGAGCAGGAAAACATATGTTTACACGTAAAATGGTATTGATGAAATAATTTAGAGGAATAAACCACGATGAAAAAGGGCAGGGAAACCTGTCCTTTTTTTTTTAATTTCTCATATGATATTTATGCCGCGGTGGTGGAATTGGTAGACACGCCAGATTTAGGATCTGGTGCACTTTGTGCGTGAAGGTTCGAGCCCTTTCCGCGGTACAAAAAAAGCCATAATTCTTTTGTGAGAATTATGGCTTTTTATTTAATAGAATATTGGTTTTATGATATGCGCATTAATCCTTCAACATCCATACTTAAACGAGATAATTCAGATTGATTTGAAGCAGTGTAATAACCACGAATTTGACCATTATTATCAACTAAAATATATCTATTAGGTTCTACTTTTTCTTTTAATGGAATGTGAAATCCATTCTGGATTAATTCTTCAATATGAGTGGGATCGCCTGTTACAACTTCCCATCTTTTTTCGTTTGATCGATTATTCGCTTTATATGTTTGAATTGCTTCCAAATCAATGTCATGTATTATTGTTAGAAAATTAATTTCATGGTTTATACCCCAATTTTGAACGAATGTATTAATTTGATTCGCCATAATTGTTGATTGGCTTGATTGGATATCTTTTACATAATTAATAACCCATGTTTTACCTCGTAAATCCAATAATGTAAAAGGAGATTCATCAACGTGTTGGAGGTTAAACCCTGGTACTGCTCCATAATAAATAGAACCCACATTTGTACCATTATCTCGAGTTACAAGATGGATACCAATCGAAAAAAGTAAAAGGACACTTGCAATAGTGATAATACCTTCTTTACGAAAAGTTACTTTATTCATGTTCTGTTTGTTCTTCAAGCTTATTTTGTCTTCTGACAATTGTTACAAATACCCCCACTACCAAAAAGGGAGATCCGAGTAGAAGCCCAACTGGAATCAGAATATCGGAAAATTGATTATCCTGTCCAGCACAAAAAGGGCACGCGCTGACATAGCTAAAAGCCAGCATAAACAATATGATGCATAATCTATTATATTTTCTCCAATTGATTAACATATTTATATTATCCTACCCAGCGAAATGGGACATCATACATAACACCAAATGCAAAATAGAGTGCTAAAGGGATGGGGATTAGAAGTGCTCTCCGTAAAAATTTAGTTTCATACCTTAAATGCATGTATACTAGAGCTACAAGCATTATTTTCGTAATTGCAAATGCAAATAATAGAATTACTTGTCCAGATTTTGGGATTGGTAGTTCAACAACACCTACTTCTACTATGGTTAATACTGCCAACCAAATGGCGTTTATTATATATGTTTTTTTGTGATTATTATCCATTTTATATTCCTTTTTAAATCAAGTAAATAACAGTGAAAACGAAGATCCAGATTAAATCAATAAAGTGCCAGAATAATCCAAGAATTTCAACTTTGTCAGATTGTGCGGAAGTATAATTCCATTTATTTGCAGCATAAAGAATGCAACCAATATAGATTACACCTGATAGAACATGTAGTCCATGAAAGGCAGTAGTTGCATAAAAAACAGCAGCATATGTTCCAGTACTAGGAACAAAATTAGTAGCACCTACAAATCCGGCTTCAGCTAAATTTTGGGCTAAAGTTTCATTCCCTAAGAAAAAATGAGAATATTCATAAACTTGGATCCCAAGAAAGGCAATTCCACCAGCCATTGTAAATGCCAAGTAGTTTTTTAATCCTTTTTGGTCACCTTTTTGGATGGCATTTAATGCCATAACCATCGTGAAACTTGTACATATCAATAGAAAAGTATTGAAGGCTGTTAAAGGGATATTTAGTACTAATCCGGGTTCAGGCCAGCTGGACATTGACAATCTTAAGGCTGCGCCACCAATCAATAAACCACCAAATGATAAACCGTCCATAATGATAAACAACCACATGGCAAGTTTGCCTGTTGTTGCCTTTCCCCATGGATCTCTTATTGCAATTACTTCACTCATACTATTAACTCCTTTACTAAATTATAAAAATGGCGACAAACAAGCAGACCCAGAGCACGTCTAAGAAGTGCCATAACATGCCAACTTGTTTAAATAAATTTGATCGTTCACCATCTGAAAAAGATTTATTTAATTTAACGTAAACCAAACCTAAAGCTCCAACACCTGCAACAATATGTAGACCATGCATCCCTGTAAGGAGATAAAAAACAGAGCCAATAATATTGGTTTTAGGCGTAAAACCTGCAGTTACCAAAACATCCCAAAGAATCAACTGGGCCAGTAGAAAAACGATTCCTAATCCAAGAGTTATACCCAGCCATTTTTTTGCTAGTTCAATATGTGTTCGTGAGTATAATGCAGATTTATGATAGGTATAGCTACTCGCCAATAGAACAATGGTATTCCCAATAGCAATGGTAATTGGAATAAACCCTGTTCCTGGCCGACTCCACATTCCAAATTGAATTCGAAGAATAGAATAACTCACAAAAAATGTCACAAATAGCATGGTAATACATCCAAGAGCAACAATCATGCCTAGAGTAGAAGTGAATTCATCTACTTTAAACTTTTTTGATAATACTTGTGTCGTCATAATTATTCTATGAAGTGATGGGTTCGGATTGAGAAATCCAATCTCGATCTTTTACTTTTGGGTTGCTGTATTCATGTGGACCATTATAAATAGTCGGTACTGTTTCAAAATTTCCATGAGGGATTGGCGCTTCTAAAGTCCATTCCAACGTTGCAGCACCCCAAGGATTTGCTTCAGCTTTTTCACCTTTAATCATAGAATGAATAAAGTTATACACAAATATTAACTGGGCAAGACCAAGAGCAATTGCGAACCAAGTAATATATTCATTCAACCACATCATAGGCTTAAGAAAATCATAATTACTTGGATCATAAATTCGTCGATGGTGACCACCATATCCTAAAACCATCATATTAAAAAACACATAATTTAATGGTATAAAGGAAACCCAAAAGTGAAGTTTCCCAAGGAAGGGATTCATTTTCCGCTCAAACATTTTTGGAAACCAAAAGTATATCGCAGCAAAACTACCAAATAGAACAGAAGCTGCCATTGTGTAATGAAAGTGTCCCACTACAAACATTGTGTCATGTAAATATATGTCAGCTGTAATGGTTGCATTATAAAGACCTGTTAATCCACCAATCCCAAACACCCACATAACGGACATAGCAAATAACATTGGCGGATCAAATTTAATTGAACCTTTCCATAATGTCCCCAACCAATTAAAAAAGAACATAGCAGATGGAATACTAATGAGTAATGTTAGAAACATAAAGGATTTCCCAAGCAAAGGGCTCATTCCAGTGGTATACATGTGATGACCCCACACCAACATACTTAAAGATGCGACTGTGGTCATTGCCATAGCAGTAACTTTATATCCAAATGCTGGTTTCCGTGAAAAAACGGATAACAAGTCTGAAACAATTCCCCATGCAGGTAAAATTAAAATATATACTTCAGGATGACCGAAGATCCAGAAAACATGTTGATAAAGTAATGGATCTCCCCCCTCAACAGTCGCTAGACCACCAGAAATAAAAAATTGAGTTCCAATGGTGCGATCCATGAGAAGTAATATTAATCCTGCTGCAATAACAGGTACAAATATTGCATTCAAAATTGATGTGAGCCATAAGCCCCAAACAGTGAGTGGCATTTTAAAATAAGTCATTCCCGGTGCGCGTAACCGTACAACTGTAATGATATAATTAATGGCACCCATCATGGAAGATGTCCCAGCTAATGTGAGCGCTAATGTCCATAAAGTTTGGCCTTCTCCAGCAATGCCTCCTACAGGAGAGCTTAAAGGAGGGTAGGATGTCCAACCACCGGCAGCAGTTCCTTCAGGTAAAAAATAGGAAGCCAATAATACAAGGGATGCGAGTACCATGGTCCAAAATGAATACATATTCAATTTCGGAAATGCCATATCTGGTGCACCAATTTGCAATGGGATAACAAAATTACCGAAAGCACCTATTAAAAGTGGCGTAATTGCCCAAAAAATCATAATTGTCCCATGCATTGTAAAAAGTGCATTGTATTTATCAGGATCAATGATTCCTCCTGTACCGGAAAAAAGTAAATCGCCGAGTAACCACCAAGGGACTGGCTGTTCTGGATATGCTAATTGCCATCGAATAAGTAACGCTTGGAATCCTCCAAATAATACAAAAAAGAGTCCTAACCATAGAAATTGCTTACCGATAACTTTATGATCTAAGGAAAAAATATATTTAGACCAAAAAGAGTGTTCATGATGTTCGGACATTATTTAATCTCCTTCCAGGCCCAGCCCCAATCGGCGGGTGGACCATCAGATGCTGCGGTTTCTTCTTCGTCTCCCCAATCATCCCATTCATCTTCTTCGTCATCTTCAGGGGCTAAGGAGAGTAACCAGTTTTCATAATCTTCTTGCGATTCGACTGTCAGATAACCTTTCATTTTATAATGACTATTTCCACAGAGTTCAGCGCAAGCTATTTCAAATTCACCTGTCTCAAGTGCTTGGAACCACATGGCATTTACCATACCAGGGGTTGCGTCTTGTTTGACTCGAAAATTGGGAATATAAAAAGAGTGAATAACATCCCATGGCGCAATTTGAATCACGATAGGTTTACCGACGGGAACATGCATTTGGTTTTGAGCAGGGATAAGATCATCATCCGTATTAAATTTCCCATCTGGTCCAGGATATCGAAAATTCCATGCAAATTGTTGAGGCATCACTTCAACACGAACGACATCCTCACCTTTTGGAAAATTCCAAAAAGCTTCTTTTAAATCTCTAAAAGACATGGTTTCAATTACAGTGTCTACTGAAAAGAACACAAGAAGTCCAACCCCAAGGGTAGCCATAACATGTTTTTTTGAATTGCCATGATCATAATCTGCTTTATGTCCAGGTCTCGATCTATATTTTACAATGAAATAAAGCATAGCCAAAATCACAATACTAAAATATATGGTTATGACAAGGTCTGTATATTGTATGACTTTATCAATCCGGTATCCATCAAGAGATACATCTTTTGGAGGGTCAATAAACCATAATCCCCAAGATGCATTCTTTAAATGATTCTTTTGTTTTTTAATCCATTTTATGAGTTTGTTCATCATCGTGTCATATCCTCCGATGTTTTTAGTTTAAAGTCAATTCATTGTGTGAGAATTCAAGAAAATCTTTATTGGTTTCAATCGCTAATTCATGAATTGATTTTCCTTTTAATATATGTGTCATTTGATCTTGGGCGTGTTGCCAAACTTTTCTAACTGCGCAATAAGGTGTTTGATCGCAATACTTTTCGTCGACTAAACATTGGTTAAGAGTAATATGACCTTCAATTCCTTGGATCACGTCTAATAAGGAGATGGCATCCCCTGGTTTCGCAAGCATCACTCCTCCACCTTTTCCTCGGGATGAGCGAACAAACCCAAGTTTAACGAGTTGCCCCATGATTTTACGCAGTAATGTTTCAGGAATGTCTTGTTCTTTAGAAATGTCAGAAATGTGCGTTACTTCCCCTGGCTTAATGGTTGATAAATATATCATAGCGCGAACGGCATATTCACCTGTCATTGAAAGTTTCATAATAGTGTTTCCCCGACGGTATTATCAAATGTGAGTAATTGTGTCATATTTAGGTTGAAAGGTGGTAAATATCTCTATATCTCCCAATGATATAGCCTAAATAAAAAATTGATTTTTATCAATTATTATATTCTATAAAGACCTTATAATCTTTTAAATTAAATATATGGTTTTTCCAAAAACACCCGTTTCATGTCAATTATGTCCATCTAGACATATAAGCATTTTTCAAGAACTTGAACCCAATAGTGTAGACAAATTAGACCGCTCTAAAACAGTTCATCATTATAAAAAGGGGCAAGTTATTTTCCTGGAAGGGCATCCTGCCTATGGATTATATTGTATTAGTAAGGGAAAAGTAAAAATATATTGTACAACACCAGAGGGTAAAAGACATATATTACGCATTGCGGATAAAGGGGATCCTGTTGGCCATCTAGCCGTTTTTTCTGGTCAACCATATGCGGCAACTGCTGAGGCACTTGAAGATACAACCATTTGTTTTATTGATCGAAATTTGATATTTCCTGCTTTATCGAATGAAAGAGATATCAGTTGGGAAATTGTAAGAAAATTATCGAAAGATTTAATATTTGCTCATCAAGAAACAACTCGTATGGCACATCATTCAGTGACGGAACGTGTAGCAGGATTATTATTATTACTTAAAGAAAAGTATGGAAAACATCGAGATGATGAAATTTGGATCGATATTCAACTATCCAGAGATGATTTAGCCGATTTAGCTGGAACATCTGTAGAAACACTTGTTAGAACTTTAACAAGCTTTCGAGATGATGGTTTAATTAAAACTGAAAAACGTCAAACAATTGTGTTAGATGCAATTCGATTATCAGAAATAGCTGGTCTCACAGACTAGTAAAAGACTTTACCAGTCGTCATCTCCCCATTCGTCTTCATCACCTTCTTCTAATAGAATTTGCGCTTGCTCTTCTTGCCATGCAACATATGATTCGCTGCTATGGACAGTCATAAACCCTTGCATACGATAATGCCCTAATCCACATAATTGAGCACAGGCTATTTCAAATCCGCGACCTTCCCGTTCTGTTCCTTTGATTGATTCTAAGTACGATTCAGATGTCATAGTAGCTTCAAAAGAAACTGGAATAGACATACCTGGTATTGCATCTTGTTTAACCCGGAATTCAGGTAAGAAAAAACTATGAATAACATCTTTTGATGAAAGGTCTATTCTGATAGGCTTATCTACTGGAATATGTAATTGATTAATTGTAATAATATCGTCAGAAGAATTGGGGTCGCTTTTATCTAACCCAACTGGGTTGGACTCTTCGTCGACTAAATTCACATCTACATTTCCAAATATACCATCTGCTCCTGGATAATGAATATTCCAAGCAAATTGCTGTGCAACAACCCGAATAACTTCCGCACCATCAGCTTGATTAGGGACATCATTTACACGATTAGCCCATATTGGGAGTGCAAACCCAATTAAAATGACAAACTCTATAAGTGCTACAGCAACTTCAAGTCCAGATGATAAATGAGATTTAACTCCATCATAATCAGCTTTAGAATTTCTGGAAGCACTAAAACGATAAAGTGTATACAAAAAGAATATACCCCAGCCTACAAACAGAAAAAGCATAAGCCAATGAAACATACTAATAACTTCATCCACCGCGCCTCCATGGACAGATGCATTAATGGGTAATCCTAATTTTTGTAAAATGTCTAACACAGATATTCCTCCTAGATTTCTTTTTGATTGGATGAAAGATGTTTTGCTCTATTTTTAAGGCGAACCATTACGGCCCCTACGCTCCCGAGCATTCCTCCTGTTACACCCAATAATGTAATGATGGCCCAATTCATTCCTTCGGTAGCTGGCGCATCAGATGCTCCATAACAGGTTGCACAAGCGTGTGAAACACTAGGCAAAAGGTAAAGACCGATAGCAATGATATACTGAATCATATTGTTTTGAATTTTTGTATCACTTTTTGTAAATAAATAGATAAGCTAATTCCCGTGGCAATCCCAAGAGCACCTAATAGATAGGATAAACTTGAGTTTAAAGTTGGGTTTTGTAATTGCCATATTCCATATCCACCTGTGACTAAAATGGATAAAGAAATAAAGAAAATATGAAATGATTTAAGACTTAACATATTTAAACTCCTGCCTGATCTGTAAATGCGATAAAGGGTAAAAACATCAAGGTTAATAAAAATAAAAATGTTAACCCTAAGACAGCTAATATTGTTGTTCGTTCAGAGAAAAGGTGCATGAAATGTCCAGCAACCAAAGTTCCCTTTACGGAAGCAATAATCATTGCAAGAAAAAACGCTTCACCTGTCCCTAAGTCCAAATATGAAGCAGCAACTGTTACTACGGTTAATACAGCTAAGGATGCGAATACACCTATATATACTTTCACACTTTTTTTAATGTCTTCTACACTGTGTCCACTCATCATAATCTCCTATAATAGGTAAAGTATTGGAAAAAGAAAAATCCACACTAAATCGACAAAATGCCAATAAAGTCCCACCGTTTCAATTCTATTGGTAAATCTTTCAGGTTCCGTTTCCATCATTTTTGCGCCAGGAACCAAGAAATAGAATATAACGACCATACCACCCAGAATATGAATCATATGAAGTCCTGTTAAGGTAAAATAGATTGCGAAAAATGTGGATGTATCTGGATAAATCCCATGGTGAAATTTGGCTGAATATTCAAAATATTTTACTACGAGGAATACGCCTGCTAATAGTAGGGTAGATCCTAAATGTAATTTAAACTTTTTCATATCGTCTAACTTTAATGAAACCCAAGACATTATCATGGTAACACTTGATGTAATTAATACAAGTGTATTAAACGTAGCCAATGGCACATTCAATTCTTGTGAACCACTCGCAAATGTACCTGTAATATCTCCCATTCTCAGAAACACATAGGCAGAAAATAATCCACCAAATAACATGACTTCTGAGGCAAGAAATAACCAAATACCCAGTTTGGCATTATACATGCCTGTATCTTGTCTCTCTTCTACATTATATGGAATTTCCATAATAATCCTTTCTTACGCTTCTGATTGGGGGATAAAACCTTTATCGGATCCTGGAACACTATATTCATAAGGTCCACGATGAACTTCAGGTATAATTTCAAAATTTCGGTGAGGTAATGGTGGGGAAGGAGCATCTGTCCATTCTAAGGTTGTTGCTTCCCAGTGGTTCTCGTTTGCCTTTTCACCCGATTTTAAACTTATGACTAAATTTATAATGAATGGTATTTGAGCTAAACCCAATAGCCAAGCAGATGTTGACATCATTTCATTCAAGTAAAATGTATCTGTTGCATGGGCATAGGATATTCCACCATCCCATAATCTTCGTGAAATACCAGCAAGTCCCTGAATAAACATGGGTGCAAAAATCCCATTAATAAATATCATGGATGTCCAAAAGTGTATTTTCCCTAGTCGTTCATTTAACACTTTACCTGTCATTTTTGGGAACCAATAATAAATACCCGCAAATAATGCAAAAATAGTTCCCGGAGCGACCACATAGTGGAAGTGACCAATGACATAATAGGTATCATGTAGATGAATGTCAGATGCGGCAATACCTAATGGTAAGCCGGTTAATCCACCAATGCCAAACATAGGGAGGAAGCCAAGGGCAAATAGCATTGCTGTATTATACCGGATGGATCCACCCCAGAGTGAAATAAACATTGCCGTTAAAATCACAACAGACGGGATAGAAATAATCATAGTGGTCGTTTGAAAAAATGCACTAATGGTAGATCCCATTCCTGTCATAAACATATGATGTGCCCAAACAATAAAGGACATAAAGCCTAAGAATGAAGATGCATATACAATTGATTTGTATCCCCATAATGGTTTGCGTGTATTGTTTGCAAGAATTTCACCCACAATTCCCATTGCTGGTAGAATAAGAACATACACTTCCGGATGGGCTAAGAACCAAAAAAGATGTTGCCATAATAAGGGACTTCCACCGCCACTAACATCTAATAATTCTCCTGATACAACTAATCCTGATGGAAGGAAAAAACTTGTTCCAGCTAATCGATCCATTAATTGAAGAACACCGGCTGCTTCCAATGGAGGAAAAGCTAATAAGAGTAAAAAGCCAGTAATAAACTGAGTCCAAACAAAGAATGGAAGTTTCATCCATGTGAGGCCTTTTGCTCTAAGTTGAACAATGGTTGTAATGGTATTGACTGAACCGAGTAAAGATGACGTAATGAGTAAAACCATTCCAAAAAGCCAAACGGTTTGCCCGGTTGTTGCAATATCAGAAAGTGGAGGGTAAGATGTCCACCCTGAGTTAGCAGCACCACCTGGAACAAAAAAGCCAAACATCATGACAATTCCACCTGCTAAATAACACCAGTAACTAGACATATTTAATTTAGGAAATGCCATATCTGGTGCACCAATTTGTAATGGGACTAAATAATTTCCAAAAGCACCAACAGCTAATGGAACAACACCTAAAAAGATCATAATTGTACCATGCATAGCTCCTAAGGAATTATATACTTCTGGAAGCATGATACCTTCCTCTCCAAATAACCAACCAAACCAAGGCATTGGTTGTTCTGGATATGCTAATTGCCATCTCATTAACATCATAAGGGTAAAGCCAAATAGTAAAAATACTAATGCTGTAATCCCGTATTGAATCCCAATAACTTTATGATCAACGGAAAAGATATATTTTCTCCAAAATGATTCTTCGTGATGCGTTTCTGTTTGTCCGCTCATAGATGTCCTTTTTCGTGTATAGTAATATTCATAAAGAGACCTTATTAGTCACATTATAAGATTTAAAAATAGGGTCAACCTATACAAATTAACTTTTGTAATGCCTGACCCTATCTAAGTGTTTTAATCGTTATTTTTTCTTTGGTTTTGAGAAAGTGAAATCAGCAGTAGTTGACCCATCCCCTACTGTGACTGTCATTGATTTTGTTCTTAATTTTTCATGCCATGCAGTAATAGTATATGATCCTGGATTTAAACCTGATATCGTAAAAGACCCATCATCTCCAGAGACAGCAAAGTATGGATGATCAAAGACACCAATGAATGCTCCCATCCAAGGGTGTACATCACATTTAATTTTAAATGGTGCTTCTGGTGTATCAAATTGAGTCGTCATTTTCTTTTTAAATTTTGGCATTGCTTTATTGAATTCTCGATTTTTCTTTGGTAAAGCATGTATGTTGTGCAATGTACCATCACTATTTAATATATCTAAAGGTTGTCCTGCCTGTATGCCTACTACGTGAGGTGTATAAACACATCCTTTTTGGTCAAGAACAACATGTTTTGATGGTGCCGCTGATGGAGTTGCTCCATCTGAAACATACACAAGGACATTTTTTAAACCACCATTTCCATCAACAAGGAGCCATTCCTTTTTTGGTGGTGTTGTATTGTTGGCAACACAGACTGGGTCAGCAGCAATTTTCAGTGGTTTCATTTTAGGCACTTTTCCTTCAAATGTAATTTTACCTGATACATCGCCACCAAGTAACACAGATACATTCAGTAAAAGGCCCATACTAATTATTAATGATTTTTTCAAAATTCCCTCCAAGATTTGTACAAATTTAGTAGCAGAAGTTAATAAATGATTTGGAAAAAGCGAGATAAAAAAGAGCGGGATTAAAAATCCCCGCTCTTTTATTTTTCGCCAGTTTAGTGAGGTGCACCGGCTCCCAACCAACGACCAATAAGGTCAACAGCTGTAGTCATTTCACCTTCAACTGGGTCCCAAACGTCTGGACCGTCTCTATTTTCTTCACTTAACAGAAATGGTGCGTTTGGAGGCATTCGGTTGTCACGAAGACGATGCTTAATCCGACTGCTTCCCCAATCAATATCTGTTGCAGAAGTTAATGCAGTTTTGGTACCATTTAGTACTGGATGTTCTCCACCATCTGCACCATAGATAAACCCATCATATGAACTTAAATCCATTAAATGATAAGATTCATCAATATTGCCCCAATGGCATTCTACACATGGGGTACTATTGGTAAACCACATATTGTCGTCAGTAAAAAATGGTAAAACATCGCTATTGAATGTTAAACCATCATCTCCAGCATAAGTAAATGGATCATCACCACCTACATTTAGATCGCCACCAGCTTTAAGGTCTTCAACCCATGCTTCAATGAGCCCTAATGCATTAGGTACATTGTCGGGATCATCCCAACTTGTATACTGAATGGGTCTAATGACCGAAACAACACCATCGCTGACACTAATATCTGGACCAAGGCGATTACTTTCGTCTCTCAAGAATTCCCATGCAGGTGCTTGAGGCATTCTGTTATTTCTCAAACGAGATCTTAACATGGCATTGTCCCATTCATAATCAGTATTTCCTGTCACGCTTTCACCAAATAATGGGTGACCACTACCATCTAGATTATCAGGATCTGGATCAGCTCCATACATCATACCTTCGAATGTACCAAGGTCCATTACATGCTTCGAATGAAGTTCTTCTTCATCATTTGCATAATGGCACCAAGTACATGCATCAGAACCGGGGAACCAGAAATTATCCGATGTAAACATGGGGTTAATATCTAGTGTATAGTCATATGAAGATCGCGATTCTGCAGTTACACTGATGATGATGCTTGCGCTTGCTCCTGATTCATCACCAACAACTGCAATAATAGCAGTCCCTTCAGAAATACCTGAAACTGTACCACCAGAAACGGATGCGACATTTTCATCACTAGATGCCCAAGTATAACTTCCATCTGTACCATTATTGGTTGTTGCACTTACAGATACGCTACTACCACGAGCCACTGACGCTAATGCCGGGCTTACGGTAAGATATACGCCTGCAGCTCCATCTGCTCCAGCCGGACCTTCGCAAGCCCAATTGGTCAGACTGAAAACTGTCAACAAGCTTATAACAGCTATGTTTGTTTTTTTCATCTACTCCTCCTTTTTTAGGATCCTATTGTATTACCCTTGTGGATAATTCTTATTTGAAATGGAAACATATTTTTAAAAGAAAAACTGTGTTTCAAAATAAATTTGATCTTCATTGTCTGCATCATAAATATCCAAATTTGGCGCAGTACGGTAACGGTAAAAAATGGATGCTTGAAGATATTGGATAGGAAATAATTCTAAACCAAAAGTCCAACGATCTCTTTCCTCAGTTGTCCACTTTGTCATCGGGTCCCAATGATCCCATGAAATTTTTAAATTCACTCCCTGGTAAAGGCGTGTATCAAGTGATAAATAAGTCATGGATTGGTCACCCACTTCATCATGTTTACCAAAATCACTCACTCCACTTCCATCTATATCTTTTTTCTGAAACAAATTTTTCTCAAACATCCATGTAAAAATCCCGTGGTTTCCACCAGCCAAAATTCCTGATACATATTCCGTTTGTTCATCGCCTTTATTAAATGAGAAAGAACCACCAAATCTGAATCTTCTAAAAACCATAGAGCCTATTGTTGTAATTTGTTTATCAACAGCAGATGCATTTTGTCCATTTCCAACCGCTGTTATTAGACTAAATGGACCTGGTTCAATACCAATTTCATATGCTGCTTCTTGTTTTCCATAAGAATTGAATCCTGTTTTCTGACGGATATATGATCCATCACCACCATCATCTAATAATCGAAGACCAAAGGGCATCATAACTCTTCCAAATTTGATGTAACTATTTAGGGGCAAATTATAAACCATAGCAAATGCTTCACGATTAGCAGCTCCTGGAGCAAAATTTTCATCGATGTAAAATAACATGCGATCTGGTACTGCAGAAATTTCGAGATAAACATTTGCTTCAGGCATTGTAATTGAATTGTTATATCGCGGATCACCATCTTGACCAACTATATTTCGTGTCGAATCAGTTCCAATAATTGTTTTATTGGCTACACGAAAATTTGTCCCAATAGAAAAATATTCATTTATCATATTAGTGAACATGCCACTTTTACTTTTCGATTTAGCTTGAAAAGTTGGAAGGTTAGTTTGAGAATAAACAAAACCAAACCCCGTTCTTTTTCCGCCACCCGTTTTATTGACATGACATTGAGAGCATTTATACCCGGTTCTAACAGCTATATATGGTTCTGCTGATAAATTAGAAATTCCGATAAGAATTATTGCAAGTATGATTAATTTTTTCATTTATTCCGGAGCTCCAATTAGTACCCAAGTTTTAATTTGTTCTATTCTTTTGTTAGACAGGAAAGGGGGACCATCTCGAGGCATTCTATCACCTTCTATATCTACACCAACCACTTTTTTTACGAGGTAACTCACATTTGGATACCATGGGTTGACTCTCAATAATTCGGGTACTTCAAATGCGGCATAATCCACTAATTGTTCATACGCCACTTCTTTTGTATTTAATAATAATTCGCCTGCCCCACTAGATGTGAGATGGCATGAACAATTTTTATCAATAATATCATCATATACTATATCCCATGCGGATTCATCACTTATATCTAACGTATTGGAGAATGAACCAGTAGAATCAGGGTTTTCTAAACTATTCCAAATGAAATCAACTTGTCCAGATGAACCATTTTCTCCATCAAATTCAATCCAAACTACAATTGAATCAGAACCTAATATTTCATCCCCAGAAGAAATGCCTTCAACCGATTCAATATTTCCTGTTAGAGTGATATCATTAATTGATAATGCTTCTGTCCCTGTATTTTTTAGGACAGTAACAACTTTTAATTCATCACTACCTTCTTTAAATGGGATATCACTTAAGGATGTTAATGATATATCTAAGTGGCCAGCTTGGGGAACGAATGGTGTGCCATCAGGTTTAAGTTCAGAACCATCTCCCGCAAAAGATATTCCCATGGGGTCTCTCCAATCATCACCGCCACAGGAAATACATAATAATGCAATCATGAAAAGAGATATAATATTAATTATTCTTAAGTCATTTTTCATTGTGTTAACTCATAATCTTTTTTAAATAATTTGTAAATCAAGCTTTCCTTTTCACGTTGATCTAAGACATAATAGACAAGAGCCCATTTTCTCATTTGAAAATAAGTGTACATATCTTCTTCAGATTTATTATAAAGTTCATCCCCAGTAATTGACTTCTTAGCCCATGAGTCAAAAGCTTTAATATCGTCTTCCGAATACACAGCTTCTAAGTTGCTATAATCTCCAACAATATCTTCTCGAGCAAATCCAAAAATATCATCATCATATCCTGGCATGGGCGTCCCAGTCAATCCAGTTGAAAAAGTTCGATAAACATCAATTGGATCACTTCCTCCCTTAAAAGGATCGTGAGCAAAATCAGGAGGTACTATTGGATTTCCCCAATCATTGACTAACTCATCAGATGTTGGTCCATCAGCATTCCCCTCTGGGCCATGACAGCTGAAACATTCCATGAGACGATATACCATTTGTCCATCCTGAACTAATTCATCCGTTTTTTCTGGTACGACTGATGGAAGTTTTACTTCAGGAGCAGGTGTTTGAATAGTGAACTTTTCTGCAAAAGTTTTAATATAGGATGTAACGTCAGCAACATCCTGTTCATTTAATATATTCTCCCAAGCGGGCATAGAAGTTCTAGTTACGCCATTTCGAATTGTTTTATGGATATTTTCATCTGTTGGAAGCGATCCTGATGGTGTCGTTCTAAAAAGGTATTTCCCTTTTGTAAAGTCTCGTGGAAGGGGAGATAGAACTATTGCAGCTGGACCATTTCCATTACCCGACATGCCATGGCACCCACTACAATTTGATTGGTATATTAATTTACCTTTATTTATATCGGGTAAATTATTTGCATTTCCAATGGTAATGAATATGGCAAATATTGAAATTATTTTAAATTTTTCCATTCGATCCTTTCAATGCTAATTCTTTAAAAGAAACATTACTTAGTATTTGATTGATTTCATTTTCAACTCGGTGCATCACATTTTGAAGTGGCTTACATTGATGTTGCCTACCACAATCTTCAAAATTCGTATCTTGACAATCAATCATATGCATTTCTCCTTCAAAAACCTCAATGACGGATTTCAACGATATATCACTGGGTGATTTAAGCAACTTATATCCACCATGAGTTCCTCGTATAGATTCCACAATATTATTTTTTACGAGTTGTTGTAAAATTTTGGAAAGGAACTCTTCTGGGAGATTTAATGCATCAGCAATTTCATGTTTGCTTTTTAAGTATCCTTTTGGATTAGAAGCGAAAAAACTCACCACTAATATGCCATAGTCACATGCTTTACTAATACCCATAAATGTTTCTTTATTACTCCTTGATTCGTATAATGGACAAAATGAGTCCACTTTCGATAAGAAAATATAGAAACTGAATATTAAAGTTAGATTAGAGTTAGATTAGAGAATTCTAATCTTTAGGCTAGCGCAAATGAGAGTTTTTTATAAATTATTGAGAGATATCAGGAAAAGTGATTATCAATTAATCAATTTTAATGTTATATAATTCTTCGAAAAGATCTGTTTTCATGATTCGTATTGCATCCCAAGTCAATTTTGTACATACTCGGGCACATACCTGACATCCAATGCATTCATCAAATCGTACTTGTACAGGTGGTATGGGTGAACCATATTTTTCTATTGGTACTGGCTCAATACAATCTACGGGACAAAATGGAACACACGCCTGACAGCCAGTGCAATTATCTTCATCCACAATAGCCATAACTTTGGGGCGTTTTTTCTTTAGGTTTGGGACATCTGGTAATTCAGGAATCCCCTTAAAATGATTGTAAACTGCCATTAATATTCTCTTCTTAGAACTGGAAATTTACACAGCTATATTATTTTTCCTTCTTTTTTTTTGGGGATAATGCTAAAAACGATATGTCAACCCAAAATAGCCAAAAGACCTTGTATAATCTGCATCTTTTGAATAATCAATACTTGTATACATGTTTAAATATTTACCTATTTTTTTTGAAATACTGATAGAGAATGTATGCTGTGTAAAATCATTCCAATTATTTCCGAACCCAAAAGTATATATTTCATAATCAGCATTAAAAAAACCATTTCTCAAAATGGGCTTGGAAATACCCCATTTATTTTGGAAACCTTTTAACAATTGATTTTGAATCATAATACTATTCCAATCAATCGATAAGCCATTTTGCGTTGGGTTAGTTCTATAATTGAATGAACGTACAGAAGAATATTGATCTGTCCCAGATTCTCTTCTGAAATTGGATCCTAATTGAAGGATGCCCCAACGTTTTGTTTGTACTTTGAAGGCGTTATACCATCCATTTTTTAATTCGGACTGAAATAAAGAATCTGGCACTAAAATTTGAGATTGTTGATAAATAATTTGTTGGCGAGATGTATACCGAGATCGAAAAGTTATTTTTCGGGTTAATTTAATTTTAAGTGAAAATTGTGAAAATGTTGATTCAAGTATTTCTCTGTTATAAACAGGATTATTTCTGTAAAAATCGAATGTTTGATACAATTTGACGGATAATTGATTTATGGGAGAATAGGACATTTTTGAATAGATGAATTCACGATCAATATCTGATCCAGCGTATTGCCCAACAAAAGCAATGCTACCTGTAAAATGGTGTTTCGGAAATTTGACTTTTGAAAAAAGTCCTAATTTTTTTATGTTTGTATTGAATTGGTACGATTCTGGATCTGGTTGAAGTCCACCCAAACCACCAATAATAATATTTTTCATGAGCGGGGATGTTGCTAATAAACCATCTGTGGCACCAATGCCTGAAAGTTCTGATGCAAAAACTCTCCCCAATTGAAAGAATGGTCCTTTATTTTTTATACCAAAACTTGCTCGAGCTTGGTAAAGGGTAAATTGTTGATTTTGTAAATTGCTTCTTCCATAAATACCTATTTTAAAATGTTTTAGAGCTGGAGCACTTAATCCATATTGCAATGTTCCAATTCCTGATTGTTCTGAGACTCCGTCGGGAAGCGATTGAATTGTGGACCGAATGGATAAATGCCCCGATTGATTCAATTTCAGTTTTTCTTTCTCAGGTTTTTGAGGTTGATTAGTGGCAGGAGCAATTGGACTATCTGGAATAATTACATTGGTTTTTTCAAATTGAACTCGATCACCTATTTGAATGGATTCTATAGGAACAAGGGGGGAAGAGACGGATGAATTTTTAGCTGAATGGGTGATGACCAAATCGCCTATAATTTCTGATCGGCGGAAAAGTTGAAGTGTATCCCCTACAGAAACCCCCTGTGAAGTTCCAATATCACAATACACTTGGTCTGCTGTCAAGTAAGTGACTTTTCCCTGCCCCGTAATGATTTCCATATTCTGTCCAAAACCAATCGCTAACAGACATATAAAAAGATTCTTTTTTAAAATATTAATCATGTTCACTCCCTGATGGGTGGCATTGATAACAAGCATTAGAATTATAAATATATCCCGATTCATCATCATGTTCATCGTCCATTTTACTTTGACGATGATCATGGCATACCCCATTTAAACCACAGGAAAATTCAGTGTAATCATTGGGATTAATATGACATTCTGCCGTGCAGGAAGTCCACTCATTTCGATGCTTTCCATTATATATAGGAAATAAAATATCATGATGTGACATATCAATGGGTGACCAGGACCATGTGTTATGGCAAAGAATACAATCGGTATTATCAGGATGATTTCCAGCAATAATACTTTCTGATATTTCGGATTGATGGCAACCATCACAATCCGTAGGCAACCAAGATGACCAGTTTTGTGAATTGGTTTGATGGCATTGGTTGCACAAGAGTGATTGATGCATTCCTGCCAATGGGAATAGAGTCAATTCATGGTTGAAACCGGAAACAGACGTTTCCCAACTAATGGGAGAATGACATCGCTCGCAATCTAATCCATTTGCTTCTTGATGAATATCGAAATGGCAGTCACTACATTCAGTTGATTGATTTGAAAATTGATGTTTTTCTTCAACTGTATTTCCAATATGACATTGAATGCAATCAGCAAATTTATGTTGCCCTAACAATGTATATCGTGTTGTATTATGGTTAAAAAGTGGCTCATGAGATAAAGGTAGCCATGATTGTTCTCCATGGCAATCTGAACAGTCCATTGTTGTAATAATTTGATTTTGACTTAAACCAATAGTCAGTGTTAGCGTAATCATAATCCAAATCATTTGAATATTGGTTTATTATATTTCTTTTGTTTTTTAATCCAAAAACGTAATAAATCACCGTCATCTCCATCATCTTCACTTCCATTCGGATGACAATTATAGCAGGCAGAACTTTCATAAACATAATCCGATTCTTCGTCATGTTCATCATCCATTTCACTTTGATCATGGTCGTGACAAACACCGTTTAACCCACACGAAAAATCCGTATAATCATCTGGATTGACATGACATTCCGCCTCGCAGCTGGTCCATTCATCCTCGTGTTCTCCTGAATAAATGGGGAAGTAATCCCCATCATGATCAAAGGTCACATCATCCCAATCCTCCGTGGTATGGCAGGCTTCGCAATTGGTGGGATCCCCATCATTATGCTCTTCATAAAAATCTTCCATATGACAAGATGCACACCCCTCGGTAATAGATGAATGATTAAAATCGACGTCTTCCCAATCTGATGTTGAAGTATGGCATTGTTCACATTCGGTTGGGAATCCATCATCATGTTCTTCTTCAAAATCCGCCATGTGGCAATCTGCACATCCTGTTGTGATGTTGGTATGTTCAAAGGTTGCTCCTTCCCATGTATCTGTTCCTGTATGGCAATTTTCACATGTTTCAGAAAAACCTTGTCCAGTTGTATGGGGCGGATTTGACGCATTTTGGTAATCCACAAAATGGCAGGTGGCGCAAGGCGCACTCAAAGTATGAGCATAAATATCAGGCGACCAACCTAAAGGATTATGACATTCTTCACAAATATCAACAGAATATCCATAAACACTATGGTCAGGATCAGTTGTTTCATTAAAATCGGATAAGTGACATTGGCCATCCTGACATGAATTTGGTGTATTATTAATAATATTATTGATGTGACAATCATTACAGTCAGTCGTTAAATGTAATCCAAACAGAATAAAAGATGTTTGATCTTCTGTATGGGGAAACGGATCAATAATCCATTCCGAGGAATTGGGGTGGCAGAGCGCACAATCTGTGCTAATATTATTATTGCCATGGATTGGATCAGTACTATTTTCATGTTCCGGAGTATGACATTCTTGACAATTTGTTTCTGTGAAATTGACATGATCAAAAATCAATTCTTCCCAAGATTGATCCGCATGGCATAACGCACAATTGTTGTTTATATTATGAGATGTATGGTTATAATCTGACGTTGTGGAATTGGTTGTAGCCAACCCACCATCAATATGGCATCCAGAGCAGTCTGATGGTAAATCAAAATTTCCAACATCATGGCATTGTTCACAATCGATTAAAGCGTGGGCTCCACCAAGAGGAAAGTCTGTTAAGGAATGGTCAAATTCTGCCCCTTCCCATGTTTCAGTTGAATGGCACACTTCACAATTTTGACTATATTGGTCATCTGAATGAGATGGAGAATCAGGATAAACAGATGTGCCTGTTTCATTAAAATCTTGCTCGTGACAAGACCAACAGTCGTTGGGTGTATTATTGTATATTTCATTTACATGACAGGATTCGCAATTAGTAGTAAGGTGTGCACCTGTCAAAAGATAATCTGTTTGTGAGACTGTATGGGTGAAGGGCGAAATAGTCCACGATTCTGTTGTGGCATGACATACTTCACAATCGGGACTGATATTTCCATCAGCATGTGGTGGGTTGATGGAATTGATTTGTTCGGGAATATGGCAGGATTTGCAATCCGTATTGGTAAAATTGATATGATTAAAAATAAGTTCAGCCCAATGTGATCCCACGTGGCAGTTTTCACAGGTTTCATTGATTTGATGTGACTCATGATCATAGTCCGATTGGAGAGAATTTGTCGAAGCTAATCCGCCATCAACATGGCACCCAGCACAATCCATTGGAAGATCATAATTCCCGTCGCCGTGACATTGGTTACAGGTAATTGTATTATGCGCATCTAGAAGTGGGAATTCCGTTTCATTATGATCAAAAACTGCACCTTTCCATGTGCTCGTTGAATGGCATGCTAAACAATCTTGAGAATACCCAGCTTCAATATGACTTGGAGCATCAGGGAAAACGGATGTTCCTGTTTCGATAAATTCTGTTTCATGGCAGGACCAACAATTTTCCGGAAAATCATATGTTCCCCCCGAATGACATTTAGCACATGGGGTAGATTTATGGGCTCCATCTAAAATAAAATCTGAAACTAATTCATGGACAAACGTAGATGGTGTCCAAGATGATTGACTCGTTGAATGGCATTCTTCACAGTCAGTATTTAGTCTTGATTCGATGTGAGCTGGATTTGTGGAACGATCATAATCAAGCCGATGACAATCATAACAATCAGTCGGGGTCAAATCAAAGTTTGTCATAGGTGTTTCTGTGTGGCATTCCCGACATAGTGTTTGTTTATGAGAGCCTAATAATGAAAATTGTGTTAATTCATGATTAAATGTCTTAGTTGTGACTTGCCAGGAATCATTTCCATGACATTGAGCGCAGTCATTTCCTAACTTATTTTTATGTACATCCAGATGGCATGATGAACATTCATTTTCATCTAGACTAAATTGATGCTTTTCAGCCACGGTATTTCCTTGGTGGCAAGATGCGCAATCTTGAATACGATGACTCCCTTGCAATGGGAAATTGGTTATTGAGTGGGAGAACCCTTTTAAACTCAATGTAGTCCAATCATCTCCGCCATGACAATCGCTACATTCAAGCCCAGCCACATTGAGTTCTTGATTCTGAGCAGAAATAGTCCATTGCAATAGCATGATTAAAAAGAACCTTTTCATCGGATATCACCCGTGAGTTTGTGACAATCAACGCACCGGCTTGGGATAGGTTGATAGCGCGTAAATATTCCCACCTCATCTCGTTCAGTTGGGTGGCAATCTTGACAAGGAACATTTTGATGTTTTCTGTCTAAAGGGAATTGGGTTGAATCGTGTTGAAATTCTATAGTATTAAATGATGCTGATATGTGGCAAGATTCACATGTATTATTGTAATGAATCGCAAATTGATTTCGGTGTTCATCTTTATGACAAATTTTGCATTCCGGGTTTTCCCATGTAAACTGAATTTGTGATTTTCCCGATTTTGTCTGGTAGGGTTTATGACATTGATTGCACGGAACTGCCATATGCCCACCATCCAATACAAAACGCGAAATAAGGTGCATAGAAAAAGTAAATGTGGTTGGTTTAAATCCATTTACGGTATGACATGCAGCACAATCGCCTCCATCTTGTCTTCGGGTAAATTGTCCTTCATGATAATCGGCATGGCACGCTTGACAAGAAAGGTATAAGGGGAGAGTACCTGCTAAAGTTTGGTTATGGCAATCCATGCATTTCACATTTGCATGTTTTCCGTCCAATGGGTATTTCGTTTTGGAATGATCAAAAGATTTTGTTTTTTTCCAATTTTCTGTGATGTGGCAGGATTCACATTTATTCCCGTAACTGCCTTTGTGATAATCAGTATGGCATGAAGTACAGGATTCAAAATCGATTCCGGTAAGTTGCTGAACGGGTGGATTCCAATCTAAATGTTTTGTATGACATTTTTCGCAATCCACTTTTTTATGGGCTCCAGTCAGATGAAATTGAGAATTTTTATGATTAAAAGATTTGGATGCATCGGTCCAATTATTCACATTATGACATGATTGACAATCAGATCCAACTTCACCTTTATGAATGTCACTATGGCAACTTTGGCAATCTTGAGATAAACCTAAAAAAGTGCGATCTAATACAGGGAATGTGGTATTTTCATTTGCCCATTTGATGATAGGTTCCCAGACAATATTTTCTGCAGAGTGACATTCTCCACATTTAACTTTTCTATGTTTACCTTCTAATCGATATCCCGTTTCATTATGGTCAAATTTGGCCATATTTTTTGGCCAAAATACCAATTCAAATTCTTTTCCATTATGATCGGAGTGGCATAGACCACAATCTTTTTTTCGATCATCCCGATGATAACCCTTGTTTTGGTCCATCTTAATTTTCAAAGGTGTATGGCATTTTACACAGCCATCTGAAATTTCTTTTTTACCCAACTCATGACATTGGACGCAATTGGAGGTGCCTTCCAAATCCGCGTGGTATTTGGATAAAGGTCCAGGGGAAAATTGACTAAATATTACCGATGTCATCATCATGAATTGAAGGATCAGTTTTTTCATTTGGTGCACATTCAGGTTGCGTGTCAAGACACATTAACCATAACTCTCATGCGTGATTTGCTTTTTCTCAATCCCCAAGCCATCCAGAGAAAGCAAGACAGATTCCAAAAATCTGGGGGCAGGGGCAATTCCTTCTTTTCGTGCAGAGATCTTTTCATATTTTGATATACCCGGACCGCACAAATAAATCTGTGGGTGGTCCATTTTAGCCAATTCTCGTTCAATCCGTTCAGGGGTGATTCTGCCTGTTTGATAGGGAAGATTAAATCCATCCGGTTCTTCACGAGTGAATAAAAAATCAACCGTTAATTGATCAGGGAATTCCATTTGTAAATCGATCAATTGTTTTCCAAAAATGGTATTGTTCCAAGATTGATTGCTATAAACCAAGGTGTGTTTGATATCCGGGTAAAATTTTAAGGCATATTTTAATATACTATAATTGGGGACAATACCACTTCCTGCACAAATGTGTAGAATTTCGCTGGGCAAGGGTTCATTTTTTGGCAATGTGTAAGGTCCCGTAAATCCGGTCACTATCATTTTTGAACCTTTGTGCGTTCTTTTCGCAAGGATTGGAGAAAGGAGAGGCGGATACTTGGATTTTCCCGGATAATACATTTCTTCTTTGATGGTAATAGCCAGATATTTTTCATCTGGAGAACTGGATAAAGAATAAGCTCTCGGACTTTCCTTTTTACCTTTTTTATCTTCCAAAAAAGCCGTCCATCTTTCCAATGCTACAAATTGATGGGGATCAATGGTCAAAAAATGCCCTGGTTCATAATCCAATAAATCATTCCCGGTAAACAGAATTAATGTTGTTGTATCAGGCGTCTCTTCGATTACATCTGCGACCATGATTTCAAGTTTTTTTATTTTTTTACGATTTGTGCTCATGCTTAAAATAGCTTCTCTTATAGTATTAACGACTGAAACTAAGCCTTTGCTTCAACTTTTTTCCCAAATTCAATCCCGATAGAATTAAGCAGAGGAAAGGGTAATTCACCACCGGCGAATATAAATGTATAATCATTTTCTAATTCAACGGAAGAATCGGGAGTTTGCAAGGTGACTGTGGTGTTCGTAATTTTTTTTGGATTAGAATTTAAAACAGCTTTCAATAATCCATTTGAAATTGCTTCTTCAATATGGGATTCATTTCTCGCTTTCAGGCGAAAGAAATTTTCCTTCCGATAAGAAATGGTTACCTCATTCCCCTCCTGATGGGCAAGTCCCAGAGCAGCTTCAATGGCACTATCTCCACCGCCAACGACTAAAAGTTTTTTATGTTTATAGGTTTCTGCATCAATGAGCTTATACATCACTTTCCCTAATTCTTCTCCTGGAATGCCTAATTTCCTAGGAGTTCCTCTTCTGCCCAAAGCTAACACGACTCTGGAAGCCGAGGCGGGGCCAGAAGATGTTTCTATCGTAAAATTCCCTTGTTCGCCTGCAATTCCTTTCAATTGATGATTTGAAAGTAATCGAACTTTTTGTTCTCGGATAACTTTTTCCCAAATTGCCAATAAATCTTCTTTTTCATATTCGCCTTTTTCCAAAGCGCCAAATAAAGGTAATTCTACTGGCTGAACCAATACCAACTTTCTTCTTGGATATTGCAAGATGGTTCCACCGGGTTGATCCTGATCCAATACTAAATAATTGAGGCCCAATTCCTTAGCTCGCAATCCTGCGGACAACCCAGCAGGCCCTGCACCAATAATGACTACATCAAATTCAGCTTTTGAACTTTCATCCTTATTGCGATGTATATGATCCACAGCCGTAACGCCATGGCTGATGGCATTTTTAATTAAGGCTAAACCGCTCAATTCACCAATAATATAGAGCCCTGGAATATTGGTTTCAAAATCGTCCGATAATTGAGGAATATCTTCTCGTTGACTGATATCTCCTAATCCAATTTCAATCCCAGAAACCGGACACGCTTCAGCGCATTTTCCATGTCCTACACAATGGCTGCCGTGAATGATAGTTGCTTTCCCGTCAATCAATCCCAAGACTGTACCTTCTGGACACGCATCCACGCAAATACCACACCCAATACATAGCGATTGATTTATGATCGGATGTTGTAACAAAGCTTTATCTTGTCTTTTTGCGCGGGTTTCCTCGAGTCGTTTTCGGGTAAGAGCGTCCTTTTTTTTCATGGTTTGAATGTAGGGAATCAAAAAAATAAGGATAATCATAATGCCGATTCCCCATGAGAGTAATAATTCTGTATTCATCAAAACACCCACGTATAACCCATGGCAACGACCACGGTAACATGAATAATCATGATAACAATCATCGTGTATGCAAATGGCTTATGAATCACATGCCAATAATGAAAAAGAGAATGGGCTGCAGACCAAAATGCAATTTGTCGATCCATTTTAACAATTTGACGTAAAGAATGCTTAAAAGATTTCATATCGGAATCTGAAACAGAAGCGGATGATTGAATATCTTTTTTAATTTTTTGCCATTTGAACCAACCGGTAATATCCATAAAAAGGATAGTAAAAATGCCCCATAACCCTCTTTTTTCAATTTGATCTGCACCAGATAAATCTCGGATGTGGTTAATGGTTTGGTTAGAAATACTAAATTTATTTTGAAAAGTTTGAATGATGTTCGAGAGATTGTCTTTGAATTCATCTCTTGTTAATTCTTTCCCACTGACACGATGAGGAATCTTGATATAGATATAACGTCCGATAAATCCACTGGAAGCCACAGCTACCATGGACCAATAAGAGATAGAAACCAAACCACCAAATTTAAAAGCTGTATGAAAGGTGACGAGAATAGGTCCAGCTATTCCGAGAAAAATATGATAATTAAGCCATGTAGGCAATTTGCCCCATTTCTTAAAAATTCCAACACGCTTTCTCAGGGAATACGCAAACATAATGATCATCATTAAACTACCTGCAATTCCAAGTCCATGACCAATAAATCCACCTGGTTTCCACGCGCGATGAAGAGCAATTCGGGGACGATCAATCATGGATGCACCATAATAGTCCCCCGCCGTCAGTAAAATCCACACAACAAACCCAAAGGTTATGAATGAAAAAAAGGTAATGATATATCGATGGATATTCATAACAAAAGTTACTTTAACAATTATGATAAACAGATTAAAATTTGATTAGAAAATTCTAATATTAGAATGGCAGTTATTTATACTATTCAGATGTAAATTAATAGATGAATCATTGGAGCAGTTTGTGCACATTCTCATCATAGAAGATGAATCTTTTATTGGCGAACATATAAAATCGTCTTTGATAGATCGTGGGTTTTCCTGTAAATGGTTTCAGAATGGGGAAGATGGATTAGAGTCCGCTGTAGTGGATTCTTATGATTGTATTATTCTGGATAGACGCCTTCCAGATATGGAAGGGTTGGATATTTGCAAAGAAATTCGATATCAAGGCATCAGTACCCCCATTATTATGTTAACAGCAATGGCGGATATTGACCAAAAAGTGGAGGGGTTGAATGCTGGAGCGGATGATTATATGACTAAACCCTTTTCTGCCGATGAATTGATTGCACGGTTAAATGCCGTTGTACGTCGAATTACATTCCAAAAAAAACCAATACTTCAATTATCGAATGTAGAATTAAATCCATTAAAACGAACTGTAAAAGTGGATGGCAAATTGATTACAATGTCAAATCGAGAATTTATATTATTACAATATTTAATGCACCATGGAGGAAAACCATTAACACGGAGTCAAATATTTGATCATGTATGGGGTGATTCCGGAGGTTCCGAATCTAATGTAGTTGATGTATATATAAATTACATTCGTAAAAAAATTGATATAAATCCAAAAATGGATTCGCACATTATTACAATGAGAGGATATGGGTATAGGTTCAATGAAGATGCCTAAACTTACACTTCATGCTAAAATTGTTCTTTGGTCTTCATTGGTTGTTGGCATCATTCTAATTGTGTTTAGTATAGAATCCATTTTATTAATTAGGAATAAATTAGGTGAGGATGTAGATCATAGATTAGAATCGGAAGCACACGAAATAATTCAAACATTTGGATTAGTAGATGGACAAGTAAAAATTATACATGAATTTGAATGGGAAGAACCTCACCACGTTTCTGAAGAAGATGCTATATACATTTTATACGCAGATGAAACTCGAAAAGAAATAATAAGGTCGAAAAATTATTTAGGAAAAGCATCTCCTATTTCGTCTATTTCATTTGATTCCTTAAATACAACATTCAAAACACATATAGTTAATGACATAAAAATCCGTTTTGCAGCAAAACCTTTTAGTTTTAATGAGACACATAAAGGTTGGCTCATAACAGGAATGACTTTTGATGGATTGAACCATGTTCAAAATGTTATTTTGGGTGTATATGCCTTTATTTTTCCGCTTGCAATGCTCATCGCTTTTTTAGGCAGTTCAGTTGTGGCTAGAAAAGCACTTGAACCTGTGTTAGATATATCAGAAACAGTTCGACATATTCATTCTCGTAATTTAGATCAAGAACTCAATGTTTTGGATTCAAAAGATGAAATTGCCCATTTAGCAGATACAATAAATGATCTACTCAAACGATTGCGCATAAGTTTTAAAACTATTCGCCAATTCACAGCTAATGCTTCTCATGAATTAAAAATACCATTATCTATCGTTAAGGCAGAATTAGACCAATTACAAAAAGTAGATCAAAATACGTTAAAAAACGAATCTTTAGAAAGAACTAAACTTGAATTAAATCGAATGGCGAAACTTATTGGTGACTTGTCAACGCTTGCGAAAACGGATACAAAACAAATCATGATCAATAAACAAACCGTTTGGCTAAACGATATAATTCATGATGAAATTGAACGATATCGACCTACATCAAATGAGAAAAATATTGCATTAGTTGTAGATAAATTACCATCAGTTTCAGTGCATGCTGACCCTCACTGGATGCAGGTTTTAGCATCAAACTTACTTGATAATGCTATTAAATTTTCACCTAATGGTTCAACCGTTAACATACACATTATTGATAAAGATAAACAATTTTATGAATTAAGTATTACAGATAACGGCCCTGGAATTCAGGATACTGAAATTGAGAATGTAACACGTAGATTTTATCGATCTGAACCGGCTAATAATATATCAGGTAGCGGTTTAGGATTATCAATAGTGGAATGGGTTGCGAAATCTCATGGAGGAGAAATTGTTTTTAAAAATAATGATGGCGGTGGATTAACCGTCACTCTCACGATTCCAAAATAATTTATTTTAGTAAATAAGTTTCAATTACCCATCCCGAACCAAAAATAATTCCTCCAGCTAATAAGAGTTTAGGGTCCATTAAAGCAGGAAATTTGATTATAAATCCAATCCCAATCACGGTTATACCTAAAATTTCTAAAGCTTTTGCTAAATAATACATTATAAAGCTTCATCCATTTCATTTATAAGAGAAATTTGCTCCCTAAAGGCAGTGTTTTTTATTTTTAAAGCATAAAAGTGATATACAATACCTAAAAGAAATAATTGCCCATGAAGCCATCCTATAGAAAAGTCATTATCAGCTGCACCGCCTAAAATAAAAATGGTTCCAAATATTAGAACTGTTAAACTAACATGTTTATAAATTGGACCTTTAATTTTAGCCATACTGATTTGAAATGTTTGCGCTTTTTCTAATTGGGCAATAAGTGGTTTATATGCTTTTGATGTTGCAATAAAAAAATACAGAACCAATGTTTCCGTGAATGATAAAATTATCATAGTAACAGTAGCAATTCGGGGGTGATTAACCCCAAAAATAGTTTGGTGTGTTACACCCGCATATCCTGTCAATACGAGTAAAAGGGTCGTTAAGCCCATTAGGGCATAACATGAAATTAAAAATATCCACATTTATTATTTATCCTTTAAATAAGAAGGCGGGAATTTCGAATAAAATGAACTTAAAAAGGAATGAAAAGATCATGAGTTCTATTCAAAATGTCGTTTTAATATTCCGTGTGAAAAAGAAGTTACAATTACACCAATGGCTAGGATTCTTATTATTCATAAATATTATTGCCTGTTCGGAAAAAACTACTTATTCGGTCATTGGCACAGTATCCGACATTCAAATGGAGGAAAAAACAATCATAGTTCGACATGATTCTATTCCCGGACTCATGATGTCTATGACGATGCCATTTCATGTAAAACACATTAAAGAAATAGAACACCTAACTCTCGGTGATAGCATTCATTTCGATTTCATTTGGATGGATGATTCACCTTATATCGAAAATGTAAATGTTGTGGGTAAAGGAGCTAGATTTGATGAAAATGATGTAGATGATTTTTGGGAAGAAGAATCATTTAAAAAAAGTTTAGGTGATATTATTGATAATGGATCATTTCTCAATGAAAAAGGGGAATTGGTACAATTGTCTGAATCTGACGGTTCATTTAGAATTATTTCTTTTATATTTTCTCGTTGCCCAATGCCAAATTTATGTCCAGCCATTGTTTTCAAAAATCAATACCTTGCCAGTGCTTTCAAGGATCATAATCAAGTTGAACTCATTATGATAAGTTTTGATTATGCATATGATTCACCTAAAATATTGATGGAAAAATATGGATCTGCCGTTTCACCATTTCCGCAATGGCATATATGGTCAAGCCAGAATCATTCATCAGATATAATGTGGTTAGCCAAACAAACTGGATTTGAATTTTGGGGTGTTGAGCAGAATCAAATAGGACATAATTTGCGCACGATTATATTAGATCCGAATCGTCGATGGATTAAAACATATGTAGGTGATCAATGGCGTGGCAAAGACATTAAAAATGACCTACTTCAAATAATGAAAATCTATAAATAAAAAAGCCCCAGCAGATGCTGAGGCTTTTTTGTCATTTTTTGATTTATAATTTACCACTCATCTTCATCGTCCCATTCGTCCTCATCGTCATCACTTTCTTCTTCATCAAAATTATATCCATTTTCGTCAAAATACTGTTTCACAATATTAGTAATATCTTTTTGACCTTTCATAGCCCAAATGAAATCACGAATCCCTTCTAACATTGCAGTTGTATCGCCATCCAAAGCTATTAAATGTTTTCCATAAATATCCGAAGCATATTCATCTTCAAATAAATCAGGTGTGGGGAGGAAAGGAGCTGGCATTTTTGTTCCGGGCATAATGACCATCGGATCTTTTAACCAATCAACAATCCATTCAGCACGAAGGCGATCTTTTGCCATGGCTAAATTGGGCGCCCAAGCTTGAGCACCTTGAATAGGGAATGTTGAACCATAGAAATGGCAATTGTTACATGCTCCAAAATCTGCACTTGCTAACTTTTCGCCTGCTTTATACTTACCCGAAATAGAGACAGAATGATCTGACTCATACGCAAGCAATTGATTGTCAGCATACTGGAATGAACGAATAATAGAATTCCATTGGTCATCTGTCATATTAAAAGAAGGCATCCGAACTTGTAGATTCGGTCGAATGGTTGTTGGCGCATTAAAGAAATTAAATAACCAGTCGGGTTGTGTTTTACTGCCTTGTGTATTCAAGTTTGGTGGAGAAAAATCTGCAGGTCCGATTACATCAGCAATTTGGCCACCAAAATTGTCAATAATATGGCATCCTTGACAGTTAAACTCTTTAATAAGTTTTCGCCCTTCATACACAAGTTCATCACTCACATATTGATCGGCTTGCATTTTAGGACTCACTTCATTTTCTGTAAAACTCAAAATGGCAGTCACAAGCGCTTCAACTTCTATGTCACTGAAAGCAAAGTTTGGCATTCTCAATTTATCTTCAGCAGGTGACTCTTTCCCATGATCAAAAATTCTAGGGTTCTCCAATTTCCGTGTAAACCAGGCATGATTTACATGTTCAATGTCATGGATATAACCGAAATCAAGTTTAACAACTGGTTTTGATCCTTCGAATGTTAATTCAGTCCCAATTGGTTTTGCATCTTCATATCCGGGAATATTGTGGCATCCAAAACATCCGTAATATCGGAAACTTTTATCAGCAACATATTCCATTTTCTCATCATGAGACATATTTGCTAATGTAGATTTTGCAAATGCTTCAGTATTCATTTTAGATAACCAACCAAAAGCAATAGTGTCTAATTGTGCTTTATCTAATTCAATATTATCCATTGCTTCAAATTCAGGATTTGTAAAAGATCTTAAGTAGGCTGTAATATCTTTTGCTTCTTGGTCCGATAATCTTAAATCGGGCATACGAGTTCCCGGCCAATAATCACTAGGATTTTTAATCCAATTGTATACCCATTCAGCGGATCCTTTTGACCCAAGGCCAATCAGATTTGGCCCATGGTCCTTAAGAATAGACTCAATAGAAATATCTTCAGTCATATTTTCAGATTCCGGTTCAACTATATGACAACCACGACACCCAACGGCATTAAAAAGTTCCTCACCTTTAACCGCATCACCCATAAATCTATGATCGTTTTCTGTCGATACTTCTTTCCCATTAGGGAACAAATAATGAACCATAGTCATAATTTCAGTATCATTACGTTTTACCATGTCTGAACTAGAATTATTATCCTGTCCAAAGAAATGTGGCATTCGAGTGTTATGTCTGAATTCTCTTGGAGCTTTTATCCACTTTGCTGTCCAATTTTTATCTAATTTTTCAGATACTTTACCTAGATCCGGCCCTGCTTTTCTGCGTTCTTCATATCGTTGAATTAAGTGGCACCCATTACATCCACTCTTTTCGATGAGAGATAGTCCAAGTGTGAGTTTATCAGCATCATTGATATAAGCTTCTTTTTGATGACACTTAAAACAGCTTGCTTCGGTATAACTAGACGGAAGCATTGGCTGTAACCAATGATGCATTTTCTCCCAATCATACTCTTCTTCCCATCGCTCTTTTTCTTCTTCAGAGTCGGGCATATGAACGGCAGAAACGAAGGAAGTTCCTCGCGCACGTCCAGAGTGACAGCCTGTACAACCAAATTCCGTCATTGGATGTGGAGATGCTGAACTTAAATATGTGTCCAAATTAGGATGCGTTCTATAAGGTTGTTCTGCTTCAGCAAAATCTGGATTTGTAATACCTAAATGACAACTGGTACATCTATCCACTGATGGAACTTGTGTGAAATTCACATTGTACTTGATGTCTGGTACAACAATTTGTTTAACCTTGTAATACGGATTCATAAAATCAAGAATAGGTAAATCACGGACTAAATCACCCACTTTATTCATGAATGACATATGTTTTCTATCTATTTTTTCTAACTTATTTTGAACAAGTAACACATCAGCCAATACACGATTTAATTCTTCTGTAGAAGCTTTTACCTCGCTATTCATTTCTTTTATAAGTTTTTCAGTATTTGCAATGTCTGTTTCAGTTGCTTCTTTTTTTAATTTATATGAATGAAGCAGGTCCTTTGCCTCATCAAATAAGAGTCTATTTTCAGCCGAATGGTCTTCACCATGATCTGAACCATGGGTATTATCTTTTTCTACTAAATACTTTAAAGCATCAATTTCTGAATTTTGACCTTGGTAATCCATATTATGTTTATAAAAAATACCATTTAAAGTCACTAATCGAGCGTCTAGGGAATCGGCTAAATGTGTTTTAGCATCTAAATTATTTTGTGCATCCTGAGCTTTTTCTTCGTAGGAGACACGTTCATTTTTAACCGTCTCAAGCTCTTCAGCTAATTCAGCTTCTGCCATTTGAATTTCAAGTTGTCTGAAATTCCGTTGGTAGACTTTGTATTCGTCGTCATTATCATCAATAAACATCCAAACAAATGAAATCATAAAAAGGATGCTTGAAAGGGCGAACCATTTATTAAGTTGATGAATATTCCAATATCTTTCGTCGTTTTTAAACATATGTCACTCTAAATGTTGAAGAACCATTCGGGAATGGCTATGATGTATTTAAGATTAAATAACCAACGCATATACATTTTAATGGGTAATGATAACATGGATAAACCAAATAGCATTAGAAATGTATATCGCACTGGACCGATTTCCTGAAAATAATTTTTTAACCAGGATTTAGCCAATATGATTGGCAGGACGCCCATATAACCAATCATAACTACAAAACCCATGCTTTCTCTCAGTAATATATTGGAAGGCATACCAGTCTCTAACATTTTTACCCAAATATATTCAGATAAATTGACATTGTTCAAAGGTACAACTTTATGTGCATCCCAATATTCGAATGGGCCAAAGAAATTCCAGTTTGGACCACGGAAAAAAGTTCCAATAACAATTAGAAACAGCCATAAAACAACCCATCCATACATAAAAATAAACATCCCTATACGACGTTCTTTGAAAGAATAATAGCCATCACCTTTTTTATTTATATCCATATAAGGGATTGCCATCATTCCAATAATGATAAACATTGGAAATACAATACCAGCAATCCATGGATCGAAATACACAAGCATTTCTTGTAATCCTAAGAAATACCACGGCGCTTTTGATGGGTTTGGTGTTGCTGCAGGATTAGCGGGTTCTTCTAATGGCGCTGCCACTAAAATGGACCAAACAATTAGAAACACCATAAACAAAATCAGAGCAATAAATTCTATGTAAACTAAATCAGGCCAGACCAATACTTTATCATCTGGATCATTGTATTCCATAGGTTTAAGACCATTTTCTAATCGATCATCATTTTGATATGCTTGATACATACTCCACCAAATCGTGATAAACATAGAATAGATCATTAGAATAATGGGGAAATTATCTGCCTTTGTTAGGGTAACATTGAAATTTTCATCGAAATATCCGACGACAAAAAAGAAGGTAATGGCAATCATTCCACCATAAAACCCTGGTTTTGTCCATAGACGCCAAATTCCAAATTTCCGATGTATTTTTTCAAACCAATCTGTTGGTGGAAATACAAATGGAAAAGCAACAGTCAGAAACGTAAAGCTAACCGTTGGGGCTGAAAGAATATCAATTATATCTTTAAATGTTTGAAGCACAAGAAACCTCGTAATTTGAGTTTAAAGTGGACCTGAAATGCCGCCATCTTTCCGGATTCTCCAGAAATGTACAGCCATCAAAATCATCACAATGAATGGAACACCAATACAGTGTAAAACATAGAAGCGCAACAAAGATGCTTCCCCAACAAATCGCCCACCTAATAAGGCAAAACGAACATCCGAACCTGCATGGACCAAATTTATATCCCCAATCGCCAATAATGATGCTCCCGGCCCTTCACTTCCAATGAATGGATGAGCACGTGCCATATTTGTTCCAACTGTAATAGCCCAAATCGCTAATTGATCCCATGGAAGTAAATATCCAGTGAATGATAAAAACATGGTTAAAGTCATAAGCAGCACACCAACACCCCAATTGAATTCTCTTGGTGGCTTATATGACCCAGTCATAAATACACGGAGCATATGCAACCATACTGTTAAAACCATTGCATGGGCACCCCAACGATGTAATTCACGCATTATACCAAGTGGCACTTGTTCTGCCATGTCGATAATATCAGTATATGCATATTCAACCGTTGGTCTATAATAAAACATGAGAAGTATTCCAGTAATGGTAAGAACAATAAATAGGAAGAAGGATAACCCCCCCATACACCATGTATACCCAACTTTAACAGCATGTTTGGGTATGCGAGCAGGGTGAAGGTGGAGGAAGACACTCCCTAAAATCGCTTGCATGCGTTGACGTCTTGAACGAGGAACACCAGATCGAATAATTGATTTCCAAACTTGAGATTCTCCCATTCTTTCTAAGAATGATTTTTTATTTTTATTTTCCATATTGCTTTAGAATTCCTATTAAACTTTTAAGAAGGATTCGGCATTTTCCCATTCGCCTTTTTCCCATTTGAAACTTTTTGTTTTATCTACAAGTATTTGACCGTCGGTTGCAACCGAAATTTTATATCGTTCCAAAGGTCGAGGGGCAGGTCCTTCAAAATTAATTCCAGTCATACGAAAACCACTTCCGTGGCATGGACATTTAAATTTATTTTCCGTACCTAACCAATTAGGCGTGCACCCTAAATGTGTACAAACAGTTGAAAGAGCAAAGATGGATTCTTCATCTCTAACCATCCACACATTATATTTCTTTTTATATCGAGTGTCCACAAAATTTGAAGCATAATCGTTGGGAAATCCTGCTTTAAAAGTTTGAGGTGGCTCAAATAATACGTTTGGAAAAAGAAAACGAACAATGACGGTGAAAAATCCACCCGTTGCGGCAGAAAATGCAATCCAACCCACTGTCATCCATCGGAAAAAACCGCGGCGTCCAAGCGCATTATCATCTTTTTCTGCTGGAGTTACAGAAGCAGGCGGTGTTGTTTTTATGTCTTCAGTCATAATTTAAATAACCCTATTGTATGCTGATTTTAATGATTTTATTGCTGCATCGCGAATAGACAAATTGGGCTCGGATGTAGCAACTTTTGCTAATTGATCTTCAAATTGATTGTCGGGGAATTGCGCTGCAATATGTATCGCTACAAGCATTGCTTGATTTTTTTCGCTTTCATCAACTTCTGGAAAGGATTCAAAGTAGGATCTATCCATTAAATTGGTAATGATATGATTTCCGGAATGGTCGCCCATTTTGGCTAATGCTATTGCAGAATCCCAACGAATATTTGGTTCTTCATCATCTAATAATATTTTTAATGTAGGAATAGATTCTAAATGGCCAATTTTACCTAATGCAATAGTGGCGGCTAATCGTTCTTCCACAATTTTTGAATTCAGAGATAATTGATTCAACGGCTGCACTGCATCAGAATATTGAATCATTCCGATGGCTTGAATCGCCGCTAAACGTGACATACGATCTTCATCGGATAACCCAGTTAATAGTGTTAGACCAAAAATATCCCGTCCAGTTTGCCCCATTGCTAAAGCTAAATAAGTTCGAACTTTGACATTATCATGAATAGATTTATTATAGGCTGAAATCATTTGATTATTGAAATCCATCTCTTCAGGAATTAAATCTGGTTGGGATAATATTTTAGATAATTCATAGGCAGATTGCCATCGTTTAGATGCTGATCCTGCTCTAACATCATTTAAATAGTCATAAGCATTGTTGGATTCAAATGTAATAAATTTGAAAAGTAGAAAAAACACAGCACCAAAAATAGCAATCATAAAAGGAACTAGAAAAAAAGAATAAAATAAAACATATATCCTGCTATTCTCTTTTGCATTTAATTTATCTTTTATGCTCATTTAAGTTTTATCCGATGTTGGTTCAATTTTGTTCCACATAATATTAAGACGTTTTTCCAATTTTCTAACTTTACGTTTCATAGAAAAAATTTCACTCACTAGGAGTAAAGCAAAAATAAATGTTAATACTGTTATTAAAGGAAAAATATTCATTTTTCACCAGCAACTTGATTTGAATCATTTTTTAATTGTAGCCCCAGTAATATTGGGAAAAAGAATAATATGACCAATCCAACAATAAGAATACCAACTGCCCAGTGCATGTGATCCATCAACCATGTAAGTGTTAACCATTCGAAATTCATTTTATAAAACCCAATATACCATTGTGATATAAAAAAGAAGTAATAAGGTTGAAACAACCATAGAAATCCATTGTGAACGACTTATTTTAGGCGTTGAACTATTGGGGCTCATATTATGATTTTGCTCTTTTGGCTTTTACAACAGCCGATTTAATTTTTCCACGAAGCACTTTATTTTCAAGAGCATTAATTTCATCTATATTTCCCGCAACACCATCCGCAACTAATCGATTGATTAATTCTTCATCTGATTCTTGTGGTGCATCATTTGCAACAGGTTGCATTTCCTGTATCTCTGGCATAGGAGGCCTTTCTGCTTTACCTCGATTAATTTTAACAACTAATGCTTTTGCCTTACCACGTGTTGCCTTGTTATCAATACCATTAATGTATTCTTTATCCCCATCTAATGCTTTATTAACAGCAATGGCAATGATATCATCAGCACTTAATTCAACTGCAGATCCAGACGCTTGGGCTGCGCCGCCTTCTGGTTTCTCTGGTTTTGGAGGGATGACACCTGTCCTTTTGGCTTTTACAACACCAGCTTTTGCCATGCCGCGAATAGGCTTTTCTGAAATAGAATTAATAAAATCCATATTCCCTTCCATACCCATATTAATGGCGTATGCAATATAATCTTCTCGAGATCCAAAACCACCAAATTGAGATGCACCTGATTGTCCGCTTTCACCTTCTTCATCAGACTGAGTAAAATCAACTTTGGGTACAATGGATTCTAACGTTATAAGTGTCTGTGCTTCTCTTTTATAAAATTTGAAAAGCGATAAAAATGAAAAGAGCCCTTTACTGTGTTTTTTGTAATTAATTAATACTCCCTTTTCGTGAGATTCGAGGGATATAGTTATTTGTTCAGTATATAATGGACTAAAGCGCATTTCGAGGACTAATTCTTTTTCTTTTTCGATAGAAACAATTTTGCAATTGAAATATGTGGATAAAGAAAAGGGTCTTATTTTAAAAAGTGTTCCTGCTTTTAAATCAATTCGATCAAATGAATATTGAGTTACATATCGATCTGTTTCAACAACAGGTAATGCACGTTGGACTCTTGGCATCCATACATTCAATAATTGGAGAGAAGTTATTGCTCTCCATAGAATATCTGATGTCGTTGAGAAAAATCGTTGTATTTGACAGTCAGCCACAAATGGAGCATAAGAAGCATTTGCAAAATGAGTTTCAGGAGTTGGGAATTCTGGAGATTGGTAATTAGGTGATAACCGAGTTATACCTGATAAATCAATCTCATGTGACGTATAATGATTTATACATCCATCAGCAGTTTCAACTTCAAACCGCGTTGGATAGTGATATATCTTCTTTAAGGTTCCTTCTTCTCCCGTTGAAAGAACGGTGCAGGTTGTCCCTAAATCGACCTGATGTAAACTCATACTCTCTTCAATTAAATTTATTGTTTGTTGATATTAACATTGATAACTCCAATTATGGTATCAAATGCAGACGCAGAAGGTATTAAGATAATACCTTAAATAAAAAAAAATATTTCATTTTTATGCGTATGGTTTTACGATCAAATAAATGATTAAATTATTTGTCTATTTATGAAATATTTTTCACGATTTTCAACCTTAACCACTCTATTAACTTACATCTTGATTTTTGTTGGCGGTTTAGTTCGTGTATCAGGTGCAGGAATGGGCTGTCCCGATTGGCCAAAATGTTTTGGTCGGTGGATTCCACCCACGAGCCTTGATCAATTACCAACCGATATTGATCCAGCTCAATTTAATATAGTATTAGCATGGATTGAATATTCTAATCGATTAGTGGGCGTTGTGATAGGACTCATGATTACAGCCACTTTGATTCTCGCATATAAATATTATAAAAATGAAAAAAAAGTTTTAATACCTATTTTCATTTCTTTTATTATGGTGGGTCTTGTAGGTTGGCAGGGGAGTCAAGTTGTCGGGACTGTCCTTAATCCACTGACTGTTTCATTGCACATGGTACTCGCATTATTTGCAATAACCTTTTTAATCATTGGAACCCAAAATGCTTATTATTTAGCATATCCTGTTGAAGAAAAGGATAGTTATTATCCGTGTAAAATGAAATATGGCTTTTTGGCGATGGGAATCTCATTATTCTTAGAAATTATTTTAGGGACAGAATTAAGAGCTGGATTAGAAATGGTTCGAAAAGATAATCCTCTTGTAGAAAGTGTCTTATTACTCAAAATGTTAGGACCCTTTAAATATATTCATACAGTTTTGGGCGTAATACTTGCTGGGGTTTCTTGGTGGATATGGTATCATTTTACACAGAAAAGTGAAAATGCTTCCATGACAACACAAAGAGCAAGTTTAGCCATAATGGGGTTAGTGTTGATTCAAATTGTTGTTGGAGAACTAATGGTATTTTCAAGTGTGAATCCCATTTATCAATTATTTCATATGTGGAGCGCAACGTGGGTTTTGGGACTCCTTATAGTTGAATACGGGGCATGGAAACGATCGGGAGATTTAAATTGAAAAAAGAAACGATCCTATTATCTTTCATTTTGGTGCTTGGACTTATGATTATTGGGGCAACGTGGGTTGTTAAACAAGCATCTCAAGCACAATCATCTGCTATACCTATTTTAAACAAAGTTCCATCTTTTGCGGCAACATCTCACTTAGGAAAGCCATTTACCGAAAATAGCCTTATTGGAAAAATCACTATTGTAGATTTTATGTTTACCCAATGTACCGGTCCATGCCCGATGATGTCTTCAAATATGAAAAACCTTTATGATCAATATGCAAATGTGGAACAAGTTCAATTCGTTTCCATTACAGTAGATCCAGCAAATGATAATATTGAAACATTGGCGGCTTATGCAAACGCCCACCAAGTTACGGATCAACGGTGGCAATTTTTACGTGCCGAAAATCCCCAAGTAGAAGAATTAAGTCAAAATGGATTTAAATTATACGCAAAGGAGCTACCTGTAGGCCATGCCATTAAATTTGTATTGGTAGATGATAAGGGGAATATTCGTCAATATTATGATGGATTAGAAGAAGCGAGTATCGCTATCTTGCGCACGCATATTAACCAATTAGTTAAAGATTTGAATTCATAATGGAAAAAGTATATAAACCAGCCCCGACACGAATGAGTGCATATATAGAGCTAACAAAGCCACGTATTACACTGTTAGTTGTTATTACAACTGCGTTTGGTTTTTATTTAGGAGGGCGTGGATTCCATGGTTTTTTCCCACTTGTGTATGTACTTGTTGGGACTGCTCTTGTTTCGGCTGGTGCAGGAGCAATAAATCATTATATGGAGCGGGAAACGGATCGTCTTATGATTCGCACACGGAATCGTCCAATTCCTGCTGGAATCCTTCAACCTGAAGAAGTATTTTGGTTTGGATTTATTCTAATATTTTCTGGTGTATTTGTTCTTCTGGCTTTTGCCAATTTATTAACATCTTTTATGGCGTTATTAACAGCATTTCTTTACATATTTGTTTATACACCTTTAAAAAAAGTAACCTGGTTGAACACATCAATTGGAGCGATACCAGGATCGATTCCACCTTTGGGCGGGTGGGCCGCAGCAACAGGACAATTAGACCAAGCCGCTTGGGTTTTATTTGCCATTATGTATTTATGGCAACATCCCCATTTTTATGCGATTGCACAATTATGTAAACAAGATTATGCTCGTGCCGGGTTACAAATGTTGCCTGTATTAGAAGATTCTCTCAAACGAACAAATCGCCAAATATTGTGGCATTCAATATTATTAATACCCATTTCTGTTTTGCCATCCTTATTAGGCATTTCAGGATCTGTCTACTTCTTGGGTGCAGGAATTATGAGTATTGGATATATGATGGCTGGCCTACCCATCTTTCAAAGAGATCAACTAAAACGTGCTAAATTTTTATTAAAAGTATCTGTTCTTTATTTGCCTGCTCTGTTTGCCTTAATTATTATTGATTTAACCACTTAGACCAATTCTACATGAAAAATAATGATCAATTCTGGATAAGGATTATATATATCCTGTCGGTTATTCTTACCCTTGCCGTTGCTTTTCTAATTTTAGGACCAAGACCTGATGGATTGGAAGGAGCAGTGGATGTATCTTTTTTACCAAAAGTGAATGCAATTTTAAATGGGGTGACAACACTTTTATTAATTGTGGCTTATGTGCTAATTCTAAGACGGAAAATTGTTTTGCACAAAAAGGTTATGTTATCATCCTTCGGTACATCAACAGCATTTTTAGTGAGCTATGTGATTTACCATTGGTTTAAAAGTGGGCCCAAGTTATATGCAGGAGAATGGACAACATTCTATTATTTTATTTTATTTAGCCATATCTTATTAGCTATGGTCATTATTCCGATGGCATTGATTACATTATATCGCGGATGGAATAACCAATTAGGGAAGCATAAGTACATTGCCAGAATTACTCTTCCACTATGGTTATATGTCTCTGTTACAGGTGTTGTGATTTATTTGATGTTGTATTAATTAACATTTAAATATTTAACCAACCCTCCAAATTCCGGATCAATTTGAAATCCCATTTTATAAAAGAATTTTTCATGGAAAAATCCAACCGTTGCGTGAGTAATTCCACGAGCATTTAACCGATTAAAACATTCATCCATCAATTTCTGGCTTAAATTATTCCCTTGAAATGCTTTCTTAACAACAACCCACTCAAGGTGGACATGTTTAGATGAAATGTTTTTCCAAAATACACCGCCTGCTAATTGATTTTGTTTATCGAATAAAAATAAAAATTCATGATTTGCCTGAAAAAGTGCATTCAAATCTGCTTCCATTAAAACAGAATGAAATTTAGCAATTTCTTTAGGCTTAAATGGGGGCCGAACACGATATAATTGATGGTTGGAATCCTCAACTTGTACAACAAGATCTAATTTTTCTGTTTCACCCATTTCCAAAGATACAAGTTCAATATAATCTCCAGATTCAAGATTCCTGAAAAGCATTTTAGCGAGGAAAAATTCTTCATCTTCTGAAAGTTTAATTTCATTTTTTATATATTGAATTCGTTGAGCAATAGACAAAGGGTCCATTTTCTTATTTCGTAGATTTTGTATGATTTCTTTAAAGGCTTCAGTTAATTCATGAGACGATTGTTTAAAACAAGTCATCATAAAAAAGCGCACTCGAGTTTCGGGATAATCTTCTATAAGTGTATCTAAATGGTAGTCTTGGTATAGTTCTTCCAATATAGATGAACGGGCACTTCGGGTTGCATCCGTATTAAGTTCAAGCCAGCGTTCATATCGAAGGGATGCAAATACAACTGGTTTTGTTAAAACACCTATTTCTTTTGTTTCTGTAATAAATTGTTGAATACGTTCGGCTGTGCAATTCAATTCTTCAAATTGTATTCGAATGGACTTATCATCCATAGCATGAATCAATTTTTCAAGCATTGGAATACCTTGGTTCACGGTGGCTACTCGAAGAGTACATGTGAAAATAATTTCCCAATCTGCCATTCTTTTTAGGCCAGGAAATTGTTTTTCTGTTTCTAAAATAAATTGCTGGAAAAGTGTTAAATAAAGAGTGGAAATTGATTGCTCTGGCTCTCTATCTGAGATTGAAATTAATCTTCGGCCACGAGAATAATCGTGTTCGGGTATAATTAAATTTCGTGGTGATGGATTTTTAATATTTAATGTAAAATGGGACCGGCTCCAAAATTCTAAATATGTGTATATACCATTCCACATAAAATGTAGCCAACGCATTTGCCACCGATCTTCAGCACGTTTGTTTTGAATTTCAACACGATTTCTTTCTAAATATTGATGGAGAGTTTCTCCTGAAATATATTCTTCAGTGTACACATCATATTCCGGCCAATATCCCCCAAAATCTTCCACAAGTTTATCATCTTTGTATGCAGGACCCATGAGAATCAGCCATCGCGTTTCATCTTCTAAAAAGGATCGATCTAATTTTTCATTTACGTTAATAACAAAATTATGAATTCCCAATGTACGAGTTCGTACAAGGATTCTAAAAACACTTTTTCCATGCCTAGATCCCAAGTGAGACACCCAAATACCTTTTAATGGAATATCATCCAATTGGATTAAACAATGATTTGAAAATATAAATAAAGCCTCTCTTAATAGAGTTGTACCCATAAAGGCGTGCAATATATGTTCTTTATGTTTTTGGCGAACATTATTATCAAAATCTAGTACCTGTTCCCATGAATATTCTTGTCCCGTTTCTCTGTCAACAGATAAAGTAGCCACAGGTCCCAGCCATCGCCTAAACCCGTTGATTAATGCAAAATGCGATTTTTGCGCGGTAGATTTTATACGGTTTGGCACATTCGCAATTTGCCACCATGATAATTCTGCACGAGCCCAAGAAAATCCGGTAGGATGTTGAATACCAAAATCTGATACCATAAGCAATAATGTTTGAAGAAATCCCAGCCCAATTGAATCTAATTCATTTAATCGATTCCGATATTCATATAATGCACGAATGATACTTTTGTAATGGGGTTCCTTCATTCGTTTAGACTGTATAGAAAATCCTGTGGATACATTCTGTGTCCGGAAAGAATAAAAGGCATCCTTCAATAATTCGAAAAACATATCTCCCGATAATAAGGGCAATAGTATTTCAATCATGTCTATTTTAAAACGAGGATTTGGATGTTTAAAAAATTGTATACATGTTTCCCGGATTAATTGTTTCCATTGAGAATTGGATTGGTCTATTAATTCCCTGAGCGGTTTGAAACATGTTTTATCTCCATGTATGTATGCTTGAATCAAAGTATGGAATTCTTTTAATTGAGTAAGCCCTTTGTCTAATTCTTTATGCCGATACCCATCATGTTCAAATAAAGATTGATTAGCAATAACATGTATACCTTGATAATTATCAAATTCCCTCAATCTAAATAATAAGTCGCCACAAAAGGATACAAATGATTCATTCCCAAGCCATAAATGCGGGCTTTTTATGAAAGGTTGAAAATCGAAAAAGGAGTCTTCAATTTCATATTGAAAATCGCCAATTTGAATTATGTTTTCTTTCCAGGAAAAAGACAAATTCCCGTGTTCGGATTGAGTCAAAAGATAGTCCCCATCCCAGGATAGGGTAGTTCTCGGAATACCAAGCTCTCTTAATAGCCAAATTGGAATTCTTATTTCATTTTTCCCCTGATATAGATTGATATAATTTTTTCGATACATGGGAACAATAACATCGCCAAAATTTTCTAATACTTTTTTCCGGTTAAAAGAATTCTTATTGGTTAATTCTCCATAATCTTTACTGAAATCTCTTTGAATAACAGCAAAATTGACAATGCGTTCAAACGATGAAAGAAAACTGTTTACAGATAATATTAATGAACTGAAATAATGTCGTATCCCCTCCCGCGATGCTTGATCAAAATTGAATAATGTATTAGCTGTATCGGGATAAATGAGGACAGTGTTGAATTCTTGGCCGTCACCAACGAGAAAAATAGATTTTATTGATTCAAAATCTTGAAACAGATTTTCAATTTTTTGTGGTGCAATTGTTTGTCCTCGGCTATTCTTATATATGTCTTTTTTCCTATCAACGATGAAAAAATGACCATTTTTTTCCTCGAAAATATCGCCAGTGTGGAACCAACCATTCTTAAGTAAAGGTATTTCATTTTTCCCAAAATAACCAATTGAAATATATTCACCGCGTAAAAGTAATTCATTGTCGTCTGCTAATGCCATTTCAATACCCGGTAAAGGTTTTCCAACAGAGTCCGGAGCATAATCGTTCGGAGGTGTCATAGAAATCCCTCCCGAAGCTTCCGTCATGCCATATCCGCTCATTAAATGAATACCCCGATCTTGGAAAAATGAGAAAATATCTGGATCCAAATATCCGGCTCCAGCGAGACCCCATTTTAAATGTTCGCCTGTTATTTCTTTCAATAAATCTAAAACTTGATTGTCATTTAACTGGTTTGCATTTCTCTTTAATTCAATCATATCATACATTTGAACCCATCGTTTTGGAATACTTATAAAAACGGAAGGTTTGGCTAAGCGAAATCCTTGAAGAATTGAATTAAATGCAGGTGACTCAGAAAATGTATATGTAGCGCCCCAATAGATTGCTCCCATTAATTCAAAAAAACGACCAAATGTATGAAATAATGGCAGGTAGCATAAAAATACATCTGTATTTCCAACTTCTGGAAGCGCCAATGCTCGTGCAAACCGTTTAGAAACCATATTCACATGGGAGAATGAAATCCCTTTGGGAAAGTCTGTTGTCCCAGACGTATATAGTACGGTAACGGGGTCATCCACATTTATGTCATTGAATTGATCAATTGTTCGGATCGGTTCCGATGTGTGTACTAAATCGAGAAAAGATTCCCAGTGATACTTGGTATGTATATATTGTTCTTTTCCAGATACGGCAATTATCTGAACTGATGAGTGATCTGTATAAATGGCATTCCACTTTTGTGCTGCACTTTCACTGCTAATAAATAGGTGTGTAACGCCAGAATGATTTAATGTATAAGATAAATGTTCTTGAGTTAAGTTTATGGGAAGAGGAACAACAGTTACGCCAGAAATAATACAAGCGAGATCCACCATAGATGTTTTAACCTGATTTGGAGAAAAAATGCCCACAATTATAGGACCATCTGAAAGAGCTTTTATTGATTCACTTATATGGCATACTTGATTCCATACCTGAGAATAAGAGAAGGAGTGAAGTTCATCTTTCTCAATAAATTGCAATAATGGTTTATCCCCGTATAGCAGTACTCTTTGTAGAAATAATTTTCCAAAGTGAAATTGGCTTTTCCGAATCAATTTAACAATAATTTTAAACCATTCATTATGATTATTATGATTAGAAAATAGGTGAGCAACGGCTGAATGGTGGCATTTATCTAGGAAAAAATATATATCTTCAGATGAAACGTCTTTATCCAAAAGTTCATGAGCCAAATCAATGATTAATGGCTTACTTTTGCCATTCAAGTTTTTCGGTTCAAATGCATTTGAAATAACATCTTTCATGAGCAATTCCATCCAATAAAGTTAGAGAAAAGTATAATTCATTCTTAATGAAACATGTGGAAAATAATTAAATAATATTAATGATGGTTTAATGGCATAATAAAAAATGCGATTGTCCCATCAATGAACTGCACTAAATTTCTACCTGATACATAACATATGAATCAACAGAATAACATTCATCCATATAAAAATGTCTGAGATTAATCAACTCAAACAACGTATTTCCCAATTACAGGGAAGAATAGCCCATCTAAATGAAATTGGTATTGCCCTTTCATCTGAAAAAAATACGGATAAACTTTTTGAGATGATTTTAGATGCAGGTAAAAAAATTACAAATGCAGATGGCCGTACACTGTACATGAAGAATCAAGATGGTAATCTTGATTTCAAAATATTATTAAATGAAACTATGAACACACATGTGGGTGGTACATCCGGTGTTGAAATTCCATTTTATCCAGTCAAATTATGGTTGGATGAACATACACCAAATCATGCTAATGTGTCTGCGTATGTTGCATTGACAGGAAAAACAGTTCATATTGATGATGCTTACGAAGAAGATGGCTTTGATTTTTCTGGTACAAAAGGGTTTGATAAAAAAACAGGATTCAGATCAAAATCATTTTTAACGGTTCCATTGAAAAATCATGAAGATGACATTATTGGAGTAATGCAACTCATTAATGCACGAGATAAAGAAGGAAATGTCATACATTTTTCAGATGAAATGCAGGAGCAAGTGGAATCCATTGCATCTCAAGGTGCTGTTGCTTTAACCAATAAAAAGCTTGTTGAAGAATTAAAAACTTTATTTGAAGCATTCATAAAACTGATTGCTGTGGCCATCGATAAAAAATCTCCATACACGGGCGGACACTGTGAACGAGTCCCCATTATAACTATGATGCTTGCAGATGCAGTTGAAAAAGTAGACTATGGAAAGTACAAAGATTTTTCAATGAATGATGATGAACGCTACGAATTATATATTGCAGCATGGTTGCACGATTGTGGAAAAGTGGCTACACCACCACACGTTGTTGATAAAGGTACAAAGCTTGAAACAATTTATGATAGAATTGGTCTCATTGATACACGATTTGAAATATTGCGCCGTGATGCGAAAATCAAATATCTTGAACAAAAGGCAGGGTTATTTGAAGCAACAGAAGAAACAATTCAAAAAATTGAAGATGATTACCGTGCTCAATTAAAACAGATTGATGAAGACCAGGCTTTTATAAAGCTCGTGAATCATGGAGGCGAATTCATGGAAAAAGATCTTCAAGAAAGAGTTTTAGATATTGCTAAATACCCATATATCGAAAATGGAGTTGAAAAACCATTTCTTAGTGCAGATGAAGTTACTAATCTGAATATTCCAAAAGGAACTTTAACAGATGAGGAACGCACTATCATTAATGATCATATTGTTATTACCATTGATATGCTTGAAAAACTTCCATATCCAAAACAATTAAAAAATGTACCTGAATTTGCAGGTGGACATCATGAAAAAATGGATGGAACAGGATATCCAAAAGGACTTAAAGGTGACCAAATGTCTGTCCAGGCAAAAATGATGGCCATTGCAGACATTTATGAGGCATTAACTGCGGCAGACAGACCTTATAAAGATGGGAAAAAAATATCACAAGCCATGCGAATCATGGGGTATATGAAAAATGATTATCATATTGACCCTGACTTATTCGAAATATTTGTAAAAGAAGGTATCTATAAAAAATATGCAGGTGAATATGTAGATTCTATCCAGATTGACCAGGTTCAGGAAGGCGATTTCACTCTTTCATAAATGAAAAAACAGTCTATCATTTCAATGTCGCGAAATGAATTAAAGGTATACATTGAAGAAATCCAAAATGAACTACAAATCAAACTTACACAAGGGAAAAGCATAGATGAATTCCTTGATTCAACTGATTTATTTGATGAATTTGAAACAATCCTTCCAGATAAAGAATTCGGTATATTCGTTATTACTATTTTACACAATATTAAAAAAGAAGGTGTATTGAATTCTATCCTTGATATGATAGAAATATCTACCAGAGAATTATGACCATTGAAATAGGAATCGTATTATTCTTACTTGTGGGGACGTTTACTTTATTCGTCACAGAAGTGTTCCAAATTGAAGTCACTGCTCTATTGACTTTGTCTGCTATACTTGTACTTGGATATATTTCCCCAACAGATGCAATTGAAGGATTTTCAAATCCAGCAGTTATTGTTATTGGATGTTTATTTATATTAAGCCATGCATTACAAAAATCGGGTGTATTAGAATATTTTGTTGTAAAAATTAATAAACTGGTCTCCAAGTCACTTTCTTTGGGATTGACTGTTTACCTACTTTCAATTGCATTAGCGTCTGCTGTTGTTAATAATACAGCCATTGTTGCTATTTTTATGCCCGTAACCATTCGGATCGCAGGTCGATACAAATTAAGCCCATCCAAAGTATTGATTCCATTGAGTTATGCTGCCATATTCGGTGGAACATTAACATTAGTCGGAACATCGACAAATTTATTGGTAAATGCAATCTATATGGCTTCCGGAAATTACGAGCCGATGGGTATGTTTGAATTTGCTCGATTAGGATGGATTAATTTAGTAGTTGGTTTGGCTTATTTAGCGTGGATAGCTCCCAAATTACTTCCATCTAGAACGGTGACTTCAAGTTTAACAAAAAATTATCATTTGGGGGGCTATTTAACTGAAATGATGGTTGTGGCTGGGTCTCCCATGATTGGGAAATCGTGTTTACAACGAGGAATAAATCAACATTATGATGTGATGGTTTTAGATATTCAAAGGGATAAGAAACTTATAACGACCAATATTCGTAATACGGAACTTCAAGCAGGTGATATTTTATTTGTACGTGGGTCGCTAGACGATTTTTTACGTATGAAAGAAGTAGAAAAAATCAATTTATTAACGGATGAAAAGTTGACTCAAAATGAACTTGAACAAGATGACAATATTTTAATTGAATGTATTTTAACCGATAGATCTGACATGGTAGGAAGAAGCTTAATGGAGTTGAATTTTCGACGGAAGTTTGGAGCATTTGTTTTAGCTATTCGTCGAGAAGGATCATTGATTCGTAAAAAAATTGCTCACCTTGTTCTTCGATCATTTGATGCCTTATTAATTTATGGTCCAATAGATAAAATCCAAGAAATGGGACACAATGGTGACTTTATTGTATTAGAAGAGTATGATACTTCCCTAAAGAAAAAGAAAAATTGGTGGGTGGCTACTGTGGTAATTTTACTCATTGTTTTTTTAGCTGCACTTGGAATTGTTCCCATTTTAAAAGGCGCCATTTTAGGAGTTGTTTTATTATTTGCATTTAGAGTCATTACACCTAACGAAGCGTATCAAGCAATTCATTGGCAAGTGATTGTCATGATCGCTGCTCTCATTCCATTGGGAAAAGTAATTCAAACTACAGGTACAGCAGATTGGATTGGACAATCAATCATTTCATTTGTCCACAATGCACCCATAGAATATCAGCCTGTATTGCTACTTGCATTAGTTTACTTAATAACAGTTATTTTAACAGAAGTATCATCTAATGCAGCAACCGCTATTATTATGGCTCCAATTGCAATTGCAATAACTGCACAGTTAGGGCTGGATGCTAGGCCTTATATTTTTGCAGTATCTTTTGCTGCATCAGCTTCATTTATTACTCCCGTTGGATATCAGACGAATTTGATGGTATATGGCCCTGGAGGATATAAATTTTCCGATTATATGCGAGTCGGTTTCCCTCTCGCAATAACGTTTTGGCTTTTAGCAACTTGGATTATACCAAAACTATGGCCACTTGTGGCATTATAATAAATGTGTAACCTTATTTTAATAATTCTATCTAATGAATAATCATTTGGACGAAAAAACACTGATTGAAAATGCTGTGAATGGCGACCAAAATGCCATGGCAGTGTTAGTCGAATCTCACTCAGCTCGAATTTATAGTTTAGCAATTAAATTGCTACAAAACGAAGAAGATGCTGAAGATATTCTTCAAGAAACATTTATTATTATGATGAAAAAATTGAATACATTTTCTGGAAAATCAAGCCTATATACATGGCTATATCGGATTGCAACAAACCTCGCTTTAGGTAAATTGCGAAGTAAAAAAATTGTTAACCCAAATGATGATATTGATAATTTGAGTGAATCGAGTTATCTTGGAAAAGATATTCGAAAATGGGTAAACCCAATGGAAGAAGAGCAAGATCAATCTTTAATGAAATCGTGTTTAGAGCAAGCAATTTCAAAGTTACCTGATTCGTATCGGTCTGTTTTTATTATGAGAGATGTGGAAAAAAATTCAACGAGACATACTGCGGAAATATTGGGTCTTACAGAAGCAAATGTAAAAGTAAGATTAATGAGAGCCCGCCTTTATTTGAGAGATAGATTAGCTGAAAATATGAAATGCGTGGATGTAATACCAACCTAATGAAATCTCATAAACATAATCATAATGATCATATTATAGAACTAGTTCAAAAACACTTGGGCAGAGATTTGGGTGCTAAGGCAAAGGGCGAATTAAAACACCATATTGAGGAATGCCCAGATTGTAAGGTGTATGTCGATAGTGTTGAAGAAACTGTCAAGTTATATAAAAGTATTGATAATGCAACCGATATCCCATCGGACGTATCTAAAAGATTATTTAAAGTTTTAAATTTAAAAAAGGATTCATAATGGCAAGACTTATATTAATTCCATCTGAGCATACCGATACTTCCCAAGTAGGTGGGAGCCATTTTGGACGCGCAAAATGGTATGTTTTAATGAATGAAAGTGGCGATGTAGAATTGGCCATTCCAGGTGGTCCATCCACTGGTCACGGGTTAATATTTAAACATCTAAAGGATGAATTACCTGAAGCGGTACTTATTACAGGAGCAGGGACACATGCATTCAAAGTAATGGAAAAATGGGGCGTGCCTCCCAGCCATTATCCGCAAGGCGTTTCCATGAAGGATGCAACTGTTGCCTATTTTGAAAATAAATTATTACCTTTCAAAGAGGAAGAAGCACATGCTTGCAAAACACACGTACATTGAAGATTTAGTTCGTGACTATCCTGAAGTTGTTCGTCCTTTAGCTGAAAAAGGGTTAATCTGTATTGCCTGTGGTGAACCCGTCTGGGGTACTTTAGGCGAATTGGCAGAAAGTAAAGGGATAACACATATTGATACTATTATAGAAGAATTGAATTCAATTATTTCAGAAAAAAGAGAGGAAATTACTCAATGATTAAATCAATATTTTTACTTGTTGCATTGGTAGGAACGGGACTTTGGATGTATAGTGGTCAAAATGCCATTCTATCAGATGGGCAAAAATATTCCATAGAAAATATACCAAATATTTCAGTCGAAGATGTTATTTCTAAAATTGAAAATAATGAAAATATTCTTATACTAGATGTAAGAACAAAGGGTGAATATACCGGCTCACTTGGACATATAGATAATTCAATATTGATACCAGTACAAGAGTTAGGATCTAGATTATCTGAAATGAAACTTTATAATGAAAAAGAAATTATAGTTGTATGTCGAAGTGGGAATAGAAGCCGAACTGGTACAATGATTCTCATGAATGCAGGGTATCGTGCTATCAACATGCTTGGGGGAATGAAAGCGTGGAACAAAAAGAAAAATTAAATAAGCTCAAACAACGACTTCCTAAATTACTTTTGGGAGGATTTGTCGGAGCAAGTATAGGTTATATTTATTATTATTTTATTGGGTGTAATTCAGGGCATTGCTCCATTACAGGTAATCCAATTAATAGTACAGTCTATGGCGCATTTGTAGGCTTTTTATGGATGTGGCCTGTAAAGAAAAAAAATGGAGAAACTAAATCATGAAATATGGTTATTCAAAAAAAGTAAATCTATCTATGGATAGTGCAGAATCGAATATTCGAAAATCATTAATGGATGTGGGGTTTGGGGTATTAACTGATATAGATGTACAGCAAGCAATGAAAGAAAGGCTGGGTGAATCTTTCAGACCGTATAAAATTTTGGGAGCTTGTAATCCTCCCATTGCATTTAAAGCATTATCGGAAGAAATTGAAATTGGATTATTGTTGCCATGCAATGTCGTTTTATGGGAAAATGATGATAAAACTGTAACAGTCGCTGCAATAAATGCAAAATCTATGTTGTCAGTTACTGAGCGAAATGATTTGGCTGAAATGGCGGACCATATTAATGGCTTATTACAGACGGCAATTGATGCCGTATGACGGATGCATTATCCATCATCCTTATTTTTGGTGCTTGGTATTTAGTCAATAAAGTCATTTTACCAAAGCTTGGAGTCCCAACATGACAAGTGCCATATATTCCGTGTGAAGAAAAAAAATTAGAACAAAAAAACATTCCAACAGAAAGAGAAAACCATCATGCCGATGTTTGATTATAAATGTGAAAAGTGTGATACAATATTTGACGAATTAGTCCCATCAAGTGATACGCCAGACACAGATATTGTTTGTCCGAAATGTAAAGAAAAACAAGCAAAAAGATTATTGTCTGCACCTGTAGTTGCTGTGGGTGGCGGTCAAAATGTTTCATCTGGAGGCAGTTGTAATCCAACTTCTGGCTTTTCCTGAGCCAGCTAGTATCTGCGGTCGCAGATTTCCCAATAGCAATTGATTAATTGAATTCAATTATTCCTTAAGGATTAGTATGTTTTCGGTTAAATTAATTGCTTGTGAAAGAACTTAAAAAATCTCGTTTAGACTCCTTTCTAAATAATCCTCCGAAAGCACTTTGGACCTTAGCAATTCCTGTTATGGCAGGAATGGGGATCCAAACACTTTATTCCATTGTTGATATGATTTTTATTGGGCGCCTCGGAGGCGACTCTATCGCTGCTGTTGCATTTAATATGCCATTATTTTTCCTAGTGCTTGGATTAACGATGGGGTTAGGTTCTGGAGTAACAGCTTCGGTTGCTCGTTATATCGGTGCCAAAGATAAAAAGAATGCAGATAATAGTGCTGAACATGCTATTTTGTTAGGGTTAGCCATTAGTGTTGTTTTAACAACCCTTGGATTTTTATATGGTCAAGAAATGCTCATTAAGTTAGGAGCCACAGAATCCATTGTTGATTTATCATGGTCCTATTTAAAGATTATTTGTTTTGGATTACCATTTATGGTTTTTTCTGCCTTCTTCAGATCTATATTAGCTGGCGAAGGTGATATGAAATTCCCCATGATGGTTGCAGGATTAGGTACTGTGTTAAATATTATATTTGATCCAATATTTATTTTTACTTTAAATCTTGGAGTTGCTGGTGCTGCTGTGGCAACGGTTATTAGCCAACTTATTGTATTTGCTGTATTTGTATATATGCTCTTTTTTAAAGATCATGCTTATATCACATTTAACCTAAAAGATTTTACATTTTCAAAATCGTTGTTAGGCGAAATTATTAAAATTGGGTTACCAGCATCCATGTCCATGGTGATTATGGCAACAGGGCAAGCTGTATTTAATAAAATACTAATCCATTATAATGCTGAATCCGTTGCAGCCTACCAAGTGGCAGGACGATTGGATATGTTAGTCTTTTTACCCATTATGGCTATTGCACATGGATTAACTACATTAGTGGGTATGTTTTTTGGTGCCAAAGAAACGGATAAATTGAAAGAAATAGTAAAATATGGAATAACACGTTCTGTATTGGTAACTATTGGAACTTCATCAATTGTATATATTTTAGCTCCAACCTTAATTCGAACATTTACTCCAGAACCTAACATACAAAGTATAGCTATAAAATATTTAAGAATAATGGCTTTTGCCTATCCATTTGTTGCTGTTGCTATGGCAAGTGGACGCATTATGCAAGGATTAGGGAAAGGATTACCCATGCTAGTAATAACTGTTATCCGTGTCTTAATAGTATCATCTCTTTTATCATTATATTTTGCTTTTATACTCGACAAACCTGTTGAATATGTATGGTATGCTATGGTGATTTCAACGTTTGTTTCTGCGACGATTAGTGTTACATGGGTACGGTCAGTGTTCAAAAAAACTGTTAATCCATTATTAGAGAAATAAGTGTCACTCGCTTCCAAACAAGAAATTCAATCTGCACTATCCACTTTAGATGGGTGGAATTATCAAGAAGGAAAAATTTCAAAAGAATTATCATTTACTTCCTATATGAAGGGTATAGAATTTGTAAATACGCTTGCAATAAAGGCAGAAGAAGTTAATCATCATCCCGATCTAGAAGTTGGTTGGTGTAAAGTAAAAGTGACGTATACATCTCATGATCAAGGGGGCGTGACTCACCAATGTATATCAATGGCAAAAATGGTAGAAAACCTTATATAAATTTGATAGTACGATATTAAGATGGACACATTTATTGGACTTATTCAGGAAAGTATTAGTGGCATTGCACTTGGTTCAATCTATGCACTTATTGCATTAGGGTTTACTCTCATTTATAAAGCTACTGAGGTCGTAAATTTTGCTCAGGGTGAATTAATGATGGTTGGTGCCTATATCAATTTCTATTTTGTAACTACTTTTATGGCACAATCTGGTGAACCGACTATTGGTGTATTTTTTCTAGCATTTGCAGGTAGTATACTTTTTGCATTTGTATTTGGTTGGGTTTTAGATTGGGTCATTAATCGTCCGTTGAAAGATGAACCTATTTTTTCTGTAATAATGGCCACAATTAGTTTATCCATTATTCTTCGAGCCCTCGTTGCAATGATAGCTGGTCCCATGAGTTTAATTCCATATTCACCTTTTGGAAATAAAGTATTATCGTTAAATGGAATCATTATATCTGCATTGGATTTATCAATCATAATAAGCGCCATCATTCTTGTTGTCATATTTTATTATTTTTTCAATAATACGAAGTGGGGTGTTGCAATGCAGGCAACATCGGAAGATCCTATAGCCGCACAACTCATGGGAATTCCTGTTAAACGTGTTTATGGCCTTGTTTGGATATTTTCTGCACTTGTTGCCACCATAAGTGGAATATTGTTAGCGCCTCGTATGTCTTTATTAGATACTTCCATGGGCTTTTTGGGTCTAAAAGCATTTCCTGCTGCTGTTTTAGGCGGTTTTGGTTCTATTGCTGGTGCCATAGTGGGCGGTATTATTATGGGAGTCATAGAAACCATAAGCATGGGAACATTGTCTTTCCATTTTGAATGGATAAAAGAAATGAATGATATTATTGTATGGATTGTATTGATTGCAGTTTTAATGGTTAAACCGGATGGTTTATTTGGCGAAGAAAAGGTAAAAAAAGTCTAATGAAGGGGCGCTACGAAGACGAAAACCTATCCTGGATACCCATTTTAATTATTGGCATTTTCCTTCTTCCATTTATGTTGAAAGGAATAACCTTTAGTTATAAATATTATTTATTTGTATTAAATATGGCTGGGATTTATATCATTTTGACGGTTGGACTTGATTTATTAAGTGGCTATACAGGCCTCATATCATTGGGACACGCAGCCTTTTTAGCTATTGGTGCATATACGTCAGCCATCCTGGTAGATCAGGTTGGAATTCCATTTATTTTATCGTTAGTGATTTCCCCATTAATCGTGGGAATTTTTGGATTTTTAATTGGGTTTCCTGCATTAAGAATAACAGGTATGTATCTTGGATTAACCACAATGGGCTTTGGGTTTATTGTAAAACGACTTATAATTGCATTAAGAGTATGGACGCAAGGTGCAGGAGGTTTAGAAGTATCTCCACCAACCATTTTTGGATTCACATTTAATTCGGATTGGGATAATTATTTTCTCATTTTCACATGTGCCATAATTGCTGTTGTTGTTGGCCGACGAATCGGAAAATCAAAAATTGGACGTGCTTTTATGGCTATACGTGATTCCGAACAAGCAGCGGAAGCAACGGGTGTTCATTTAGCTAAATATAAAATGTTAGCCTTTTTCATATCAGGTGTATTTGCTGGATTTGCCGGAGTTTTATTTGCACACACAAGCCATTTTATTTCCACAGATCATTTTGATATTTTATTATCCATTTATTTTATCATTATGATTCTTGTAGGCGGTGTAAGCTCAATTTATGGAGCAGTATTAGGAACACTTTTTATTGTTTTATTAGACTATTTATTTGTACCAGAATTAAAAGATTTAATTCATGGCGTTTTAAATATAGAAGGAGGTGATATACAATCACTTCTGTTTGGGCTCATTATGTTTTTATTTATCATATTTCAACCAACAGGATTATATGGGATGTGGATTAAAATGAAAATATATTGGAAATTATTCCCCTTTAACCCGAAGAAAAGACTTATTTAATGAATAACCAAGGAGGTATCATGAAAAAAGCAACTGGATTATTTATCCTAATGGGACTATTGGTCGTGGGATGCGGAAATCGCGCATCAGCACCAGGTGTTTCTGAGGATAAAATATTAATTGGAAATGTCCAGGATTTAAGTGGACCGATGAAGGAACTAGGTGCAGTTTTGCCTGCCGGTTCAAATCTCTATTTTCGATATGTAAACGAAAATGGTGGTGTTCACGGTCGTCAAATCGAAATGAAAGTGGAGGACCATCAGTATAATCCACAAAAAGCTGTGGCAGCTGCAAAGAAATTGATTGAGAAAGATCAAGTTTTTTGCCTGTTCCAAGTGATTGGAACATCGCCGTGTGAAGCTATTCGACCCATTTTAGCTGAATCAGGCACGCCGCTTGTGGCACCTGCAACACAGTCTGGATCCATGTCGGATATGTCTCGTGAAGCGGCAGATCTTATTTTCCATACAGATACGGGCTATGACAAACAGACTAGAATTCTTGTGGATAATATTCTTGTAGATGATGTGAATGCTAAAATTGGCCTTATTTACCAAGATGATGATTATGGCGAAAATGTTTTGAAAGGTGCAGCTGTTGCGGAAGCAAATACAGGTGCAGCTATTCAAAAAGAAGCTTACCAACGTGGCGCAACAGATTTTGCGGGTCAAGTAGCCAATTTAATGAAAGGTGGGGCCACTCATGTCATTATTGCTGGTGTGGTGAAGGAACCTATCATTGTAATGAAAACCGCAGCAGCGATGGGATATGCTCCTAAGTTTTATGGAACAAGCCCAACGATGGATCATAGAGTTTCATTAGCAGCAGGGCCAGCAGGAGAAGGATTTACATCTGCTAATTTTGCAAGTTTGTGGAATTCTGATGCTGAAGCGGCAGTACTTTACCGTGAACTTTGTGAAAAGTATGAAGTGCCAGAACCATATATGGGTATGTACCATTTTTATGGTTTTATTACAGCTCAAGTATTAGTAGAAGGATTAGAACGTGCTGGACAATACCCAACCCGCGAACGTCTAGTGAATGGACTTGAAACATTAAACAATTGGGACGGTGGAGCATTTCCACCAATTACATACAGTCAAACGGATCATGCTGGTACAGAATCTGTGATTCTTGTAAAAGTTAAAGATGGTGTTCAAACTGTTATAACTGATTGGATCGAATAGAGTTAAAATATATCTGAAGAAGACCCTGGGGAACCAGGGTCTTCTTTAATATTATGGCTGACCTAAATATAAATAATCTTCGAATGCAGTTTTCCGGCGTTGTGGCGTTGGATGATGTTTCATTATCGGTGAATGGAGGAGAAATATTTTCTCTCATTGGATCAAACGGTTCGGGAAAATCAACAATGTTTAATTGTATTAATGGATTTAATCGCCCTCAAAAGGGGACCATTGAATTTGATAATATTAATTTATTAACAAAGCAACCTCATGAAATTATTCAAAGTGGTATTGCTAGAACATTTCAAAATATTCAAAATATTCCTTTCATGACCGTATTGGATAATATTTTGCTTGGTGCTCATCATCGTATTGACCCAAAGGCTACAATAAAAAGGTGGTTGAGTCGAAGTCAAAGAGAAGCTGAAGAAGCAATGGGGCTAGAGATATTAGATTTTTTAGGGATTGTGAATTATGAACAAAAATACATGACGGGCCAACCTTATGGTATTCAAAAATTAACCGAAATAGCGCGCGCATTAGTAGGAAAACCAAAATTAATACTTATGGATGAACCTGCTGCAGGGATGAATGATCAGGAAACGCATGAAATAGCCAAAATAATTTCTGAAATCAGGGATGAACTCGGTATTACTGTTCTTGTTGTGGAACATGATATGAGTCTTGTTATGAGTATTTCTGATCGTGTTTGTGCTCTCGATTCTGGAAAAATATTAGCTATGGGTAAACCAGATGATGTTAAAAATCACCCTGATGTGATTAAAGCATTCTTAGGAGATTCTGACGATGCTTAAACTGGTTGGTGTAGAAACATATTATGGTAAAGTAAAGGCCCTTCATGGTGTTTCTCTTGAAGTAAAAAAAGGACAGTTGGTTACAATTCTTGGAGCAAATGGTGCAGGGAAAACGACCATCTTGAAAACCATTAGCGGTTTAGTAGAACCCGAGCAAGGAACGATTCATTTTGAAGAGAAACGTATTGATAGATTGGATCCAGAAAAAATCGTATCAATGGGAATTGGGCACGTACCTGAATGGAGACGAATCTTTCCGGAGTTAACGGTTGAAGAAAATTTATTCATGGGCGGGTTTCTCATAAAAGAAAAAGACCTTTTGTATGATCGAATGCAGGAAGCATTTCGCCATTTTCCAATTCTAGAAAAACGAAAAGATCAAAAAGCAGGAACAATGAGTGGAGGGGAGCAACAAATGTTGGCTATTTCTCGTGCTCTCATGATAAAACCCAAATTATTATTGTTAGACGAACCTTCACTTGGTTTATCCCCTTTATTGGTGCAAGATATATTTGCTACTATCAAAGAGTTGCATAAATCTGGAGTTACCATATTGCTGGTGGAACAAAATGTAAATCGTGCTTTATCCATTGCAGATTATGGGTATGTATTAACGACAGGTAAAATATTCTTAAGTGGAACATATGAAGAATTATTAGATGAAGAAAAAGTACGTGAACAATATTTAGGCGAAGGCAAATATGTAAGACGATCTAAATTGTGGAGTGGCGGGTAATGATAGACCTTACAATCTATAATACAGTTCCAAAATTATTTTGGTATCACGTTGAAAATAATGGCGACAAAATATCCATTTGGAGAAAAGAAAAAGGATTATGGGAATCCAAAACGTGGGCAGAATATGGTGAATATGTAAAAGATATCGCAAATGCACTACTTGATGCAGGGGTTCAGCGTGGCGATAAAGTATCCATTATTAGTTTAACTCGTTATGAGTGGGTGGTTGTTGATTTAGCAATTATGTCCGTTGGTGCAGTGACTGCTCCAGTGTACCCATCAAATACAGAAGAACAGGTACAGTATATTGTTGAGCACAGCCAATCCAAATTTGTCTTTGGGGAAGATCAAGAACAATTAGATAAAATGATAGACATTTGGCCCAATTTACCAGAAGTGGCTCAATTGGTAATTTTTGATAAATATGTTCCAAAAGAAATAGATCATGTAATGACTTTGGGCTCTTTTCGAGAAAAAGGAAAAATTTATGGTGAACAAAATCCGGATGAATTAAAAAATAGAATAAACGAGGGTGACCCAGAAGATTTGATTAGTTTTATTTATACTTCCGGAACGACTGGGAACCCCAAAGCTGGAATGATTAATAGCCGAAATGTATTAGCTGTTGTGAAACATTTACCTACTATTTATGGAATTTCCGAAAATGATACATCGATAGCTTATTTACCTTTATCACATATTGCAGAACGTGATTTAGGACATTTTATGAAATTATGTTCTGGAAATATTACAATATTTGCAGAATCTCTAGAAGATATGGCGGCCAATTTACGACAGACCGGGCCAACAATTATGTTTGGGACGCCTCGTGTATTTGAAAAATTTTATGCTAGAATTAGCTCTGGCGTAAAGGATGCAACATGGTTACAAAAAACTATATTTAATTGGGCGATAGATGTGGGGAAGCAATACACTCATAAAAAAGATGATGGGGACTCTCCTTCACTGTATTTAAAATGGAAACATGTCATTGCCCATTTTCTTATTTTCCAAAAGGTACACGATATATTTGGTGGAAATATCCGATTTATGATTTCAGGTGCCGCACCCATTTCTCCAAATATTGTCCATTTTTTCCATTGGGTTGGCTTGGATATTTATGAAGTATATGGCATGACAGAAACGACCGGGTTAATTTCGGCCAATCAAATGGGAAGAGCAAAAATTGGTTCTGTTGGTGAAATATATTTGGATACAGAAGTCAAAATTGCTGAAGATGGGGAAATCTGTTCACGTGGGCCACAAAATATATCTGGCTATTATCGAAATGAAGATGCTACAAATGAATTATTAGTAAAAGATGATGAAGGAAACGAATGGCTTCATACTGGCGATGTAGGACATATTGATGAAGATGGATACTTGTTTATCACCGATAGGAAGAAGGATTTGATTATTACCGCAGGTGGAAAAAATGTTGCTCCCCAAAATATAGAGAATCTGATGAAAACAAGTGCCTATATTTCCCAAACCATGGTTTACGGTGACCGTAAACCATATTTAACGATGCTCCTTACTTTGGATGAAGATGAAATTGCAAAATTTGCAAGAGATCGAAAAATATTATATCAAGATTTAGCTGATTTATCCAAGAAGCAAGAAGTAATAGATTTGCTTCACCATGAAATTTCTACATTAAATAAAGAATTAGCTAGTTATGAGTCCATTAAAAAATTCCATATTCTTGAAGAAGAATTGGATCAAGATAAAGATGAAGTAACACCAACTCTCAAGGTAAAAAGAAAAGTGGTTATTGCCAATTATCAATCATGTATTGATCAAATGTATGGCTCATCAAAAAGTGATTAATCTATATCTTTTTTAAAGTGTGTCGCACGACGAGCGATTGAAAATCCGACTTTTTCGTGCGCCTGAATACTGAGCGGATAATCTTGAGTTGTATCCGAAGCCATTTCGGTACATCCATTTTCTTTTGCCCACAACTCAGCCTGATTGTATAACGCCACTCCGAAACCGTTTCCTTGATAATTAGGTTTCACATACCACCCTTCCACATAACCTATTTTATTTGATTTACAGCCTATTGCTTTTTCTTTAATGGATAAATCTAAAAAGCCTATAGGAATCGAATTTTTATAATAGATCCAACTTATTTGTTTAGGATCTTGAAGTGCTTTTTTACAATCAGGTAAAAGTTCATCGACAGTATGCATTGGCCATAATTCTGCTTGGAGAGATACAAGAGTGTTTAGAGCAACGATTTGAACTTCTTTAATCATCAATTAACTATCTGAATTGTTTAATTTATTCTCTAATGTGAGAAATGACTGTTTAAAATGATGAATCATACCCATCTTTGTTTCAATTGATTGTAAGCTGGCTTGAATTCCATTTAATACGAGATGTTTTATTATTTTAATATTGAATTGGAATGTATCTACAATGTTTAAATATTCATCAGTCAAGGTTGTGCCAAACATAGGAGGATCATCTGAATTAATTGTGATGCATAATCCTTCTTCTAATAATTGAGGTAATGGATGTTTGTCAAATGATTCGACGACTCCAAGTTTTACATTGCTTGTTGGGCAAACTTCTAATGGTATTTGATGATCTCTCAAGTATTGGACTAATTCTGGATCTTTAATACAACGAACACCATGACCAATTCGAATGGCATGAAGTGAATTTAAGGATCCCCAAATACTTTTGGGACCTTCCGTTTCACCTGCATGAGGAACACTGGCTAAATCGAATTTTTTTGCCCTTCGAAAAATAGATTCAAATAATTCTGGTGGATGTCCAATTTCTGGTCCCCCTAACCCAAGTGCGACTATTCCATTTTCCATATTACGAATTGCCCAATTGACTAACTCCATTCCTTCATCTATATCTCTTTTTTCACGCGACATATCAGGAATAAGACGTAATGTTACACCTAATTCTTTTTCTGCATCAAACCGGGCTTTATTTATGGCATTTAATTGATCGTCTAAGGACACCTTATGCTTGTGGTCCAATGGGGTAAAAGTCACTTCAGAATATTGAATATTTTGTCGAGCTTGATTCGTTAAAAAATCTCTACTAATTAACTCAAAATCTTCCGGTGTTTGTAAACATTCACCGATGATTCTATAAATATCAATAAAATGATTAAAATCTGTAAATGAATACCATTTTTCTATATCATCTAATGTAGTTACGGGGATGGATACATTATTTTTTTCTGAGAGCTTAAGAAGTGTTTTGGGTTGAATAGACCCTTCCAAATGCACATGCAATTCTACCTTTGGCATTTCACGAATAAATGAGTGAAGCATATTTATAATTCTTTTCTAAAAAAGATTTCACCTATTCCATTATCATTTATATTGGATAATAAACCCAATTCTTTAAAGCCAATATGTTTATGCCAAGCTTGAGGTTCAGGTTCATTTTCCATGGATGAACTAATGTAATATGTATGCTCATGTAATTTTAATACATCTTCAAGGAATGATAATAATTCTTTTCCAATTCCTTGTTTTCGGTATCTACTTTTAACCATGATTAAAGATAAGAAAGGTAAGTGTCCCCACATAAGCTCATATCGTATATGCCCAACATGCTTTCCGTCAAATACTGCAACCATAATGTGTCGGGACCGAATTTGATGCATTAAAACGTCATCTTTTAACGGATGTTGCCAATGGAGATATTCAAAGTCTGATTCTTCCGCAAATCGAACAGATATGTTCATTAGACTGATACGAGTTTTATTAGCCAGCGAGGAAGAAACCTGAAAATAGGAACAATTATATTCCATTGCCATGGCAGGATATATTTTCGTTTTCCTTTATGAATAGCATTGGCGATTTTTCCAGCAGCCGTTTCAGAATCCATGAGAAATAACATTTTAAATGAATGTCCAGCAGTCATTTCTGTCGCAATCCAGCCAGGGAAAACAACTGTTGTAGAAATATTATGACGAGATAAACTATAATCCCAACTATCTCCTATAACTCGAACAGCGGCCTTAGAACCAGAATATCCCCCATGCCCAATTAAACCACGTGTTCCTGCGATTGAGCTGATGATGCATATTTGGCCAGATTTTTGTTCTTTCATGGATGGTATAAATGGAATAACGGTATTCGTTACTCCCAAAATATTGATTGATAAAATTTTATTAATAGTGGATGCATCTCCAGATGATAATTTATCTGTACCCCCGACACCAGCATTTGCAATTACCGTATCGATAGTTCCAGTTTGTTCTAAAAAAGTATTAGCTGCTTTTTGTACATCATCTCGGTTAGCCACATCCAGAATGAAAGAGATGGGATTCCCACCTAATTCTTTCACTTTATCTTCAACTGCCTTAAGACGATCTTCTCGTCGCGCAACAAGCCCAACGGTGTCACCCTTTTGCGCATAATAGTATGCTAATGATTCACCAATTCCACTACTTGCACCTGTAATAAATATGTTCATTATGATTTTTCCGGAAAGTATTATATATAAATTTAAACCAAGGGTTCATTCATTCCGAGAATTGTAGTACCGTTATTTAATTAATGGCGAACATTTATATGTTATGGTTTACTGGGGTTTAAAACTTTGTATTCTTCATCAGTAAGAATTCTTGATACAGTCATAAACCTTAACCCTAAAGGGATTTCTAATGAAAAGCTTGACCCTCTGCCTTCTGATACATCAATAGTAATATGAGAGCCCTTGTAATATTCGAACTGATCTTCTGACATATAAAAATCACATCCATGTATATTCCCTATACAGAGGTCTCTAGACCCCACTATAAAATCACCTTTTTCAAAACACATTGGTGCCGAGCCGTCACAGCAACCACCACTTTGATGAAACATAAGATCACCATGCTTTTCTCTAAGCTGGTCAATTACATCCTTAGCTTTTTCTGTTACACTTACTCTTTCTAATGTCATAATTCTCTCTTAGAGCGGGCAGTAAAAAAACTGCCCGCTCACGGTTTTTTATTTAAAAGAACCCTAATGGATTTTTATCATATGATGTTAACACATTTTTTGTATGACGATAATGATCGAGCATCATTTTATGTGTTTCTCTACCAATACCAGATTTTTTATATCCACCAAATGAAGCATGTGCTGGGTATGCATGGTAACAGTTACACCAAACACGACCTGCTTCTATTCCACGGGACATAGATTGCATTTGATGAATGTCTCGAGTCCAAACACCAGCGCCTAATCCATATAGCGTATCATTGGCAATTTCCAATGCTTCAGCTTCATTTTTAAAAGTAGTAACACTTAATACCGGACCAAAAATCTCTTCTTGGAATATGCGCATTTTGTTATTTCCTTTAAAAACAGTTGGTTTGATATAATACCCGTCTGGATAAACTTCATTATTATAAGCTTCTCCACCAATGAGCACTTCAGCACCTTCTTGTTTTCCAATATCAATATAATTTAGGATTTTCTGATACTGGTCATTAGATGCTTGAGCTCCCATCATGGTTGATCCTTCTAGGGTATCACCCATCGTAATTGCTTCTATACGCTTTAGAGCTCGTTCCATGAAAGCATCATAGATGTTTTCTTGTATTAATGCTCTTGATGGACAAGTACATACTTCACCTTGGTTGAAAGCAAATAGGACGAGCCCTTCGATTGCTTTATCAAGGAAATTATCATCTTCTGCCATAACACTATCAAAGAAAATATTTGGTGATTTTCCACCTAACTCCAATGTGAATGGGATAATATTTTCAGAAGCATACTGCATGATAAGTCGACCAGTTGTAGTTTCACCTGTGAAGGCAATTTTCTTTACATCTGGATGAGTTGCGAGTGGTTTACCTGCTTCGGGACCAAATCCGTTTACTACATTGATTACTCCTGCAGGAAGTAAATCCGCAATAGCTTCAATTAATAGTAGAATAGAGACAGGTGTTTGTTCCGCAGGTTTTATTACAACACAATTTCCTGCTGCTAATGCTGGGGCTAATTTCCAAGCAGCCATTAGAATTGGAAAATTCCAAGGAATAATTTGTCCAACCACACCAAGTGGTTCATGGATTTCCATTGAAACTGTATTAGCGTCAAGATCGGATACTTCACCAGATTCAGAACGGATCACTCCTGCGAAATATCTAAAATGATCAATAGTTAATGGAATATCAGCGGCCATCGTTTCCCGAATAGCTTTCCCATTATCCCACGTTTCTGCAAGAGCAAGTGCCTCTAGGTTTTCTTCTATACGATCTGCTATTTTGTTTAGAAGAGTGGACCTCTCCGTGGCAGATGATTTATTCCATGCAGAGGCTGCTTTCCATGCAGCCTTAACAGCTAAATCAATATCGTTTTTATTTGATTTTGGTACTTTAGATATGAAGCTTCCATCTACAGGTGAATTATTTTCAAAATATTCACCGTCAACAGGCGCTACCCACTCACCACCAATATAATTGTCATATTGAGGTTTAAAATTGGGTCTATTAGACATAATCTATCTCCTTTTGTTTTATTGTTATTGATTCCCGCTATTAAGTAATTGTAAATCACAATCTCCAAATTATAGTTTTATAAATATCTTTTTCCGATAAAGCCAAAAAAGGACAAGCCACCATCCAATAACATGGGTTAATGCAAAAAGGAGAGACCCATTGATATCTCCTGCAAAAGGTTGAAAAACCGTTTTATACAAATAGCCATACCCTGATGTTAATTGCCCATCTAAATTAAATTTAATTTTTAATATCGTTTTTGCCCAAAGGCCGGATCCAACAAAAATAAATAATGAATTTGTTCCAAATACTTCAAATACCCAGAAAGGTTTTTTCCAAGATTTTGCATCAATTATAAATGTTAATCCTGCTAATACAAGAAAAGCTAATCCACTTGTGAATAAAACATAAGTACTTGTCCAAAGAGCTTTATTGATTGGAAAAATAAAACCCCAAATCCAACCAATAGAAATCAAGGCCAATCCAAATACAGACATTCGTTTAGCACTTTCAGAATATTTTTTTGTTGTTTGCAACATACCACCTGCAAGATAGCCTAACAATACAGTACCAATAGAAGGGAGTGTACTCAAAATACCTTCAGGATCAAAAGGGAGTCCTTTTCCATGCCATAAATGATTTTCACCTAAAAACCACATATCAAATGTGCGAATAACATTCGAATCGACACTGTATGGATCACCGGTGCCGCCAAACCATAATAATCCCCAGTAAAATAATAGTAACCCTGATAGAATTTGAATAATATGTTTAAAATTAAAATTGATTACAAGGATTGAACTTATACCATAAGCGAGTGCAATTCGTTGCAAGACACCCATAATACGAAATGTAGACCAATCCCAATTTTGCCTAATAAAAGGAAAAGCATTTATAAGTAATCCTGCAATAAATATGGAAACAGTTCGCCAGAATACGTGGTAATAAAACTCTTTTGAATCATAATGATGCCAGCGAACAAATGCGAAACGCATGGATGTACCCATTATGAATAAGAAAAATGGAAATACGAGATCTGTTAATGTACAGCCATGCCAATTTGCATGGAGAAGGGGAGAATAAACATTTGCCCAACTCCCGGGATTATTAACCAAAATCATCAGAGCAATGGTCATGCCACGAAACACATCAATCGAATAGATTCGCCTTGGTTTAGTCATTCATAAAGCCTGATTAATTCAATTTGGATAAACTTCGATTCCAAATAAGATAAAAGCCTATGCCTGCTGCTCCAAATAGTAAAACAGCATAACTGTAATTAAGAAAAATTAAATTTCCAATGCCAAATGTAAGACCATAAATCATCATGACGCCTGCGATCCATTGGATAAGGAATCCATGTGTTAATGGTTGCATTGTATGTTCAAATCCCGATGCTATTGGTTTCCACCAGCCACCGGGTTGGACACGCTTATAAAAAGCAGTTAAAGTTTCATTCGACTCAGGTTCTGTTAACAATGTAGCTGTAACCCACGCTATTATCGCTAATGGAACTATAATCATTAGTTTATGATGGACCTGCAATGAAATACCAAACAGAATGGGTGATGAACCGAATAATTCATATGAATTTCCTGCTGCAATTGTTTGGCTCCAAGCTAACACTTCTAAAGAAATTGTAATAATAATGGATGTTGCCAACGCGGTGATTTCACTCCATGCATTAATACGCCACCAAAACCAACGAAGGATTAGAACAAGTCCAATACCCGCCCCCATGGAAAAGATAAATTCCCATGCTTTTGAAATGCTTTGCATTTTCATGGCTGTAAAAGCAGCTAATACCATTAACACGACTGTAAATATTTTACCAACAAGAACGTAATGCTTTTCTGACTCATTTGGTTTAAAAAAGCGTTTATAGATATCATTAATCATATAGGATGAACCCCAATTGAGATGTGTATCAATGGTAGACATAAATGCGGCAAGAAAAGAGACGATAAGAATGCCTTTCATTCCAGGCCCAAGTAATGAATTCATCACCAAAGGGTATCCCGCTTTTACGCCCAACTCAGAGTAAGATTCAGGTATGATTGGAAATAGAACAATTGACACAACAGCTACAATAATCCAAGGCCAGACACGTAATGCATAATGCGCTGTATTGAACCAAAGTGTGGCTAATAACGCATGGCGTTCATTTTTAGCTGATGACATTCGTTGGATAATATACCCACCACCATCCGTACTATGATTACTCCACCACATGACTGTAATAAATATCATAAATTTAGAAAAAGGAGATTCCCAAAATGCACCTGTTGTTACGCCCGCATCAGGAGCAGGTGGAATAAATTTAAGTGTATTATTATGAACAGCATCTGAGCCTAATAAGGATGATAATTTTGCGAGTAATGGTTCCATGCCACCCACAGCACTCACAGCTATAATTGCTAATGCAATAGATCCAAACATGGCAATCAAGAACTGAACAAGATCAGTAACAACAACCCCCCAAAATCCAGATAAAATTGCGTAAACCAGTGCAATTATAACGCAAATCCATACAGCAGTCCATTTATCCATATTCAGCATAACAGATATAATGGATGCCATTGCATTAATGACCCAGCCCATGACGATAAAATTGTATAAAATGGCAAAATAGCTTGCTTTAAATGCACGTAAAAATGCTGCTGGTTTTCCACTATACCTTATTTCTAATAATTCATTATCTGTTAAAACTTTTGCTCTACGCCACAATCTTGAAAAAAGAAAAATGCTTAAAATAGATCCAAGAACCATATTCCACCAAAACCAATTTTGCCATATTCCCGGTCCTCTTACAAATTCAGTAATGGCTAAAGGTGTATCAGCAGCAAATGTGGTTGCTACCATGGATGTTCCAACAATCCACCAAGGTAAAGACCTTCCCGAGAGAAAATATTCTTCTGTGCTAGAAGATGCTCGTTTTGAAAAATAGATTCCAACACCAAGCGAAAAGGCGATGTAAGAAATGATAATGGTCCAGTCAATCCAGTGTAAAGCAATAGCATCAGTCATAGATTTTTTCTAACTCCGTTGATTTAAAATAATGGTTTAATATTTCTTTAGTTGAATATTGGTTTAATGCCATTCCTAATGCTCCAATTTGGCAAAGTCCAGCTCCATGTCCCCAGCCGGCACCGTGGAACGTTATTTTGTCAATATTTGAATGGCTGTCTAAAGATATTTTCATAAAAAAAGCAGAACTAAACATAAAATTGGGATGAAGCACACGTCTAATTTCGTATTCAGAATCTAATATAATTATTGACTCAATTCCTTTTAATTGTCCTTTTATTTCTAGCTGTATAATTCGACCTGAAAGTCCACGCTTTAATGGTTTTATAGATTGTAATGAGTCAAATGGATTATTTGTTTTATTTGAAATGAGTTTTATTAATTCGTCTCGGTTAAAGGCGGCATCCCATCGAAAATAGGATCCGGATTTATCTACATGGCCTAAATAGTGATGTAACTCATTTTCTGGTACTGTTTTCGGGCTACAAAAGCAGTCTGAATCTTGCCAATACCAGTGTTGAAACTTTTCATCTGATTGTAAATCAGGTAGGGTTGGGTTTGGACTGTCATGTATAGCTGTCAAGTAAGGTTTGGCAGATTCTTTCCAGACATAGTCGTTCCTTTCTGATACTCCTCCGCAGGATTTTGAATATCGCGTATCACAAATGGCTTGGTTGTGCATTATAACTTTTCCACGTGTGGATAGAGATGCTTTTTTGGCTTTTTCAGTTAAATTTCCCATTCCCTGATATCGTTGACAACAATCGTCATTGCAGGCATCAAGTCCTAAGTGCGCATGCTTTTGTTCGTCTGCGGCTAAGAGCCAAGATCGTGCCGCAATCGTTTGTGCTTCAAGCAATGCAGGTGGACATTCACCGCTCATTTCTGATGTGGCTACACACATTAGATATTGTTCCAATGGAAGTTGATTTATCACAAAAAGGCATCCATCTTTGATGGAAATATCTACATCCCCCAATACTTGAATAGAAATATGTTTTTCCCAATGAAACCCACGTCCGGCTCTAACAGGATGAATTGTAAAGGTTGAATCAGTACTTGATTGATTAAAATGAATTCTCGGTAATGGATTTCCGTCTAATAATAAAGTGTCTTTTTGAACTAATATTTGATGTTCAATTTTTGACTCACTGCTTTTAATTGTAACACTTTTTTGTTGGTCTTCGGGTAAAACTAACCCGATGGATACATTGGGTTCTATTGTTGGGATTTGACCTTTTATTAGCATTTTTAAGATGCGTTATATTGATGAAAAGCATCGACACCTGCACCTAAAGCAGGGGCATCACGTAGTTGAGAAAGTGTAAATAGATTTTCTAATCCAAATTTTAAATAATGATTTTTGGCTTTTTGATCAAGTGTTTGACTATTAGAAATAAATGTTTTGAGATGACCTAAAAAAGGGTCCCAAAGAAAAGTGGATGTTTTTGATTTGTCCATCAATGTGCCGAGGCGTTGGCCAATGATTAATTGATCAAATACGTTGCCTAAAAAAGGATGAGATTGCTCAAGTGGTGCTCTATTAGGATTTGCAAACTCAAAAGGGGATTGCCAGCCACAGAATAATGTTTCAATTCTTTCATAAAAGAGGTGTGCTAATGTTAAACTCACTAATTCTAAAGTTTCTTTAGCGTTGTTATTTCCATTTATTGCATATTCAAGAATTTGAGTTGGATAGATTGCATCTCTATTCAATTCTTCTACGGAAATTCCAGAGATTTGACCATAGATAAATTGAATTCCGCCAGCTGAGGCAAATCGTTCTAATGATAACCCATCTTGTGTTTTTATCTCCCAAGATTTGGCTAACCAAGTTTTTGTCTTATCCAAAGGAAGAAGTTCTCCATTACATTTTAATGCGTCTGCTGCACCTGTTCCTCCACCAAGATAATATCCAAACTGACACTTTGTAAAAGCTCCGCCCGAAGCATATTCTTCGCCTATTCCACAATAATCTGCATCACTCCCTAGTTGGGAAATAGAAGCAGCCAATGGAATATTCAATTGAGATAAATTTTCTTCTAATTGATCGCAAAAATGTGGGATTCTGGGCCCATTAGCCATAGCAACAATACCACGCATATCAGTGGTTTTAAGTCCAGGCATTCCTATGCCTAGGAGTACTGGCTCCCCAGAATGAATATGATGAATTACATTGGCGAATGTTTGAATAATAGCATTACCTTGCTTTATTTCACTTTCAGTTAATTGAATATGATTCATATCCATTTCACTTAATTGTGTTTGGATGTCGACTGGAGAAAAACCAGAATTGAAAAAATTCTGATTTATATATTGATCTGCATAATGGGCTTGCCCCAATGAAAATGTGTTGCCATTATGCTCGATATCCCAAGCACTTACTTTGGTCGCACCGCCATCGATTCCGATAATTTGAATAGAACTCATAGGCTATTGATTTAACTTTATTCGTCTTTGAATTGCTTCTAGGCGCATGTGATCTTTTGCTTCATCATTTCGATCAATGACAATCTGATCTATGGCATGATCCGTTCCACCAGAGTGACGTATCACTTCATAAATGGGATCATAAATACGCCCAATACGATAATTTTCAGAAATTCGCATTACCATGTCATAATCTTCGCCATAATTCCGCGAATAGGGTGTTTCATTCATTTCAAAAAAACCAATATCTTTTATAACTTGAATAGGAATGGATCGTGGGGCACCGGCACCATTTATTCGTAATAAATTATTTCGCCCATTATCATCTGTCCATTCATCGTGTGTTACGACTGGAATTTCTTCCATCCGACTCAATGAATCATCATCCTTTTCCCATACTTCATACGAACCAATAACCATTCCGATGGTAGAATCTGATTCATACACATTCATTATCTTTTCCACAGCATCAGGCTTGAGTCGATCATCTGAATCAAGTTGAACGTAATATTGACCATTTGCATTTTGTGCTCCTAAATTTAGGCAATATCCAATATTATTTATATCTGTTACAAACAATCTTACTTCAGGTTTGGTTGAATCATACTTTGAACCATTTCCCATATATGCTTCCACAGCTGAAACGGTTGGATCTTCGGGCCCGCCATTTACGACAATGATTATTTCAATATTTTGGACAGTTTGAGCGAGAATACTTTCGATAGCTGTTCCAATAAAATCGGGTCGATCATTGACTGGAATAATAATGGATGCTGTGAGCTCTGTATCCGTTTTTGGAACTTGCTTATAATGTGCATCTGGTTTTAAATAGGCACCAATTCTATCTAAATGGTTTGAGAGAATAGATTCTGCTTCTTCTTGCTGCTCTTTTCCGGCTAACAAATAATCAAAAACATTTGTGCCGCCTGATTGTGCTTCTACTGAATAAAGACTCCCAGAATAACGATTCGCAATATGGGTTAATTGCGAATTTTCAGACAATTTTAATCTTAAATCATATAAATGATTGAAATTAACAGACTCGTCCATTCCCCCAACGGATTCCAATTTATGTTTATTAAATAAAAACACTTTCCCATAATCTTGATTATCTCTGACTCTTCCCTGATGGTGTTTTAATAGTCGAATTTCAGAAATGGTTTCATTGTCGATTAAGTCGTAGTCACTATAAAACATCCCTGTATTGGGGAATCTTTCTTTACTAATGGAGAAGAGACTTATGATTGAAGATGATAAAACAATGGGGGCTGTTCGATTATCAATATAGAGAATCATGTCTGCATTGGATTGGGATACTGCATTATTAAATTGATTCGGAAATCCATTATCGTCGGTGCCTATAGGAATATAACCATCAGGAAGGTCACCTTGTTTGTTTTCAGTAAAAATAAAAACCTGATTGGGCGATTCAGATTGATTAATTATAGAATCAAACATATTAGTGTGTTTGTCTCCATCTTTTGGCATATGTAAAAAAACGTCAGTTTTCATAGGAATATATTTTTATATAACTCTTATTATGATTCAAAATACAATTGTGTAAAATACAGATGGATTGTTAAACAATATTAGTCTTTTTCATGAAAAAATTCATTCCAATCATTTTATACCTTTTTGCGACATTCAGCTACGGTGCATCGCAGGAAACTGTCCAAATATTCAGTTCGGCGATGGAAAAAGATATTCCCGTGTTGATTGTTTTACCGGATGAGTATGAAGGAAACCCTGGCGAAATGAATGCCGTATTTTTACTCCATGGTTATGGTGGCAACTACTTGAATTGGTCTAATCACACAAATCTAGAAGAAAGGGCAGATCGTTTTTCCATGATACTTATTTGTCCCGATGGAAGCCCAAATAGTTGGTATCTGGATAGTCCGGTGGATTCATCCAGCCAATATGAAACATTCATGATTCAAACTTTAATCCCGAGTCTAAAAGAAAAATATCGTATAAATCAAATAGGTATTACCGGATTAAGTATGGGCGGACATGGATCACTCTATTTAGCCATTAGACATTCGGAAATATTTGATGCAGTCTCAAGTATGAGTGGAGGGGTAGATTTAACCTATTCTACAGTGAAGTGGGAAATTGCCTCCAAAATTGGATTATTCGAATTATACCCTGAACGATGGAAAAATCATTCAATTATACATATGGTTGATTTAATTCAAGATGGATTTATGCCTATATTGATTGATTGCGGTTATGAAGATTTCTTTATTGATATAAATAGAACATTACATCATCGATTAATCGAGCGAAAAATTCTACACACATACATTGAAAAACCAGGTGGCCATAGTTGGGAATATTGGGTGAATGCTTTAGACGAACATTTGTTGTTTTTTCAAAATCGTTTCGAGTAATATTTATGTTAAATCTTTAACTTTAATGCTTACAGAAATGAGAAATATCACATCCATGCCTAAACCGATTATTATATCTTTTTTACTATCCACAGTCCTGATGATTAATGGATGCGGTGGAACGATTCCGGAACAATCAAAATCATCGGAATTATCTTGGGCGGAAGAAACTTTATCCATGCTTTCTTTACGAGAGAAAATCGCCCAAATGATGATTTATCACATGAATATGCGTTTCAAAGATGTGTCGGAATCAAAGTGGGAAAACATTCAATCGCTCATAAAAACAGATGGAATTGGTGGCATTCATTTATGGTATGGTGATGGAAGTAGTTCTGTGGCAATGATGAATGAAATGCAACAGCAATCTAAAGTACCAATCATTTTTGATGCAGATATAGAATATGGGCTCAATCAAAGATTCCCATCCGGAACAGACTTTCCACCTTTAATGGCCATTGCTGCAACCGGGAATCCTGAAAACGCTTATGCTGTAGGAGCGATTGTTGCCAATGAAGCTCGTTCAGTTGGCATTCATTGGAATTTATCTCCTGTAATGGATGTAAATAATAATCCTGATAACCCAATAATTAATGTTAGATCATTTGGAGAAGATCCAGATTTGGTAAGTGACTTTGGTGTACCTTATATGAAAGGGTTGCAAGATAATGGCATGTTAGCTACCGCTAAACATTTCCCTGGCCATGGAGATACAGAAACGGATTCTCATTCATCTCTCGCCATGATTCCAAGTGATTCTGCGAGACTTTGGTCCGTTGAAATTCCACCATTCCAAAAGATGGCAGACGAAGGAGTGGACGCTATTATGGTTGCTCATGTTCATGCGCCAGATTATCAAATGGGTGCAGAAGATCCAGCCACATTATCTTCATTTTGGATTCAAGACGTTTTACGAAATCGTATTGGTTTTAAAGGAACGGTTATTACCGATGCGATGGGAATGGGTGGAATTGTAAAAAATTATTCCAAATCCTACGCCTTGATAAAAACAATTCAAGCGGGTAGTGATGTTATTATTCAAAATTACGATTTAAAAGGTGCAGTAGATGTTGTAGAAACCGCTGTATTGAATGGGAGTATCTCCGAAGAACGAATTAATCAATCTGCATTAAAAATGTTAAGAATGAAGGAAAAAGTGGGACTCCATAAACAATCAAATATAAACCTTCAACATGCGAGAACAATATTAAATGATAAAGAGCATAAATCAACTGCGCGTAGAATCGCGTCCGAAGCAATTACATGTGTAAAATTGGCTAAAGATTTATTACCCCTTTCAGCAACGCAAACTGATACGTTATATGTCATTGATTTATATGATTCTGAGAATAATCATAGCCAATCCAAAATAACAAAAGCATTAAAATCTGAAAGGATTGTGCTTCATTCCTTTCAAGTGGAAGAATCGGATTCCAAACAATCTTTAGAATTAATTGTAAGTCAAATTCCTAAAAATGCTCGCGTTTTAATCAATGCTTTTGCTGTACCAAAGGCATGGAAAAATCGAATATTTCTCCCTGAAAATGAAACAGATTTTGTAAATCTGCTGATAGAAAAAACAAATAGAATCATTTTAGCGAGTATGGGTACACCGTATCTCATTCAAGAATTTCCGGATATTCCTGTAAATGTATGTGGGTATAAAGGGAATGATGTTATGACGTCAGCAATGGCGAATGCATTATTAGGTAAAACAGAAATAACGGGGATACTTCCTGTGTCAATTCCCGGTATTGCAGACATAGGTCATGGAATTCATATTAAACGCAATTTTCAAAAAAAGAATGGTAAATCATACAGTAAAGGTGAAGAAATTGTGCAAATTTTGCCATCCGAAATAAATGTAAAAAATGATTTAGTCCTTTCGCTCATGAATGATGCAGTAAAAGATTCCGCTTGGCCAGGTGGCGTCATATTAGGAGCAAAAGATGGAAAAATATTTTTAAAGGAAGGCGTTGGTTTTCATACATATGCAAAGGATAAGCCAACACAATCCAGCGATATTTTTGATCTAGCTTCCATTACAAAAGTCATATCTACCACATCAGCCATTATGAAATTAGTGGATATGAATAAAATTTCTTTAGATGATTATGTTGTAAAACATTTACCTGAGTTTAAAGGAAAACAACCTGAGTATTATGAGCAAAAATCAAAGACAACTATTCGACACTTATTAACACATACTGCTGGGCTTCCCCCATTTAAACAATATTATAAAATGGATACAAGTATGGATGCTCGATTAGACAGTGTTTTTAATACTGAACCTATTTATACATTAGAAAGTCAGACTAAATATTCTGATGTTGGTTTAATGACGCTCGGGAAATTAGTAGAAGCAGCCAGTGGCACTTCCTTAGACTATTTTGTGGATTCTCTCATTTTTCAACCACTAGGCATGACATCCACTTTTTATAATCCAAGTGAAGAAAAAATGCATCGCATTGTACCCACAGAAATTAATCCAAACAATAGACTCATTCATGGAATCGTACATGATGAAAATGCATATAGTATTGGGGGTGTCGCAGGACATGCTGGGTTATTTTCCACCGTACGAGATTTAGCTCGATTTTCTCAAATGATGCTTAATGGTGGTATTTATGGATGGAAACGTATTTTTCGAGAAAAGACCGTAAAAGAGTTTACGCGAAGAGCAAATGTGATTGAAGGAAGTTCCAGATGTTTAGGATGGGATAGCCCAAAAGACGAAGCATCGGGAGGTGTGTTTTTGAGCGATTCAAGTTTTGGACATACAGGGTTTACCGGAACATCGTTATGGATTGATCCAGATAATGACATAATAGTTATATTACTCACAAATGCCGTTCACCCGAATCGAAAGAGTAAAAGTCCAAAATATTATGAATGGCGTCAACGAATTCATTCAGCTGTATATGAATCACTCGGATTCACAGAAAAAAATCCTAATCTAAAATGGAAGTCACGATGGGAATAAAATATTATTTATTAGGGTTCGTATTCTTATTGGGTTGCCAATCGAATGATAATTGGGTCGACACTTTACCTAAACCTTGGACATTATCTCAAGAAGAAGTGTCAGATATTTTGCCGAAATTTCATACGCATTATCCAGATTTTCATCAACGAATAAAAGCCATTAATCTATGGAGAGTGGGAACACCCTATAGTATCTTCAAACTGGGTGAAGAAATTGATCCGGACCCAGATCCTATTATTCGAATTGATACATCTGACTGTACCGTTCATGTATTAACAACTCTTGCTTTTACCATGAGTCAAAACTGGGAAGAGTCGAAAGAAAATATGATTCATTTACATTACAAAGATCATAATCCTTCGTATAAAACGCGATGGCATTATACATCGGATCGGCTCATGAACCATCCACTTACTGTGGATATTACTAGAACATTGCTCCCGGAAAATGAAATGGCTTCCGTACATATTACCCTAAATCAAAAAGAAAATGGATCAGAATTCCTGCAATTAGATTGGAAAGATGAACGGGATGTTTTTTATATCCCCAGTGATAAAATAACGCCTAAATTATTACAATCTATTCCAGAAGTGGCTGGAGTTGCATTTGTTCGAAAAAAGTATTTTAAAATGGGAATCGTCCTTGCTCATGAGGGATATTTGATTGATCATACACGTGTTATTCATGCATCTTCTGATGCTGGTGAAACAGTGAATGTAGATTTTATGGAATATTACTTTAGAGAAGATGGACCCTTATTTGATGGAATAATGGTTTCTAAATTTGTAGAACCAAATGAATAAAAATTTATTAGAAAAAGAGACGATTAGAACCATGGGGCTCATGATGGGCACTTCTATGGATGGGCTTGATATTGCAATAGTCGATATCAAATTATCTCAAGGAAAAATAAAACCTGAAATTATATTATCTCATACAATTCCTTTTCCGAAAATTTTAAAGAAACACATATTGAATGCAGTTTCTGGAGATGAAAGTTTATATAAATCCCTTGATGAATCATTAGGCGAATGGATGGCAGATGTATGTCAAGATTTTACATCTCAAAATAATATATCTGGCATTGATTTAATTGGGAGCCATGGACAAACGGTTTACCATGAAAGTGGTGTAAAAAGTGTTCAAGTTGGAAATCCACAATTTTTAGCAGATATGTTTAATGTGCCTGTTATTAACGATTTCCGTTCAGCGGATATTGAAGCAGGAGGGACTGGAGCACCCCTAATTCCAAAAGTGGATGAATGGATGTTTCAAAAAGAGAATGAAGCTGTCATTATGCTAAATATTGGTGGCGTGGCGAATGTGACATTATTACCGCCGGAAGGAGAAGGGAATATTCTTGGTTTTGATACAGGTCCTGGAATGGCTTTGCTAGATGAAACATATCGTTCTCATTTTATTGAAGGATTTGATATTGCTGGGAAATTGGCTAAAAAAGGCATTATTGATAGGGAAATGGTCGAACGTTGGATGGACGATCCGTATATACAGAAAAAGCCGCCGAAATCGACTGGCCGTGATTATTTTGGCCATGCCTGGTTAAATGCACATGAGGAAGAATTGAATTTACTTTCTTTTGAAGACCGATTAGCTAATTTAGCTTATTTTACAGCTAGAACCATTATTGAAGGGTGCAACTCATTTAACAAAAAATGGAATGTGAGTGAAATGGTCGTTTCGGGTGGGGGAAGTTATCATGAACAAATTCTATTTCATCTAAAACGATTATTACGTCCAATTCAAGTCAAGAAAACGGACGATTACGGTTTGCCTGTAGATGGAAAAGAAGCTGTTGGTTTTGCTTTACTCGCTACCGCTCATGTAAAAGGTATTCCTGGAAATATCCCAACCGTTACAGGAGCAAATGAAAGTGTAATCCTTGGTAAAATGGTGGAACCTAACTGATGACACATCCAGAATTATTATCACCTGCAGGAAATTTAAATAAATTAAAGTATGCATTTGCTTATGGGGCGGATGCTGTTTATGCCGGCGTACCACGATTCTCTTTACGTACACGTGAAAATGAATTTAGGGAAGATTCTCTTATAGAAGGAATTAAGTATTCTCACGATTTAGGGAAAAAAATCTATTTGACGCTTAATATTTATGCCCATAATACAAAGGTGGATGGATTTATTCGAGAATTAGAAAAAGTGGCTGAATGGGAGCCAGATGGTTTAATCATGGCGGACCCAGGATTGATTCACCAAGCCATAAAACGAGTTCCCCAAATCCCTGTTCACTTATCGACTCAAGCCAACGCAACCAATTGGACCACAGTAGAATTTTGGAAAGATTTAGGCGTTGAACGAATTATACTGTCTCGAGAATTACGGCTAAAAGAAGTGGCAGAAATTCATAAAAAAGTCCCAGATGTGGAATTAGAATCATTTGTACATGGCGCTATTTGTATTGCCTACTCTGGTAGATGCCTAATTACAAACTATATGAATCATAGAGATGCAAACCAAGGAACATGCACCAATTCATGTCGATGGAATTATCAGTTTGGTGAAGAACCGAATTCTCTTTTGGAATTAGAGTCTCAGCAACAATCACTCACAATAGATGAGATATACCAACGACCCGATGGCAATTATTATGTTGAGGAGAAAGAAAGAAAAGGAAAAAAATACCCCATCGAAGAAGATGAAAGTGGGACATATTTATTCAATGCAAAAGATTTATGCGCAGTAGAATTATTGGATGAAATAAGAGATGCAGGTGTATGCAGTTTTAAAATTGAAGGTCGGACAAAATCAGAATATTATGCTGCCATGTCAGCTCGGTCATATCGAAAAGCCATTGATGATGTGGTTGCAGGAAATCCGTTTGATCCACAAGTAATGAAAGATTTATTGGCATTATCAAATCGTGGATATACCACAGGATTTTATACTCGAAATCCAAGAGAATTTGGAGAAAATATTGAAGAAAACAGATCTCGTGAGAGACATAAAAAACCTGTTGGCCTAGAATGTGAATATGATAAAGATACTGGCCTTCTTTGGTTTGATATAAAGAATAGGCTTGATGAAGGGAATACAGTTGAAATATTAACACCTGAAGGAGATCATGAATTTGATGTGTCTGAAGTAAGAAATACAAAGGGCCAAAAAGTAGAATCTATCCATGGTGGTGCAGGGCGGGGTGCTTTCCCAATTCATTTTGATCCCGGCCCATTTGCTGTCATACGTCGAACCCTAAATAAACACGAACAAGAACAATTATTAAAATAAAAATGAATTATTATTCTCAAGTAGAAAAAGCATTTTCCCAAATTTCGGGAATTAAAAACCAAACAACCATAACACCTTATATTGTTGTGGACAATTATCCCATGTTGGGTTTTTTAACTGCCTTAAGATTCTTAGAATGGGCTGGTGATAATCCTGCAGGGGTCATGAGTTTGCCAACAGGTAAAACACCTGAATATTTTATAAAATGGGTCCATTATTTATTGGAAAATTGGGCTGATCCAAACTTAGAACAAATGAGAATAGAACACGGATTAAGTGTATCTGAAAAACCAAATTTATCTCAATTACAATTTGTGCAAATTGATGAATTTTATCCTATTAATCCAAACCAGCATAATAGTTTTCATAATTATGTTCATCGTTATTATGTGGATGGATTTGGACTAAACACAGAACGTGGTTTATTCATGAATTGTGATGAAATGCCCAAAGAATCAACTCAATCTTTATTGGATATATTTCCAAACCATAAGGTTGACTTAAGTCTTCGCTATCGTGACCCACAATCATCATTAGAAGAACTCCAGCAAAAAACAATATTTTCTGTAGATCAATGGTGCAGTAATTATGAATCCAAAATTCAAGAAAAAGGTGGCATTGGTTTCTTTCTTGGAGGTATAGGGCCTGATGGACATATTGCCTTTAATGTGCGTGGGGCAGATCACAATTCCACTACGCGACTCATGGGAACAAATTTTGAAACACAAGCGGCAGCAGCAACTGATTTAGGTGGCATTGAATTATCTCGAAATCGACTTGTTATAACCATTGGATTACAATCCATTACAGCCAACCCAGATGCTGTGGCCATTATTATTGCTGCAGGAGAAGCAAAAGCAACAGTTGTTAAAGAATCGTTAGAATCTGAGCCAGACAACCAATACCCAGCAACAGTATTACAAAAATTAAAAGGTGGAAGATTTTATCTTACCCAAGGGGCATCTTCTCAATTAACGGATATTCAAAAACAAAAATGGAAGACAGAACCATTTCATCAAAAGAAAATTGAGAAAGCTGTCATTCAATTATGTAAATCTTCAAATACTTATGGCCATAAACTCACGAAAGATGATTTGAAAAATGACCCGAATTGTTCTCAAATTCCAAACTTAAACGAATCAACTGTTCCGTCCGTATTAAAATCAATGGAAGCCAAAATTCATAAAGGAATGACTATTTCTGATGGTCAATCTTTTCTACATACAGGCCCACATCATGATGATATTTTATTGGGTTATTTACCTCATGTGATTCATTTGGTTCGTTCTCCGAATAATAAACATTGTTTTGCAAATATGACGTCGGGGTTTACATCTGTCACAAACCCGTATGTGATTTCTGTCCTTGAAAAGACAATGGAATTTTTATCCAAAGGTAAAATTCAAATGACAAAGTATCCGGATTTTTTTGAATCAGGATATGCCTTAAAACAAGATAAAGATATTTACCACTATTTGGACCGGATTGCCTCACAAAACATTGAAGGTCAAAAACGAGGATTGAGTCACCGAATTGTCCGAGCATTAGTTGATATTTATGAACTAAAATCCATCCAGGAATTGGAAGAACAAATTCAATCCATTTTGCAAGAATTACGCCAATGTTATGATGGGCAAAAAAATGAGCCTGATATACAAAAATTAAAGGGAATGATTCGAGAATTTGAAGAAGAACTTGTGTGGGCTCATTATGGTGTACAAGTAAAAGATGTGCATCATTTACGGTTAGGTTTTTACCAAGGGGATACTTTTACAGAAGCTCCTGAACGTGAAAGGGATGTTGAGCCAATCTTAGAATTACTTCGAGATAGAAACCCTGATGTCATTACACTTGCGCTAGATCCAGAAGGAAGCGGGCCAGACACGCACTATAAAGTTTTACAAGCAATAGCGGATGCTGTTCGTATATGGGGAGAAGAAAAAGAATTATCGCAAGTCCGTATTTGGGGATATCGAAATGTGTGGTTCCGTTTTGATCCTGCTGAAGCGGATATGATTGTACCTGTTTCAATCAATTCCATGGCCATGTTAAGAGATACTTTTATGAACTGTTATTTGAGTCAAAAAGATGCGTCTTTTCCCAGTTATGAATTAGATGGACCCTTTTGTGATTTAACGCAAAAAATATGGGTTGAGCAACATCAAGAAATGGAATTAGTGTTAGGCAGAGATTACTGGTATCAACATGATCATCCGCGATTAAGAGCAACCCATGGTTTAGTCTATTTAAAAGATATGTCTGCCGATGATTTTATTCAGGAAGCACAGGCATTAGAAAAATCAATGGAAGGTCAAATAAAATAATATTTATTCAATGGTTAATATATATTTATTTGACTTTTTTCATATAATAGAATGTGCCACTTAATGTTAATGCAATTCCAATCATAGATGGAATAAATGCAGTAATTAATGTAATAATAAAAAATGCGAAATATAAAATGAGAACTACAATCATACTCCAAGGGTACAATAATGCTTTATAAGGTCGTTCTTTTTTGGGCCATTTTTTTCTTAAAATATAAATTGCGTAGAAAGTGAGTAGATTGAAAATAGTACTTGTTGCAGAAAAGAAATCAATCATGACTTCATACGCATTCGAACCACTAGAGCCAGATTGCCAGTAAGTGGCAGTCACAGAAAAAATGAGTAAAACAGTTGCCCAGATCCCTTGTCCGATTAAGGCATTATTGGGTGTTTTAAACACAGGGTGTAATTCTTTGAATTTATCAAAAAACAATCCATCTCTTGCCATAGCGTGCCAAGTACGACTTTTACATAAAATTTGCGTACTAATATTTCCAAATGCATTAATAGCCACAGCGATAGAAATAAGGATCCCACCTGTTGCCCCAAGAACAACTTGCATTGCAGCTGTTGCAACCCATTTGTTTTCTATAATGGCTTGAACATCTAATTGAAATAGATAGCCGAGATTCGTACCGAAATAAAGAAGCATAACACCACCGATTCCTAAAAAGAGAGACAAGGGAAGTGTCTTTTGCGGATTTTTGACTTCTTCTGCCATATACGTTGCTCCTTCCCATCCACTAAAAGCAAAAAAGGAATATCTTAAAGCAGCTCCTACAGCTAATATTGTTTCCCAGCCAAACGATTCGGGCCAAAGGGGATTAACAAAATTTTGAATATTTCCTGTTGAAAAGGATGTTAATGTCATTCCAATGATGGCGCCTAATGCACCTACTTTTACCATACTGAAAAAGACCTGAAATTTGCCACTCATGCTGACACCAAACATATTAATTCCGGTCAATGTCCAAATGGTAAAAAGAGATATGGCAAATGTAACGGGAAGATTAAAGGGTGTACCGGCCGTCAATTCCCAAATAGCATTTAAATATTCGGTAAATACTAATGCCACCGCAACGATTGATGCCGTTTCTGAAACAAAAAACATAGCCCAACCACGAATGAAAGCAATGTAAGGTCCATATGCTTCTTTTAGAAAAACATAGGGTCCTCCTGATTTAGGGAGCA
>CAZGFQ010000002.1:0-100813 GCA_964525185.1 uncultured bacterium
TTTCTAAAATAATGAACGTGCGCGGGGTGACCGATATCAATAAATATTTTCATTTCATTTGCCAATAGTTTCTATATTAAACCGTTTATAAACTGATTCTACTTTAACTGCAACTCTATTTAAATCATAATTATAGATGTAGTCTCGACCATTGGAGCGCTTTGGAAATTTTAATATATTGTTTATTTTGGCAGCTATTTCAATCGGATCATGTGGTAAAACAAAACATAATGTAGCTTTATCTATAACGACAGATACATCTCCAACATCTGTTGATATTATAGGACAATTACAAGCCATGGCTTCCTTGACAACAATTGGACCTGTCTCAGAATGAGAAGTTACTAATAATAAGTCAGCGCCGTTCATTAGGGTGCAAACTTGTTCTTTAGAGTATCCTTTTAATTCGATGAATTCTATATCTTGATCACTATGCTTGATGGCTTGATGGGCAAGGTCTACATTTTTTACAGGATTATGAAAATGAGATGAAAATAGGATATATTTTTTTGACAGATCCCAGCCTAATTTATTTCGAGCGGTAAATTTATCTATTGGGTAAAAAGTAGATAAATCAACTCCACATGGAATGATAAAATTATCTTTATGTTTTATTTTTAGCTTGCGAGGTTGGGCTGGGTGAACGAAAATATTTTCATCTGAAAGTCTGGATGCAATAAAAGACAGAGGAAAATTAGATGTTTTATTAATGTCACTCCCATGGAATGTAATTATAACAGGGACCATCCATTGAAAAGAAGCCAGTAGTCCAGATAGCCCATAATGGGCGTGAATTAGATTATAATTATCACTTTTTAATTTTGAGATTAAAGAAAAGAAGTTTTTTAAATAACCAAACACACCTTTTCCTTTTATTGTTAGTAAATCTATCTGATTGCCTAATTTTTCTAAACTATTTATCTGTTCTTCAACAAATGGACTTGTGTATCCGGCATTACCACTTGCAACAATTAGAATTTTCATGAAGAAATTTGTACTTTAGCTAAGTAATAATAAAAAAGTGTTCCAGACGTAACAGAATCAATGACATGTCCTCCGAAAAAACTGTACGCGAAAAATAAAAATAATACAATTTTATCTTTGGTTGAGAATTGAAAAAATTGAAATATAAAATTGTTTAATAGTATTAATAAAAATAGAATTGTTCCAATAAGTCCATATTTAAAGAAGAAATCAAAAAAGTCCATAGATGCATTTTTAAACCAAAATTCTCCACGTTTTTCCCAAAATATATTTTGGCCAGCAAGGCTTTCCCCTATTAAAAATGTTTTTATATCACTAAATGATGTGCGCATTTGTTCATTAAGTGATGCATATCGTCTAAAATTTATTGATGCTATTTTATTCATAATATCAGACTGATAAAGGCCTCCAACTTTTTCTGCAGCATTGATGGATTTTTTTATATTAATACCGAATCTTGATTCATAAGACTCAACAGTTTTTTCTATAATGGTGGAAAAACTAATCATTAGAATAAATATAAATAATGTATAAAAAACCAGCTTATTAATGCTGAGAGCTTGTCGTTTTAAAGCAAAAAAAATAGGTATAATAAATCCAAAAATGCTTTTTGATGCGATGGCGAATCCATTAAATAAAGTAATAGAAATAGGAATAATTTGTTTTCGAAATTTATTGTCCAAAATAAAATATGTAAAAAAAACTAAATTAAGAATTGAAACCGGGTTTCCCCCTTGAAACATTCCTTTGGTTGTACCGCTAAATCGATATGATTCTAAACCTAAACCAAATACATAACCAAAGAAAAGGTTTAAAGTAAAAACACTAAAATTTATATAAATTATTTTACGTGTTAAAGCTTGATTTATATCCATTCGATTTCGAATAAACACATATAAAAAGAGTAAAAATTGGATTCGAAAAATATATAGTATATTTTCAGAAATCATTCGAGGTGATGGAAATCCAACATAATTCAAAAACATATTTAAAATAAAGTAAAGGAAAAGAATTAAGGTTAAAATTTCGTCTAAGAATAATTTTCGTTTTTTAATTTGAAAAATATAATAAAAAATAAAAAGTATAAGAATGGGTCCTCTTACCCAGTAGCCGATATTGAAAATCGGATTTGAAATGCCTAAGTAAACTCTAACAAACCCACTAATTGAATCAATGAGTAGAAATAAAAATAGATAATATTTAATTACTATTTTCAGATTTAACATATGTTACACGATTTAATGTTCTAGTTGGAATTTTTTTAATTTAATTCCAGCCATCGTTATTAAATATAAAATGCCCAAAATGATACCAATTGAATATCCGATTGCAATTCCAATCAAGCTCAGAGATGGTACAAATAGGTACCAAGATGCAACAGATGAAATAAAAATAATTACACCACCAATATTGGGGTATAAAACATATTTAGTACCTGATAAAAAAGTAATAAGGGGTATAGAAATTATCCGAAGAAAAACACTAGGAAGAATTATCCTTAATATTTGGCTTCCACTTGAAAATGATGGGCCAAAAATTGCTAATATTGATTCAGAAAAAATATAAAGAGGGGCAATAATCAAAACGGCAATCACTGTAAGTGACGCAATTGTGTATTTAAGCGTTTTAATGATTAAGGCATAATCTCCCGCGCCATACAATTTTGAGAATTCTGGTAGTAATACTTGAGTGACTAACCTGGGTAAGAACATAAGTATACTAATGATTGCCAATACAGATGAATAAGTCCCAGCTTCTGATGTGGAGAGATAATAGCCTGTAAATATCATGGATAAATAACCTGTTCCCGTACTAGCTGACGTTCCGATCATTGTTAAAAAACCATATTTACTATAATCCCAAAGAACAGGTTTATAACTAAATGGTACAACATTTTTTAGGGGAGCAATGAGCGCTTTGTATTTTTTATTCAACATAACAAAACTAACGGTTGTAAAGAATATATACCCTATCAAATACGTATGGATTAAATAGTGAGAAAGGTTTAAGGAAACCACAAAGCCTATTGATATAAAGAAAACTAAATCTGAGATGATTTCGATGATAGCATAAGTTTTTACAAGGTCTACACCATAGAATAATCTACGTAGTATGATATAATATGACCTAAAAAATATATATAATACTAAAGGTAGAAGTAAATCAGGTTGTATCGAAAATTGGCTAGAAAAATACTCCCATTTCCAAATCAGGATAAAAGCAATAACCGTTAAGGAAATAATAGGTGCTAAAAGTAGGAAAAAAAGAATAAACTTAAATGGTTCTAAAAAATTTCTTCCTCGATACTCTGCTAAAAATTTATTCCCTGCTGTACCAAAAAAATTTGTCACAAATAAAGTTATTATTAAGGAAAAACTTAATGCTATATTTATTTCGCCTAGAACATCTTTTCCAAAAGTACGTGCAACAAGTATATTAAATATGAATGGAACAAGCCCAACGAACGAAAGAGCCGCTACAGTGTATATTGAGTTTTTTAAAAGGCGATTCCCAAGCACTATATTAATTGCCTATTATTGTTGATCTCTGAATAATGCGATTGGGATGGATAACATAAATCCACCAAATAAGGATAATAGTACAATTAAGGTGCGTTTTGGCTTTTCTTTTTTAATGGCAGGTTCTGCAATGTCTAGGATATTAATTAATAGTTTTTCTTTTGCTTCTTCAATTTTAGCAATTTCATATTGTTGTCGGATGGTTATATAAACAGCCCTGTTTTCTTCGACGCCACTTTTTAATCGATTTCTTTGCATTTGCAACTCAGGTGTATCACGAGGAGTGGGGTGTTTTTTCCTGAAAGATGTTAACCGCTCTTCTGACCGTTCAAGTTGAGTTTTTGCATCTGATTTTTGAATTTCTACAAATTCACGGTTTCTTTTAGCCTCTCTATGTTGTTCATAAGAAATGAAATCTTTTACATAATTTGCAATATAATTTGCAATATTTGAAGCCAAGACTGGATCTTGCATCAAGACCGACACTGTTATAAGACCAGATATTTCTTCTCTTACAGAAATGAGATTGTCCAATTCTAAAATAGCTTCGTGGATTAATTTTGCATTTGAATCTGTGCTAAAATTCCCTTTAGGTAAAAAATTAGATATCCATTTCCTTGGATTAATCAATTTTGGCTTATCTAATTCCCAAAAAGTAGCTAAGTCAGATCCGTTTGGAAAATCTTGAGTTTTCCACGTTCTTTGCACAATGTCCTTTTTAAGCCTTCTACTATTTATGATATCAGGTATATTATAAGTGGGTGCGGGGCCTAAACTCCCCATTCCAAACGTTTTGGCCAATCCTTGGAATTCGCCTAAAACGCCTCCTGATTGGCTAAGTTCACCAGCGGGATACATTGAAATAGTTGACCTAAAATACAATGTTGCAACAAGAGAATAAATTAATCCAATTATTGTAAAAAATGATGTCAGTTTTAGGATGAATATTTTTTTGATTTTAATAATTTCCCAAATAGCACCGAGATTGATTTCATCATTTTCAGTAATGAGTGGTTTCCGCTCACTTTTTATTTCATTAGAATCTGAAGATATAAACCCATATTTCTTTAATTCAGCAATCCTATTCCTGAGTGTTTTTTCAGATAAATCATATATTTTAGCAATTTTACGACGTTCATTGGGATCCGAAAGTATTTCTGGGTGTTTTTTTACAATATCAGCTATTTTTTGTTCGTGTGGTGTTAATTCCATTTTAATTTCCTGTTGAACTTTGAATGACAACAATTAATGCAGCTACTTGGCCTAATGCTGATAATATATCTTTTAGTACAATCCATTTATTAAATTCCAATTTTTCAGCAATAAAAATGGCATCTCCATTTTCAATTATACTATCTTTTTTGATAGGTAACCTTTGTCCAGTTCCAGCTTTTATAATATATTTTTTAGATGTAGCTGTATGGGTTAAACCACCTGCTAATTCAAGGTAATCAGAAATAGAGGAACTGTTTTGATAAGGATATCGTCCGGGTTTCTCCACTGCACCAAGAATTTCAATATAGTTATAATTTTCAGGTATAATGATTTCATCATTTTTTGATAATTTAAATTTTAATATTGTATTTGTCTGTTCTTTGGAATTGGATTCTAATGTGCCTTTCTGGGTAACCATCCTGGCTTTAACATAAGCTTTTTCTTCTATAGATCTATTTTCTTCTGGAATGATAAAAATTCGTTCTTTTTCTTTATCTGGGATTGATCCTATATATGAATTATTAATCATCATTTTCGTCTGATCAGCTCTTGAAGTGAAACCGCCTGCTTTCAGCAAAACATCATTCACTGTTGTAATACCAGGTTCCACTGAATAAACACCCGGGAATAAAACTTCGCCGAGGATATAGACTATATCTTGTTTTTTATAATTCTGATTATATCGAATCATAATATGGTCTTCGGGTTGCATTTTAATATTTTGTGCTTCTTCTATTGATGTTTCGAAGGAATATTTTTTTGTAGAGCTAGTAAACCGTGTAATATCGATTTTGTTTGGGTCTGCATCCGGACGAAGACCACCGGCCAAGTGAATTAATTCTTTTAAAGTCTCATCTGCGACAAATTCATATTGTCCGGGAATATTTATGCCACCATAAATTCCTACTAAATGTTGTTTTAGCGGGAAGATAAGAATGTCTCCTTGATTTAAAAATGGGTTATAATGGTCTATTCCGGTTGCCCCAAATTTCGCAAGATCTATTTTTAATGAATCTTGATTTCGGATAATAATTGCATTTCGAGTAGATAATTCTGGATAAATGAGTTCAGAATCATTTTTTGATTTTGAATGGGCATCATTCTTATCATTATTATTCTCATTCAGCGATTTTTGATCTGAATTTATTTCAGTCAATAAATCTTTAAATAAATCTGAAACTCGAGTAACAGGAGTCACAGTGTAAAAACCAGGATTTTGAAGGTGCCCAATTACTTTGATTTTGAATTCGCGAATTTCAGATAAAATAATAAATACTTTTGTACTTTGGTTCATAGACTTAATAGCAGACTTCATTATGTTTATACTTGATGTTAATGAGCTATTATTGAGCTGAACTACTCCAATAGTGGGAATTAAAATTTCTCCTGTAGGTGACACTGTTAATGTATAATTACTTACATTATTACTAGAAATTATATTGACAAGAAATTGATCGCCCGGGCCGACAAGATAAATATCTGGGTCAATGGGTTTGTCAATTTTAATTTTTGTTTGAAGTTGACGCTCACTAATCATTGCTCCGTTATCCAATGGTGATGATCCGATATTTGATTGCGCCATTCGCAAGGCATTTATATCTAATGTTTGCCCAACTAATATGGAGACAGTCCATAAACTATAGAATAAGTTTTTCATATTGTATTTTATTTAAGCACTTGGAATAGAAGTTTACCATATCTGATCCGACGGTAAACCGAAATTCTATTCATATAAGTCGCAACTTTCCTTATTTTTATTTAAAAACAGACTTGTTAGCGATTATTTTCGATAGAATTCCTTTGTAGTTATGATAAATATTACATGGAAAAGAGTAACTTGTCAAAGGTTATAATTTTACATTAATTGTTGGATTTACATTTACAAATAGATAATTAACTTTATGCCCGGGCACAATTGTAACTATATTTCAGTTAACATTGGAGATCAATAAATATATTGAGTAGAACGATTTTAAGCTTTATTAATCATTCGCAAAATAAAATTATGACTGATTCTTGGATTGCCTTTTTGAGCCCCGTAGCTTCTGCCGTTATTTTTTGGACTAATTAAATGATATCAATTAATGAAATAAGGCAGAATCCGGATAGGATAAAACAATTACTCTCTAAAAAGGGGGAGAAGGTTGATATGGATTATATTCTATCTTTGGATGCTTCACATAGAAAAATCCAATTTTCGTTAGATGAAAAACGGGCAGAACGAAACCGAGTTTCTGACGAAATTGGGCAAATAAAGAAATCTGGCGGGCAAGCTGATGATGCTATTGCCGCAATGCGTAAAGTTGGCGATGATATCAAATCATTAGAAGATGAAGAAAGTGCTGTAAAGAAATCGCTTTCTCACATATTACTACGATTACCAAATATGCCGCATGAATCTGTACCTGAAGGAGTAGATGAAACAGCAAATATTGAAATTAGAAAATGGGGAAAAAAACTTGATTATTCTTTTAATCCAAAGACACATACAGATTTAGGAGAATCATTAAATTTATTTGATTTTAAACGATCATCTAAATTATCTGGTTCAGGGTTCCCTCTTTATATCGGAAATGGGGCAAAACTAGAAAGGGCATTGCTTTCCTTTATGTTAGATCACCATGTTGAAGAATATGGATATACTGAAATATTCCCTCCAGTTCTACTTAGGCGATCATCCATGACCACCACGGGTCAATTACCGAAATTTGAAGAAGATATGTATCATACAAAAGTGGACGATTTATATCTTGCACCAACAGCGGAAGTCCCAGTAACGAATATTTATCAAGGTGAAATAATTGATGAAAAAGAATTGCCCATTAATTTGGTTGCATATTCTCCTTGTTTTCGACGTGAAGCAGGATCTTACGGGAAAGATACTCGTGGGCTATTAAGGGTACATCAATTTAATAAAGTCGAACTCGTGAAATTTGTTACGCCTGAATCTTCCTATAATGAATTGGAACGTTTAACTCATCAAGCTGAATCAGTGTTGCAAGCTTTAGGTTTACACTATAGAGTTTTATCTTTATCAACTGGCGATTTAAGTTTTTCGGCTGCAAAGTGTTATGATATTGAAGTATGGGCTCCAGGGGAAAGGAAATGGCTAGAAGTTAGTTCTTGTAGTAACTTTGAGTCTTTTCAAGCGCGTCGTGGTGACATACGCTATCGAAGCGAGGAAACGAGAAAAGTTGATTATTTACATACGTTAAACGGGTCTGGGGTTGCTACTCCCCGACTATTCGTTGCTTTGATAGAAACATATCAACAGGAAGATGGGTCTATTAAATTTCCAGAAGATGTGGCTCATTATTTGGGTATAAAGGAGATTCGCTGATTGCGGACCATTTGGATTATTTTTAATCTAATCGTTTGGACGATTATATTGGGAGGCGGGGGAGCTATTCTTTCTATATTTAGTCGACATAGTTCACGCCTCATGCATTGGGTAGCTGTAACATGGTCTAGACTTATTTTATGGGCAGGCAATATTCGTTATTCTATTTCTGGTTTAGAACTTATATCCCCCAACCAATCATACTTTTTTTCGGGTAACCATTCATCAGGATTTGATATTCCTTTAGCATATGCGACTATTCCTAATAAAATGGTTTCCATTGCCAAAATTGAGTTAAAAAAAATCCCAATATTTTCTCAAGCACTTTCAGCTGGTGGACATATATTTGTTGATCGCAGTCGTCATGATAAAGCGATTGAATCATTAGAGAAAGCTAAACTTTCCCTTCAGGAAGATCCAAGATCTATTCTATTGTTCCCTGAAGGAACAAGATCCCTTGACGGCAACATTAAACCATTTAAAAGAGGTGGTATCGTTATGGCCATTCAAATGGGAATACCTATTGTGCCTGTAGCTTTTTGCGGAACATATCAATTACTTACAAAAGGGAACTGGTCCCTAAAAAACACCCCAATTGAAACAGTTTTGGGTACGCCAATACCTACAAAAAACCTTGATTTAAAAGATAGACGGAAAATTGCTGAGCGGATTCGTATAGAAGTGATTCAACTAAAACAAAATTGGGATCAAAAACACCTTTGATTTATTCATACCCAAAACCCGAATTAAGGTATCGCATTTTTGACCGTCCTTACATTAAGGAAAAATTCTTAATTCAAAAATGGGGATCATTAAAAAAAGGATACATTATTTATAATCGTCATTCTGAACCCATAATGGTATTGGATCCGGGGAAAGAGAATCATCATAATGGCCCTGATTTTTTGAATGCTCAATTATTTATGGATGGTAAGAGAATTCAGGGCGATGTCGAAATTCATGTGAATGAAGCAAGTTGGATCTATCATGGGCATCATCACAATAATCGATACAATTCTGTGGTTCTTCATGTTGTGAATCAGTATTCTCATCATCCAATTACTCCTATCCCTACTGCTAAATTGGTTGCAAATATGCAATATAAAACAAAGCCTGAATGTTTGTTAGATGATTGCAATATTTCTCGAAATGTATTTTCTTCTCTCCAAATGTTGGGTAATAAAAGATGGATAAAACATGTCGATTTATTCAAAAAAACACAAAACCATACAAAGGAATATTTTCTAGAAAAAACATTAACTATTCTCGGTTCAAAAGGAAATGAATATGCATTTCAATCTTTAAGTAAAAAAGTATTACAAGAAATAAAAGGAACTGCCACTCAAGATGAATCCATAAAAATATTTAATAAATTAAGCCAATCTTTAGAATGGAATACATGTGGAATTCGACCAGCGAAGCATCCTACTGCTTTGATTCCGAAAGTTGCCAAATTATTTCATTTTATAATCACCGAGTTTAACTTCCTAATTCGCGATCCATTAAATTATGATCGATTGGACAATAAAATAAAGTCTTTTGGGTTTGGAAGAGGACTTCTAACAGAATGGAAGGGAAATGTGCTTTTGCCATTTTTAGGGGCGCAGGCTATTTTGAACAATACATTAAATGAATACATCCAATTGAAGCAGGAATGGATGGAATTGTCTCTCCCGTATACGTATGGAAAAGTTCGGCGTCAATTCGGTCATCTTTTTCCTATGAAAGCATTGATGAATTTTTCTGTTTTACAAGGGTTTTTGGAACTTGAATCTAAATATTGTAGTAAGATGTATTGTCTCGTTTGTCCATGTAAAAAAGGTGGAAGCCAAAATTAAGATAAATATGAATACTTTATTTCAGTCCATACAGCCTATTGTGCTAAGGGTTATAGCACACTAACTTCCCACCCTTAAAATCGATGTAAATCACTTTGAATAACACCTTTACAAGAATTATCATTATTGTCGTTCTTACAATGTGGAACGTTAGTTATGGGTCTGAGCCAAAACCTTTGGCTGTCCCCACAACAGCCAATTCAGCTGGGTCTGGTACTTCAATTACTCCTGTCAGTGTGGATGAGGCGCAAAATAGATTTCCTGCTATTCTTCAAGACATTAAACTCATTCTTACAGAAGTTCAGATTGCAGATTTTCATCATGATTCTTTGGAAGCTGCTTATAATTTGAGTCGTATATATGAGCTTCTTATGGAAGCAGATCAACTTGGTGATATGAGTATTGAGGATAAAGAAGAATTCGATCGCTTTGATAAAACATTTACGGATATTATTTCAAATAAACTTTCAACGGTTACATTGAGCAATGCTCCATTTTCTGCTGACAAGGTTAGAAATGAGTTAACGACTAAAATAGATCCATTAGAAATTGAAATGGGTGATAGTAAGTTTGTTGTTGTGGACGACAGAGATGGACACATTCCGCTTATCCGGAACAAACAAGTGGATCAATTCATTCATTATTTCACTAATAAAGGTCGCAAACAATTTGAAATCTGGCTAGAGCGGTATCTTCATTATCAAGGATTAATTATTCCCATTTTAAAGGAGCATGAAATACCAGAAGAAATATTTGTTTTAGCCATGATAGAATCGGGGTTAAATCCTAAAGCATATTCCCGGGCAAATGCGTCAGGAATGTGGCAATTTGTCTATGCTACGGGGAAATCCTATGGATTAGATCGAAATTGGTATATTGATGAAAGGCGTGATCCAATTAAGGCAACTCATGCAGCTTGTGAATTTTTACTAGATTTGAATGAATCATTTGATAACTGGTATTTAACGTTAGCAGCCTATAATGCAGGGGGTGGTAGAATACGTAGAGCTACACGTACCCATCAAACATTTGATTTTTGGCAATTACATTCTTTACCAAGGGAAACACGAAATTATATTCCATACTTTTTGGCTGCAGCAATTATTATTGCTTCACCAGAGGAATTTGGGTTTGATTTGCCCACTGTAAAGCCATTTAAGTTTGAAGAAGTTCTGTTAGATAAAAGTGCAGATTTAGCTATTTTAGCCCATTCAGCTAGAATAAAGGTTAAAACTTTGCGCCAATATAATCCGGAATTAAGACAATCTGCTTCACCAGCAGATGGCCCTTATCTATTAAAATTACCTTTTGGGAAAAAAGAACAATTTATTGCGAATTGGTCTTCTTTATCTGATGATGAGCGGTTTGCGCCACAATTTGTTTCCCACCGAGTAAAATATGGTGAAAGTTTATGGACTATTTCTCGCAAGTATAATGTATCTGTCCACGACATTGCATCTGTAAATAAAATTAAAAATCGACATAAAATTCGTGTCGGAAGCCGACTTAAAATTCCAGCAAAAGGTGGGCGACTTTATGCTAGCTCTCAGAATGGAGGACCTCCTGGGCATTATAAAATGGTTTATACAGTTAGACGAGGCGATACTCTTGGACAGATTGCAGATGATCACCGGACGCAAGCGGGAAAAATTAGACGCTGGAATAATTTACGATATGGATCATATATCATTCATCCAGGGCAAAAATTGACCATATGGGTCAAAGAAGGATAATCTCCAAACCAAGGAGGAGTTCATCATGACAAAACAAGAAATCGTTGATATTGTTTCAAATGCTACAGGGTTAACCAAAGTAGAAACAGAAACAATTATGAACGGTGTCATGTCTACAATTGTAGACGCATTAGCCAATAACGAACGCGTAGAATTGCGTGGGTTTGGCACGTTTGGAGTAAAACACCGAATGCCAAAAAAAGCTCGGAATCCCGGTACAGGAGAAGCGATTTATCTACCGGAAAGATATGTTCCAACTTTTAAACCTTCAAAAATGATGCGATCACGCGTAAATGAATTAATAAACAAGTAAAAGAGGAAATTTATGCCCTGCGGAAAAAAACGCAAAAAGCGCAAAATGAATACCCATAAACGGAAAAAACGTTTACGCGCTAATAGACATAAGAAAAAGAACAAATAATCGTTCTTCCATTTGAGGGTGCGACTCATTTACTATGGGTCGCATTTCCTTCAAGTATAACAGAATTTTTTTGATCATCCATCATAATCTGTAATTTCCCCTATGCACATGGATCTAAAACCGTTATCTATTTCGGAACTTACGAAGCGGATAAAATCACTGATAGAAGGGGAATTTTCTGAAACATGGATTACTGGAGAAATTTCAAATTTTCACCACCATAGTTCAGGCCATATGTATTTTACGCTCAAAGATCATCGAGCAGAAATAAAATGCACCTTTTTTCGAGGGTATAATCAATATGTCCGTTTTAAGCCGGAAGAAGGGATGCAAGTAATTGCGTCGGGTGCTATTTCTGTTTATGAGAAGAGAGGTCAATATCAATTATCCGTTCGCCAATTAGAGCCGGCAGGGGTTGGTACATTATATTTAGCCTTTGAAGCGTTAAAAAAAGAGCTTCAAGCTGAAGGGCTTTTCGATCAAGTCCATAAAAAACCATTACCCAAATTACCAAAAAAAGTTGGAATTGTAACATCTGGTACGGGAGCCGCCTTAAAAGATATGATTCAAGTATTTGGTAGACGTGCACCACACATATCCATTGTTGTTCGTCCTACAAAAGTTCAAGGCGTTGGCTCAGCAGAAGATATTGTTCAGGGGATAAAAGCATTTCAAGACCGTCAGGATATAGATGTTCTCATTATTGGACGTGGAGGCGGTTCGTTAGAGGATTTATGGGCCTTTAATGAAGATATTGTTGCACGAGCAATTTATGAAAGTTCAATTCCGATTATTTCTGCGGTTGGGCATGAAGTTGATATTACTATTTCAGATTTAGTAGCAGATTTACGAGCGCCCACACCATCAGCGGCAGCAGAGTTAGCTAGCATAACAACTCAGGAAATAATATCGTTAAGTGAAAATCAATTAAATGCAATCAAACTGAGGGTCTCACAAAAAGTGTTACAAAAATGGCAAGAATGTGATTCTTTAGAAAATCGTCTTAAGCTTCAAGATCCTTCTCGACGAATTCAACGAAATAAAGATAGCCTGAATCGACTTTACCATCAAATTGAATTTGCAATCACGACAAAGCAATCGTCATTACATGCAGGAATAGGAAATATTGAAAAGCATTTAATATCTTTAAATCCAACATCTGTATTACATCGAGGATTCTCGATTGCTACACGAAAAGATGGGCAAATTGTACGATCAAATAAAGATTTAGAAAGTGGTGATTTATTCAATATTCAAACTGGGGATGGGCATTATGAAGCTGAGAAAAAACAAAATATTGATGGCTAAAGATTATAGAAAAATCACTCTAATTAGGTACAAAAACATAAGGTAAATTCACATATGACTGATCAGCAAAAACCCGCACATTTTGAAGAAGCACTCCAGCGGTTAGAGGCTATTGTAGAAAAAATGGAATCGGGAGATGAAAGTTTAGAAGAAAGTTTAACTTTATTTGAAGAAGGAATGACATTACTATCTTTTTGTAAAGATCAGCTCCATTCAGCTGAACAAAAAATTGAAGAATTATCGGGAAATTTACCCGACGATGAAATGAAGGCTAATGGCGCCAGCTAAATCAATTGGTATATGGGGAAATACAGATAAGCCCCAATTTTGGTCATTATTAAAACCACTGATTGAGTGGATTAAAGAAAATAATGGTACACCTTATTTAACCACTCGTATTCGAGATGTTAGTCCATCTTCTTTCTCAGAGCAAATGTATTTCATCGAACAACCTGAAGATTTAAATAAGCTTGATTTATTGTTGGTAATGGGTGGTGATGGAACTCTCCTTTCAGCAGCTAGAGCTGTTCAACAATCATCCTTGCCTATTCTTGGGATACATTTGGGGAACTTAGGTTTTTTAGCCAAAGTTGAGGAAAATAATGTGAAGGATCGTTTAACGCAGGTGATGGCAGGTGATTATTCAATTGATCAAAGATCAATTCTAAAAGGCATACTCCAAAAAGAATCAGAATCTATATCTCATTATGCCCTGAATGATTTTGTTGTTCGGAATTCTCAAACACATCGAATTATGTCTATTGAAGTAAAGGTGAATAAAATGTTTGTGGGTAATTATCACGCAGATGGACTGATTGTTGCTACGCCTACGGGATCAACAGCTTATTCTTTATCTGCAGGAGGCCCTATCATGGCACCGGATGTGAATACAATTGTAATTACACCTATTTCCCCACATTCGTTGACTGCAAGGCCGTTGGTTGTTTCTGATCAATCTGCAATTGAAATACGGGTTATTGAGCAAAATCAACCATTTATTGTTACTGCAGATGGGCAGGTTCATGAAGAAATGTTTCCTTCCGATTTAATTCAAATTCAACGTGGTGAAAAGTTGATTCAATTAATTGACGTTGGGTCTGAATCGTATTTTAAAACGTTAAGGACTAAAATGGGCTGGGGACAACGAGGCGATAAATAATAAAGTTAATCAATTATCACTTTTAATAATTTATTATTCTGCCCTTTTGTTAAAAATATTCGATGGCAATTAGGGGTGAAACTTTTTTGAATTTTAGGAATATCTTTTTGGGCGAATCCCCAATGGATTAAAGTCATAGTTTCTAATTCTAAATCAATAAAGTATCTGGTGTTTATATTTTCTTTTTCCATGGATTAATGTAGCTGTCTATGTTTTCTCATCATGCAATCATTCATAATGACAAGTAATCCTGAATCTTCAGCAATTTGGGCGGCTTCTTCGTTAATAACACCATCTTGAAGCCATAAGGCTTTCGCACCGATTTCCACTGTAGCATCTGCGATTGGTCCGACAAATTCCGGACTTCTGAATACATCGACTACGTCCACTTCCACTGGAATATCTCTTAAAGAAGGGTAGCATACTTCACCTGCTATTTCTTTTTGCCCCGGATTGACAGGAATGATAGTATATCCTTGATCTCTCAAGTATAATGCTACAAAATGGCTTGGGCGTTCTGGTTTTGGAGACATGCCAACTACAGCAATTGTTTTCATGCTAAAAATAGATTCATATGTTTTTGATTCATTCATGAGGGATATCTTTCATTTTTGTTTAAATAAATTTTTTATAACATATCCTAAAATGCTGGGATTCTCTTTTAGTCGTCTGATTGAATAATCAAACCAAGCAGATCCAAATGGGACATATATTCGTACGGTATATCCTTTTGATAATAACGCTTCAAGTTTTCCACTCATAGGTACACCATAAAGCACTTGAAATTCAAAACGATGTATTGGAATATGGTTATCTTCAATCCATGACACTAGTGTATCAATGAGATCAATATCGTGAGTGGCAATGGCACAATAACCCGAATTCTTCAAAATTGTTTGGGCGAGCCGGATGAAATTTTCAACAATTTCATAATTATGTTGGTATGCAATTGTTTCTGACTCTTTATAAATGCCCTTACATATTCTCGCATTAAACTGGGATGACATATGTATTCTAACATCTTCAAAACTCCGATGCAAATATGCTTGAAATACAACACCAGACTTAGGATGAATATTTATACAATGACTATAAAGTTCAAGTGTTGCATCAGTAAATGGTGAATTTTCCATATCCAGTCTTAAAAAATTATCTGTATCCTTAGCGGCTTTTGTTATTCGATGAACATTAGCCATAGCTTCTGCAAGAGAAATATCTAAACCAATATGTGTTGGTTTAACAGATACATTACAATCTAAATTTTCTTCACTTATATAATGATATAAATCACAATAGTGTTGGGTGATTGATCTTGCTTGCTGTTGATCTAATACATGTTCTCCTAAAATATCAATTGTTGTTTTAAATCCTTTTTCATTTAATGCGCGAATATGTGATTTAGCCTCATCAAACGTTTCGCCAGCAACATAGGGTGTGGCAAATGGTTTTGCAAACCATTGTGGTAAGAAAGGTAGAGATGAAGCAACAATTTTATTCATAAAAGACATGCATAAAATTAGACAGTGTTGCACCTTGGAATCAAAATGTATTAATAGACCCAATTGAACAAAATGGTGTTTCATTGTAACAATTCAATGAGAAAATTAAAATTGAGACAATATAGTGCAAGTTCTCATTGACGTATGAAAAAGGGGAGTCTAAATTCACCGCCTTGAATTGATCAATATTCATATATGTACCGCGACTTTGGAACAATTTTAATAGCAGCCCTATTGGGCATCGTGATGGTAGGCGTCCCGCTTTTGGTTCAAAAGCTGATTGCACCATCCAAAAAATCTTTTGAAAAATTAGATACCTACGAATGTGGAGAAGAAGCAGAAGGGAATGCTTGGCTCCAATTTAATATTCGTTTTTATGTCATTGCTCTCATTTTTCTTATTTTTGATGTAGAAGTTGTCTTCTTATTTCCGTGGGCAGTTGTCTTTAAAGAATTGGGTTTATTGGCTTTTGTAGAAATGGGAATATTCTTGGTGATCCTCGTTGTAGGACTTGCCTATGTGTGGGTAAAAACAGATTTAGATTGGGTGAAACTAAAAGTTCCGTATGGTAGCGGCCGATATCGGAAAATCAAGTTGGAGGAGAAAGCCTAGATGGGCGTACTGGAACATAAATTTCAGGACAATATTGTTGTAGAAAAATTGGATAAATTATTAGGGTGGGCACGCTCAACGTCTCCTTGGTATTTCCAATTTGGCCTTGCTTGCTGTGCGATTGAAATGATGGCAACTGCAGCAAGTCGTCACGATTTGGAACGAATAGGAATGATGCCACGTTCATCTCCCCGCCAAGCTGATATTATGATTGTTGCAGGAACTGTAACTATGAAAATGGCTTTACGAGTAAAAAAATTATATGAGCAAATGGCTGACCCCAAATATGTAATTGCAATGGGAAGTTGCGCTACGTCCGGTGGTCCTTATTGGCAACATGGCTATCATGTACTTAAAGGGGTTGACCTAGTTGTGCCGGTTGATGTGTATGTACCTGGTTGTCCACCTCGCCCGGAAGCGCTCATTGAAGGGTTACTTAAACTTCAAGAAAAAATTCAAAATGAACGTCCCCTTACCAAAATAGATTCATGACTGACGATCGAAATAAGTTAATAGCAGATGCAGTAGAAAAAGGCCTCCAAGGAGATATGGATGCAATTAATGGCATAGCGGATCGTGTAACCCGATCTAAAGCAAAGGCAGCATTACATAAAGCTAAAAAAGCAGCTAAAGAGTCTGGTGTTGGGGCAGAGACCCCAAAAGGCGAAATTGAAAAACCTGTAGAAGAGAATCATTCAACTAATCAAATTGTATCTGCATATTTAGAGAAAAAAATCCCAGGATCCATTATTTCGCAAGATGGCGATTTGGAAGAATGTATCTATGTGAATCCGGATGCTTGGGATGCTGTTTCTAAGTCATTAAGAAATGATGAAACACTTCAATTTGATTCATTGCAATGCATCACTGGAATTGATATGGGTGAAGGCGTTTTAGAATCTCGGTATAATTTTCATTCCATGAATCTTCGCCATGCGATAGAAATTCGAATTCCTGTTTCCATTGATAATCCAAAAATATATTCCATTGAACAAATATGGAGAATTGGGGATTGGTTTGAGCGGGAAGTTTATGATATGGTAGGGATTGTTTTTGAAGGCCATCGAAATTTAAAACGTATGTTATTACCGGATGATTGGGAAGGTTTTCCCTTAAGAAAAGATTATGAAACGCAGCAGACCTACCATGGGATTGCAATACCAAAAGTGAAAGAAGAATGGGAGTAATTCACGGCGAAGAAATGGTCCTAAATATTGGGCCGCAACATCCAAGTACGCATGGAGTCCTACGATTGAAAGTAAAGACGGATGGTGAAGTTGTTTCTGACATATATCCGGTCATTGGATATCTCCATCGATCCTTTGAAAAACATTGTGAAAATGTTACCTATGAACAGGTCATTCCTTATACTGATCGTTGCGATTATATTGCATCCATGAATAATAATTTAGGTTATGCGGTAACTGTCGAAGAATTGATGGAAATCAAAGTCCCAGAAAAAGTAGAATATATTCGAGTCATTGTTTCAGAATTCAACCGTATTGCAAGTCATTTATTAGCGCTAGGAGTATATGGATTGGATGTGGGTGCTTTTACACCGTTTCTATATATGTTCCGTGATAGAGAGCGTATTTTAGATATGTTTGAAATGGTTTGCGGGGCAAGACTCCTTTATAATTATATTTGGGTAGGTGGTGTATCGCATGATTTACCAAAAGGCTTTGTTGAAACGGCTTACCAATTTTTAGATTATTTTGAACCACAAGTTTCAGAATACAATAATTTATTAACATATAATAAAATTTTTATAGAGCGAACTGCTGATGTAGGCGTATTACCAACTGATGTTGCCATCAATTATGGTGTCACGGGTCCGAATTTGCGCGGTTCGGGTGTTAAGTGGGATATTCGAAAAGATGAACCCTATTCCATCTATGATAGATTTGATTTTGATGTTCCAGTAGGAAAAGGTGAGTTAGGTACAGTTGGTGATTGTTGGGATCGGTATTGGGTACGAATGAGGGAAATTGAAGAAAGCGTTAAAATTCTTCGACAAGCACTTAAAGGTCTACCAAAAGAAGGTGATGTGCATCAAGCAATTCCTAAAAAAATTAGACCACCAAAAGGATCTATCTATAAGAGAACCGAAAGTCCACGTGGTGACTTAGCTTTTTATATTACAAGCGACGGTAAACCTAAACCATACAGATTAAAAATGCGTTCACCTGCTTTTACATCTTTAAGTGTGCTGAATAAAATTTCAAAAGGGTGGATGTTGTCAGACGTGATTGCTATTCTGGGAAGTTTAGATATTGTACTAGGGGAAATTGATCGATGACAGTCGATCTTCTATACGATTGGCTTAATGAATCGATTCCATTTTTAAGTGGGAATGGTTTATTGCTTTTATTGGCTATTTTAATTCCTGCTTTAACGCTCTTTCTCGTAATTGCTGTAAATGCCATTGTTCTAGTATACGCTGAAAGAAAAGTATCTGCCTTTATGCAAGATCGTGTGGGGCCCATGGGGCAAGGAGTAGGGCTTCATGCCGGGAAATGGGGAATGCTCCAAACAGTTGCAGATGCATTAAAATTAATTTCAAAAGAAGACATTATACCCAAGTTAGCAGATAGAAAATTATTTATTATGGCACCCTTCATTATTTTTGTAGGTGCTTTTATTGCAGTCATTGCGCTTCCATTTGGAGAATCAATCATTGTAGCAGACATGAATATTGGTATTTTTTATATTCTTGCTGTGAGTTCATTTGGTGTAATCGGTCTCATTCTTGCGGGATGGTCATCAAATAATAAATGGTCCTTATATGGCGGTATGCGTTCTGCGGCGCAAATTATTAGTTATGAAATCCCGGCTGGATTATCCTTAGTTACAGTTATAATGCTTACCGGTACATTAAGTATGCAAGGGATTATTAAATATCAATCAGGTGGCTTGTTTGACTGGATTGTATTTTCAAGCCCATTTTCATTTATTGCATTTATAATTTATTTCATTGCTGCCATTGCCGAAACAAATAGAACGCCTTTTGATATTCCTGAAGCAGAATCGGAATTAGTTGGCGGGTTCCATACAGAATATTCTGGCATGCGTTGGTCATTCTTTTTCTTAAGTGAATATGCCAATATGCTAGTTGTAAATGGTGTTGCTGCTGCTGCATTTCTTGGAGGATGGCAAAGCCCAATTCCCGGATATTTGAATTCACCAGGCTGGGGTGTTTTTTGGTTTATATCAAAAATATTAGTTTTAGTTTTTGTAATGATGTGGGTTCGGTGGACGTTCCCGAGGTTACGAGTTGACCAATTAATGGACATATGTTGGAAATATTTACTCCCTATTGCTCTTTTTAACATATTTGGTGTAGGAATTTGGACCCTAATTTTTGGGTAATGTTATGACGAGATATTTTCAAAATATTTGGGAAACAATTACAACGCTTTTAACTGGGTTTGGTATTACATGGGTTCACATGATGAAAATCAAAAAGAACAATGTAACCTTACAATATCCTGAAGAAAAATGGCCACGGCCCGAACGTAATATTGGATTTAATCATGATGATTATAATGTGATACGATCACGTTTAACTGTAGACATTAATGATTGTATTGGGTGTTTGAAATGTATGAGAGCCTGCCCGGTAAGTTGTATTCATATTGAGACTGTAAAAGCGGATGTCCGCGGTGAAGATATACAAGAAGTTGGGCACGTTGGAATTACGTCTAACGGTTCAAAAAAAGCTATGGTTGTTACTCGATTTGATATTGATATGACAGAATGTTGCTATTGTAATCTATGTACCTACCCATGCCCAGAAGAATGTATTTTTATGACAGGCGGCCCAAATGCAGATAGACATCATCTTGATTATGAATTTTCTGAATATGATCGATCAGATTTAATCTATAGGTTTGCTAAAAAAGGGACACAAGAAAAAATGGTGAAAATTAAAGCACCAAAAGAACCGAAGGTGGAAGCGTAATGTCTGAACTAGCATTTTGGCTCGTAGCTGGCATAACCGTCGTTTCAGCGGGAATGGTTGTTTTTTCGGGTCAACTCATTTATTCTGCTATTGCACTGTTATTTACTTTGCTAGGTGTAGCTGGCTTATATATTTTCTTATGGGCAGACTTTATGGCTGGTATCCAAGTGATGGTTTATATTGGCGGAATTCTTGTCCTAATTATATTTGGTATTATGTTAACCCATAAAATTGAATCAGTTAAAATTTCGCAAACCAATGTGCAGAGAAAAATGGGTGCTTTTGTTGTGGCTATTTTCCTATTATTCTTAGCATCTTCATTGGGAAATGCTCCGTGGCTTCAAATAGGGGCAACTGAACCAACCGAAACGGTAAGAACGGTTGGTACATTACTGATGACTAAATATTTACTTCCATTTGAAGTAGCATCCATTCTTTTATTGGGGTCGCTAATTGGTGCAGCTATGCTATCAAGGAAGGAAGAATAATGGACCAGCTAGTCAATTATCTATATATTTCTGCCATTTTATTTTCTTTAGGTATTTTTGGTGTTATTACTCGGCGGAATGGTATTGCTGTTTTAATGGGTGTTGAACTAATACTAAATGCGGCTAATATTAATTTTGTTGCCTTTTCACGGTTTGGTGGTATGAATGTGAGTGGACATGTTTTTTCACTATTCGTAATTGTTTTAGCCGCTGCAGAAGCAGCTGTCGCCTTGGCGATTATTATTACAATTTACAATTCAATGCAAACAGTTAATGTGGATGATGCATCTAGGTTGAAGCAATAATGGATAATATTTATATCAATTCAAGTTTAGCTATTTTGTTTTTGCCTTTATTGGCATTTACTATTCAAATATTTATAGGTAAGCGGTTACCGCGCCAAGGTGATTGGGTTTCTATTTCTGCAATTCTAATTACATTACTATTAGCGGGATATATGTTTATATCCATGTTGGCGCAATATGATCCAAATTTAAAACATGAAGCATCCTTTATGTGGATGGATTTAGGAGATTTTAAAATCCGCCTCGGATTCTTAGTAGATAACATAACCATTATAATGTTGTTAGTTGTGGCCTTAATATCAAGTTGTACACATATTTTCTCTATAAAATATTTAGAAGGTGATATTCGTTATTCTCGATATTTTGCCTATTTAGGATTATTCACTTTTAGTATGAATGGAATTGTGCTTGCTAATAATTTGGTTTCTATGTATATATTTTGGGAATTAGTAGGTGTTAGTTCTTATTTATTGATTGGTCATTGGTTTGAGAAAGAGTCCGCAGCTGATGCAGCAAAAAAAGCTTTTTTAACAAATCGGGTTGGGGATATTGGCTTTTTCATTGGAATTATGACCGTTTTCACTGCTGTGGGTTCATTTGCTTTTACAGATATATTTGATGGTGTTGCCCTCGGTTCGATAGAAGGAGTTACATTAACTTTTGCAGGAATTTGTTTGTTTGCCGGAGCCATGGGTAAATCATCTCAATTTCCACTTCATATTTGGTTGCCAGATGCCATGGAAGGGCCTACACCAGTTTCGGCATTAATGCATGCTGCAACAATGGTTGCTGCTGGTGTTTATTTATCAGTTCGCCTTTTCCCTTTGATGACTCCTGGCGCATTAACCTTTATCGCATATATTGGTGGATTTACTGCATTTTTCGCTGCAACGATAGCTTTAACACAAAATGACATTAAAAAAGTTTTAGCATATAGTACGGTTAGTCAGTTAGGGTATATGATATTAGCTGTAGGGACAGGTGTTTATACAGCTGCATTTTTCCATTTATTAACTCATGCTATGTTTAAAGCAAACCTTTTTTATGGAAGTGGTAGTGTAATTCATTCCATGCACCATGCACTGCATAAAAAACATGATCATGAAACAGACCCCCAAGATATGCGAAATATGGGCGGATTTAAAGAAAAAATGCCCATTACTTTTTGGAGCATGACCATCAGTACATTAGCCATTGCAGGTGTACCCTTCTTTTCAGGGTTTTTATCTAAGGATGCAATATTGGGTGGAACATTATCGTTTGCTCAACATCATCCTCAACATTTCCTATTGCCATTATTCGGATTTGGTGCAGCAGCTATGACTGCCTTTTATATGTTTAGAATGATTTTTATGACATTTTATGGACAATCAAAAATGCCAGAAATTTATAGTGATATACATGAATCTCCTCGTGAAATGACGGGACCTCTTGTATTGTTGGGTACATTAAGTATTTTTGTATTTTACACCTTACCATACTTTAATCCATTTTCTACACACGGGTGGTTTACTGATTTAATTGTTGCAAAAGATTCATTTGTTCCTGGGAATATCTCAGCTCATGAAATTGCGGAACATGCTCACCATGCACATATGCCTGCTATGATACTCTCTCTCTCTGTTGCGGGATTTGGTATTTTGTTGGCAGGTTTAATGTATTTGAAAAAATCGCTTTCCGCAGACACATGGGCAAAAAATTCAGGACCGCTTTATAAATTAAGTCTTAATAAGTTTTATTTTGATGAAAATTATGATCGTTTTCTTTATCAACCATTGATGAAGCTGGCTAATAAAGTAGCTTATTTCGATTGGGAATTATATGATAAATATTTCATCAACGGTTTTGGAAAAGTCACAGCTTGGCTTTCTGATATTTCTGGAAAATTTGATTATGACGGCATTGACCAAGGCCTAGTAGACGGTGTAGGGCGTTCTGCAAAAAATGTAGGTCATTCATTACGAAACATTCAAACAGGTCGCATCCAAAATTATATTCTTTACGTTTTAGCGGGTGCAATTCTGATGATTATTATACAAGCAGTTTAAAAGGATTTTATTGAGGTAATTATGGAATCAAATTTATTGAGTCTATTAGTTTGGTTGCCGGTATTGGGGCTATTAGGGATAGCTCTTATTCCAAGGCATAGAACCAAAGAAATTAAATGGATGGCAGCCTTAGCGACAGGCATTCAGCTTGTACTAGCAATAGTCCTGTGGTCAAAATTTGATCCATCGGAAGCGGGTATGCAATTCGTAGAAAGAGCTGATTGGATTCCATCATTTAATATATCCTATATATTGGGTGTTGATGGTTTAAGTCTTCCAATGGTGATTTTAACAGCTTTATTATGTTTCATCGGTATATTTGTTAGTTGGAAAATAGACCATGCAGTTAAAGGATATTTTGCATTATTCTTATTATTAGATACAGGAATAATGGGCGTTTTTGTGTCTATGGATTTCTTTCTATTCTATATATTTTGGGAAGTCATGTTATTGCCCATGTATTTCTTAATAGGTATTTGGGGTGGTCCGCAACGTGAATATGCTGCAATTAAATTTTTCCTATATACATTATTTGGCTCTGTTTTAATGCTAATAGGAATTTTAGGTCTTTATTTTACATGTGGTCAAACATTTGATATTCAAGTTTTAATTCAAAATGCACCTGAAATGTTATCTGGTGTCATGTGGTGGGGCATGAGTGCTATTAAGGTTATTTGGGTTTTATTATTTATTGGTTTTGCAATAAAAGTACCTGTTTTCCCATTTCATACCTGGCTACCATTAGCTCACGTAGAGGCGCCAACTGCTATTTCTGTTCTATTAGCTGGGATTTTATTAAAACTGGGTGTTTATGGAATTCTTAGATTGAATTATGGATTAATGCCGGATGGTGTTTGGTGGTTTGCAGGTGCACTTGCATTCTTGGGGTTAATTAATGTTGTCTGGGGTGGATTGTGTGCCTTAGCGCAAACTGATTTAAAGAAGCTTGTTGCTTATTCTAGTATTAACCATATGGGATATTCTCTTATTGGTATGGCAGCTGTCATTGCTGCAGGTTCTGCAAATGGTGCAAATACAACAGCTGCACAAGCGGGATTAGCTGGCGCAGTTTTCCAAATGTTTAATCATGGAACAATATCAGCCATGCTCTTCATTTTAGTAGGAGTTATTTATGACAGAGCGCATCATAGAGAAATTAATGGGTTTGGTGGACTTGCATCTCAAATGCCGGTATACACGGGGATAACAGCATTAGCATTTTTTGCTGGTTTAGGATTACCCGGCTTCTCCGGTTTTATCAGTGAAGCAATGTGTTTTATTGGTGCCTTTCCAGTATTTAAAGGAATTGTTATAGCATCGACGATTGGGATATTACTGAATGCAGCATATTTCCTGTGGGCATTCCAACGCATATTTTTCGGAAAGTTGAATGATAAATATTCAGACCTACCTGAAATTAATAGTAGAGAATTATTTACGGTGATTCCATTAGCAATTATTACTGTTATTCTAGGTGTTTATCCAGCGCCTTTTTTAAATCTTGTTAAATCAACCTTGAATTTGATTATTGAAATGGTTGCATCTGGGTCACCAATTGCTGGATTGTAAACCGGGCGAATTGATATGAATAATCTTCAAAGTTTATCTCTTTACTGGCCTGAGCTCATCCTAACGGTAACTATTTTAGGTGCCATTATTTATGATTTGTTTTTGCCGAAAGAAAAATCTCCGAATGTAGGGTGGTTTGTATTTGGGGGCCTTTTATTGTCAAGCATCGCTATCATGATGCAAGATAATCGAACAACAACATTATTTATGGATGCAATTGTATTAGACCCATTTGCGCAATTTTTCAAATTACTCATTATTGGAGCAACTGCGCTTGTCATCATAGCAAGCCAACAAAACAGCGAATTAGATGGGTATAGTCAAGGTGAATATTATTCCCTGTTGGGGATTTTAGTATTTGGGCTTTTTTTAATGGTGTCGTCGGTTGATTTGATTTCTGTTTATTTGTCATTAGAAGTTGTTTCAATTATGTCATTTATATTATCTGGATATTTAAAAAATGATCAACGGTCCAATGAATCAGCATTAAAGTATGTTATATATGGTGCTTTTTCATCGGGAGTAATGTTGTACGGAATGAGTCTTATTTATGGAATTGCAGGTAGTACTAATTTTTTTGAAATTCAAAATCAGCTTGTTGGCGGTGGCGGAGATTTTAATTTAATTTTTGTCATAGCTATTGTAATGATTCTCGTTGGGTTTGGTTATAAAATTTCTATGGTTCCATTTCATTTTTGGACTCCAGATGTTTATGAAGGTGCGCCGACAACCATTACTGCATTTTTATCTGTTGCTCCAAAGGCAGGAGGTTTGGCGTTATTTATCCGGTTTTTTCATCAAGTGATGGGAGATGGAGTTGCTTTAGAAGGTTATGGATTTTTAACAAATACCGAACTACCTTGGCCACAAATAATTGCTGTATTAGCAGTCGCAACGATGACCTTAGGAAATTTGGTTGCTCTTCAACAAAAAAGTATAAAACGCATGTTAGCTTACTCTAGTGTGGCCCATGCAGGTTATATGCTTATGGCATTACCCGTTCTTTCTTCTGATGGGATTCAAGCAATAATGATATATCTTGTAATGTATTTATTTATGAATTTAGGTGCATTTTTTGTTGTGCTTTATGTCAAGAATAGGACAGGAAGTGAAACATTTGAAGATTATAGTGGTCTTGGATGGAATATGCCAATACTAGGCATTGTTATGACTATTTTTATGGTATCCTTAACTGGGCTACCGCCGACAGCGGGATTTATTGGTAAATTTTATATTTTCGCATCAGTCATCAAAGCGGGGAGCCAATTTTACTGGTTAGCATTTTTTGGTGCTTTCAACAGCGTTATATCATTGTATTACTATTTTAAAGTTGTTAAAGTGATGTTTCTTGAAGGTGAAAAATCCGAATCAATAGAATCCCCAAACCAACCGATATTAGGCCTTTTGTTAGTCACGGCAATCCCATCTTTATTATTGGGTGTTTACTGGCAGCCGGTCATAAAATGGGTTGAAAATTCTTTCCATTTCTTCACACAAATTTTGTAATTTTATATGCGATTTTAGCTGTTTATACTGATGTCACGAATACGAATTAAAAAGGGTTACAATATCCGAATAGCTGGTTTACCTGCAGATGAAATAATCGCAGGAAAAATACCTTCCCGTATCTCAATACAACCCAACACATTTAAATCTATCAAGCCAAAACTTTTGGTTAAAGAAGGTGACTCTGTTCAATTGGGCGCTGCTTTATTTTTTGATAAAAATAATCCAACAATCAAATGGGCATCACCCGGTGCTGGTACAATTAAATCTATACAATATGGCCCAAGGCGAGTGATAGATAACATAATAATTGAGATAGACCGGGAAGAAGAAAAAATTATAGGTCAATCATATGATTCCGAAGCCATACATTCACTGGGGGCAGATGTAGTTAAAAACCGAATTATAGATGGAAATCTATTTCCGATGATTCGCCAAAGACCCTTTAATAAAATCCCAAATCCAGATCGATTGCCTGATGCTATATTTATTTCTGGATTGAATACAGCACCATTAGCTGTTAATCTTGAATTAGCGCTATTAGAACGGTTAGAATCTTTTCAAGCTGGTATTGATGCGTTGTCACAATTAACAAAGGGTAAAACATACCTTACTGTTCCTAATGAAACTGTATTGAGTCATATAAATAATTGTGAAATTAATCATATATCAGGACCTCACCCGGCTGGGAATGTTGGAATTCAAATCCACCATATTTCACCTTTGAAGCCCGAAAAAATTATTTGGACAATTGATGCACAGCATGTTGCAACAATTGGAGATTTATTTTTAACGGGGTCTTACAATCCTGAAATAGTTGTTTCCGTTGCTGGTCCAATGGTTAAGGCGCCAACTCATATTAAGGCACGAATAGGCTCATCTATAAACACCTTGATTCACGATAATTTTAAAGATGGGCAGTCTAGGATAATATCAGGCAATGTATTAACGGGTGTTCAGTCTTCGAGGGATGGATTTATTGGATTCTATGATAGTGCAATTACTATAATTCCTGAATCTGATGAGCGAGAATTTTTAGGCTGGTTGAAACCGGGATCAAGTACTACACGTTATTCTCTAACTAATGCCTATTTTAAAAATGGGGCTCAATCATTCCCTTTTGACTCAAGTATAAATGGTGGTGTAAGAGCATTAGTGCCAATAGATGCGTGGGAAAATGTTTTACCGATGGATATTATGCCCATTGCATTATTTAGAAGTATTATTGCTAAAGATATTGAAGAAATGGAACAATTAGGGATAATTGAATGTGATCCTGAAGATTTTGCATTATGCAGTTTTGCTTGTCCAAGTAAAATAGAATTATCAGCTATTATACGATCAGGGTTAGATATGGTTGAGGCAGAAGGATAATTATGAAAGCTCTTCGAAATGTGATGGATAAAATGGCACCTGTTTTTGAAGAAGGTGGTGCTTTAGAGAAATTGTATCCATTATGGGAAGCTGTGGATGTTGGTATGTATAATACCAACAAAAAAACAAATCAAGCTCCACATATTCGAGACAGTGTGGATATTAAGCGAGTAATGATTTTAGTCGTTTTTGCATTATTACCATTATATATATTTGGTGCAATTAACATCGGAGTCCAATCAAGTATTGCACAAAATATAACTAGAACATGGAATGAAAATTTATGGATTGGCATAAATACAATTATTCCAATATTTCTTGTAACATTTATCACAGGTGGTTTTTGGGAAGTCCTTTTTGCATCTGTCAGAAAACATGATGTAAATGAAGGATTTTTCGTAACGGGGTTTTTGATTCCATTAATTGTTCCTCCAACAATACCGTTATGGCAGTTAGTTATTGCAACATCATTTGGTGTTGTTATTGGAAAAGAGATTTTTGGAGGTACGGGGTATAACATTTTTAATCCAGCATTAACTGCACGTGCTTTTATATTTTTTGCTTATCCAGGAGCAATCTCAGGAGATAAAGTTTGGGTTTCTGGTGTAGACGGATACTCCGGAGCTACTGGATTATCTATACCTGCTTCAGTTGAAGGGGGAAATGCAAAGCAGTTACTTGATTCTTTTTCTCAATTTGATTTCAGTTGGTGGAATATGTTTATTGGGTGGATTCCAGGATCCATTGGAGAAACGAGTAAAATCTTAATATTACTCGGTGCAGGATTTTTGATTCTTACAAAAGTAGCATCCTGGAGGATAATGGTCGGCGGTGTATTAGGATTAGTTGCCACTGCTTGGTTAACAAATGGATTAGCATCCTATTCAAATAATACCATGTTATCTTTACCCGCTGAATATCATCTTGTTATGGGTGGTTTTCTATTTGGTATCGTTTTTATGGCTACAGATCCTGTATCTGCTTCACAGACAAATAAAGGTCGATGGATTTATGGTATCCTGATTGGTGTCATGACCATTATTATTCGATCTATAAATCCGGCATATCCTGAAGGAACAATGTTAGCAATTTTATTTTTAAATGCGTTTTCTCCGTTAATAGATTATTATATTATTAAAGGAAATATAAATAAACGAATGGCGCGTTATGCGAAGTAATTCATACACAGTTTTATTTACAGCTGCTATTACAGTTGTCCTTGGTTTTTTATTATCAATTGCTGCTACATCGCTTAAAGAGAAACAACTTCTTAATGTTGAATTAGATATTAAGAAAAATATTCTTATTGCTCTCAATATCCAACCTAAAGGTGAAAAATTCACACCAGATGAAATAAAAGCACAATATGAAAAAATTGTTGTCCCAATTGTTGTTGATAAAACTGGGGCTATATTGGAAAATATTTCATCAGAATCGATCGAAAATATAGATAATCAATTTCCAGTATTTATGCAAAAGATGGGAAATAAAATCGAAGGGTACGCTATTCCAATATCTGGGAAAGGATTGTGGTCAACATTGTATGGCTATCTCGCCTTAAAACCCGATGGTGAAACAGTGAAAGGTATCACCTTTTATCAACATGGAGAAACACCAGGATTGGGTGGTGAAATAGAAAAAAAATGGTTTACTGATAATTATAAGCAAAAAAAAATCGTAGACGATAAGGGTGCGCTTGTAAGTATTCAAGCTGTTAAAGGCGAAGCAGATCCAACGTCACCCGAATATTACCACCAAGTAGATGGTGTATCTGGTGCGACAATGACCACTAAAGGATTAAATATATTTTTAAAAAGTGAATTGAAAAAGTATGATCCATACTTTCAAAATATTAGGCAATCCCAATAATGAGTCTATTGAGTAAAAAATCGCAACAAGTTCTCCAAGATCCGTTGGTTAATAATAATCCAATTGCGACACAAGTATTAGGCATTTGTTCTGCTTTGGCCGTCACTGTTAAGATGGATACAGCAGTTGTGATGACGTTAGCGGTTGTTGCTGTTTTAAGTTTAAGCAATGTTATTATTGCCATGTTGAGGAAATGGATTCCTGGAAAAGTTCGAATTATAGTACAATTAACTGTCATTGCCTCGTTGGTTATATTGACAGACCAAATATTAAAAGCTTATTTATATGATATTAGCAAACAGCTATCTGTTTTTGTTGGTCTTATTATTACAAATTGTATTGTAATGGGACGTGCGGAAGCATTTGCAATGCAAAATCCACCTGGAAAATCTTTTCTTGATGGCTTGGGCAATGGGCTTGGTTATGGATTAATCCTTATACTTGTAGCCTTTTTTAGGGAATTATTGGGAAGTGGTTCAGTTTATGGAATCCAGCTCATCCCTCAATCGTTATACGATATGGGTTATTCTAATATGGGATTAATGAATTTAGCGCCTGGAGCATTCATTATTCTAGGACTCATCGTTTGGGTGCAAAGAATTGTTTCAGGGATAGAAGAGGAGAATTAATATGATTGAACATTATCTCTCTTTGGCAGCTAAAGCGATATTTGTTGAAAATATTTTGTTAGCATATTTCTTAGGAATGTGTTCCTTCTTGGCAATTAGCAAAAAAGTAGAAACATCTATTGGGTTAGGATTTGCTGTTGTTTTTGTTCTTACGATAACAGCTCCGGTTAACTGGGCGATTCACCACTATTTTTTGCAAGCGGGCGCATTAGCTTGGGCAGGATTACCAGATGTAGATTTAAGCTATTTGAATTTCATTGCATTCATTGCTGTTATTGCTGCTATGGTTCAATTAGTTGAAATGATTATGGATCGTTTTACGCCAAGTCTTTATCATTCATTGGGAATATTTTTACCTTTAATTGCTGTCAATTGCGCCATATTGGGGGGGAGCCTATTCTTGGTGGAACGAAATTATAATTTAGCAGAATCAATTGTTTTTGGTTTTGGAAGTGGTATTGGGTGGTTTTTAGCGATTGCTTCGATGGCAGCTATTCGATGGAAATTACGTTATTCAAATGTTCCAAAAGGGTTAAGAGGATTAGGCATAACTATGTTGTTAACAGGGTTACTTTCATTAGCATTTATGTCATTTTCAGGAATTAATTTATAATGATGACAGCACTTATAGGGGTTATTGTATTTACAAGTTTAATCATCATACTTGTGGTGATTCTTAATTTTGCGGAGTCCAAACTGTTACCACAGGGTGACGTTTCAATTGAAATCAATCAAGATACAGATAAAAATGTAGTCACTCGCCCTGGATCAACCTTACTTAACGCATTATCTGGTGGAAAAATATTTTTACCATCAGCATGTGGAGGTAGTGGTACATGTGCCATGTGTAAATGCCAAGTATTTGAAGGTGGTGGTGACATATTGCCAACAGAAACAAATCATATCGACAGAAAATCAGCTAGAGATCATTGGCGTCTAGCTTGCCAAGTGAAGGTTAAAGAAGATATGAAAATTCAAATTCCTGATGAAATATTCAATATTAAGAAATGGGAATGTACGGTACGATCGAATGGAAATATGGCAACATTTATTAAAGAACTCGTACTGGAGTTGCCTTCTGGAGAAAATTTAGATTTCAGAGCTGGTGGCTATATTCAAATTGATATACCAGAATTTGATAGTATTCCATTTAAAGATTTTAATATTGAAAAAGAATATCACGAAGATTGGGATAAATACAAAATATGGGATTTATCCGTAAAGAATGATGAAAAAATTGTACGAGGCTATTCTATGGCTAACCACCCTGCTGAGGGAAATATAGTTATGCTAAATGTTAGAATTGCAACACCCCCACCTCCACTTTGGAATGATGTTCCTCCTGGGTTGGGGTCATCCTATATTTTTAATTTAAAACCTGGTGATAAGGTAACTGTAAGTGGTCCATTTGGTGAATTTTTTGCTAAAGATACAGAAAATGAAATGGTTTTTATAGGTGGTGGTGCAGGAATGGCACCTATGCGAAGCCACATTTTTGATTTATTTCATACAAAGAAAACAAAAAGAAAAGTTTCTTTTTATTATGGAGCAAGATCATTAAGAGAAATGTTTTATGATGATGAATTTAAAAAGCTTGCAGATGATAATCCGAATTTTAGTTACAATGTAGCCTTGTCAGAACCAATGGATGAAGATAATTGGACGGGCCCAAAAGGTTTTATCCATCAAGTATTGCATGATAATTTTTTGAAAGATCATGAAGACCCAACAGAAATTGAATATTATATGTGCGGCCCACCCATGATGATTGATGCCTGTGACAAAATGTTATATGATTTAGGCGTAGAAAAAGAAATGATTGCCTACGATAAATTTGGATAAAATGTCATTTACATATTCATACTTTAAAGCCCAACTATTGTTGGGCTTTTTATTTCTATTCGTTTCATGCGATTCAGCTAATAAAACCCATTTAAATGGGTATACAATGGGAACATCGTATGAAATTATTTTTGGTGAAACTGTCGGAACCGATAAACTATCTACCTTGCATTCAAAGATTGATTCTGTCCTTGGTGCCATTAATCAACAAATGTCTATTTATATTCCTGATAGTGACATTTCAATGTTTAATAATCAGAATGATTTATCGGCTATTTCAATACCAAACATGTTCAGCGAAGTTTTGGAAAGAAGCCTTTATTGGTACCATGAATCACATGGTTCATTTGATATTACAGTTATGCCATTAGTAAATGAGTGGGGTTTTGGCAATAAAGAAGTGATACAATCATTACCACTAGAAAGTAAGATTAAGTCAATTCTTAAATACGTAGGCAGTGATAAATTATTTTTAAGAAATAAAATATTATCAAAAATAAGTAATCAAGTTCAAATTGATTTAGGTGCAGTTGCAAAAGGGTATGCAGTTGATGCTATAGGAGAAATATTATCCGACAGCCATATTAAAAATTACTATATAGAAATTGGTGGGGAAATCAAATGTAGCGGTATGAATTCTGTTGGTAATGTTTGGACGATTGGAATACAATCGCCAAATCGGTTTATTCATGGTCAAATTATTGAAAAAGTATCTCTCTATAATAAAGCAATAGCTACATCTGGTGATTATAAAAATTTTGTTGATTTAGGTGGAAAATATTATTCTCATGCCATTAACCCAAAAACAGGTTATCCTATTGATAATCACATTGCATCCGTTTCAGTTATAGCTCCAAATTGTATGGATGCAGACGCAATAGCTACAGCATTAATGATTATGCACTTAAAGGATGGTATCCATTGGGTGGATTCACTTAAGGAAATTGAAGCTATGTGGATAATTAGAAAAGAGAACGGTTTATTTGAATTTCACACTACAAATGGTTTCTTAGAAGGTTAGACTATAGAATATTAATCTTTTTACTCTGAGTATTTTCACATTTATTTGTATTCCCTTGGCAAGTGGAGCAAGAACCATCAGAATTTCCCCCACAAGATCCCGATAAAGATTTATCATTAAATAAAACTCCTAGAGATAATCCAAATACGGCAAGTCCTAAAACAATTAAACCGAGAATAAATTCCATACAGAAATTTACGGCAATTATCATTTTTGTTCCTCAATAAAAAATAAATTGTATTTCCAAATAGCTTCTTTGAATTGAGTGAGTATGAGTAAATTTAATGCTTGGATAAAAAAGGATAATATTCAAAATGGTACGAACAAAAATTACATCAATTATTATAGCAATAATTTCACAAGGGATGCTCTTAGCTTCATCAGGGGGACATAATGCACCTCACCTAGACGGTACACTTCTTTCTGGTTTATGGATTATTCCATTTATAGGAATATTATTATCAATAGCATTATTCCCATTAGTTGCACCATCATTTTGGCATCACCATTTTGGGAAAATATCTGCAATGTGGGCTATTAGTTTGCTGATACCTTTTCTTTTAAATGAGCATATTGGATTATCTACAACTTTGTATTCGCTTATACATACAGGGTTATTAGAATATGTTCCATTTATCATACTCCTTTTAGCTCTATTCACAATTTCTGGTGGGGTTCAGTTGACCGGGTCACTTGTTGGAACTCCAGTAGTTAATACTGGTATTATTTTGATTGGTACCGTTTTAGCAAGTTGGATGGGAACTACTGGTGCAGCTATGTTGCTAATTCGTCCATTAATTCGAGCGAATAAGAATCGTAAAAATAAAGTTCATATTATTGTTTTCTTTATCTTCCTTGTTGCAAACATCGGTGGATCGTTAACACCGCTAGGTGATCCACCCTTATTTCTTGGGTTTTTAAAGGGGGTAGATTTCTTCTGGACGACAACTCAGATGATATTACCAATGGCTTTTATGGTTGTTATGCTAATTACTATCTTCTTTATGGTTGATACCTTTTATTATAAAAGAGAATCCATTTCAGCTATAGATGAAATAAGCCATAAAATTGCGTTAAAAGGATCTTTCAATTTGTTATTAATTCTTGGTGTTATTGGAGCTGTACTCTTAAGTGGATTTTGGAAACCGCATGTGCATTTTACCATTTATTATGTAGAAGTTGAGTTGCAAAATATTACTCGAGATATATTATTAGTCATTTTAACTTGGCTGAGCTGGACTAAAACACCAAAATCTATTCGTATAGAAAATGAATTCACATGGTTTCCCATCGTTGAAGTAGCCAAGTTATTTGCCGGAATTTTTATTACGATTATTCCTGCTATCGAAATTTTAAGAGCTGGATCTCAAGGAGCTTTAAAAGTGGTCGTTGAATCTGTAACGCAAGATGGGGAGCCCATTAATCGAATGTATTTTTGGCTTACTGGAATATTATCGAGTTTTTTGGATAATGCTCCAACGTATCTAGTCTTTTTTAATACCGCTGGTGGAGATGCAAACGTTTTAATGAATCAGATGCCTAATACGTTATTAGCTATATCGGCTGGTGCCGTATTTATGGGGGCAAATACTTATATTGGGAATGCACCTAATTTTATGGTTAAATCCATTTCAGAAGCATCGGATATTCCAATGCCTAGCTTTTTTGGCTTTTTTTTCAAATACGCTCTGCCAATTCTTTTTCCACTATATTTATTAACATCCATTATCTTTTTTTAAATGCGGATAACAAAAATAACAACAAAAGTTGGGGATAAAGGGAAAACATCTTTGGGTGACGGAATCATGGTTTCGAAAAATAACATACGAATAAAGACGGTTGGACTTTTAGACGAAGTAAATGCTCGAGTGGGGCATGCAATTATTGAATCATCTAACAAGGATATTTTAATTTCACTTAAAGACATTCAAAATAACCTTTTTAATATTGGAGGGGAATTAGCTTTAGGAGGAAAAGCAGAACCAATATTCGATGAAGAGAAAGTATTTCAATTGGAATCAAAAATTGAAAATTTAAATAGCCATCTGGAACCTCTTACAGAATTTATTCTCCCCGGGGGGGATGAATTTATTTCAAGGTTACATCTAGCAAGAACTGCTACTAGGCAGGCTGAAATATCTCTATTTACATTAAAAGAAAATGAAATGGTTCGAGATAGTTTATGTGTGTACATGAATAGGCTTTCAGATTATTTTTTTGTATTGGCTCGTTTTTATTCGGCAGAAAATAAAATACATGAAAATGTTTGGGAGCACAATAAATAATGAGTCAACAAAATTTGAATACAAATTGGGAAAAAGTAGACTCCATTATTTCTGGTGCTAACCGCATTTTAATATCTACACATGAAAATCCGGATGGTGATGGGTTAGGTAGTGAATTGGCAATGGCCCAATATTTGATTCAAAATGACTATGATTTTAAAATTATTAATACATCCCCATTACCGCAGGAATATACTTTTTTAGATACTGATGGAATTTTTGAAACCTATAATTCTGAAGAACATTCAGAATGGATTCAAAATACAGATTTAGCCATTATTTTTGATGTAGGAGATTTTGTTCGTTGTAGGGATGTGTTCAATGAAATAACTGCAAATAAAATAAAAGTAATAAATATTGATCATCATCCACATCCAGAGAATCATTCGTTCTTTCTTAATATAGTTGATTTAAACGCGGCTGCAACGGGATGCATGGTTTTTGATTTTTTGAAACAAAATTATAATAAACCGTTAACTAATCAAATGCTTACCGGAATATATACAGCTGTTATGACTGACACCGGTTGTTTTAGACATAGCAATACGGATGAAAAATGCCATTTGGTAGCGATGGAAACATTAAAAAATGGAGTAGATACTACAAGTATCTATCAACGAGTATATGAAAATAGTACTAAAACTCGTGTGTCATTATTGGGGAATGTATTATCGGATATTAACTATGAATTAGACGGAACACTTGCGTGGTTTAAAATCACCCAAGAAATGCTATCAAATTCCAAAGCGACAAAATCTGATGTTGATGGTTTTACAGATTTTGTTCGTTCGATTAAAAATGTTCAAGTTGCTTTAATGGTTTTTGAACAATCAGATGGTACTTGTAGAGTAAACCTGCGTGGTAAAGGTAAATTTAGCGTTAATGGTATTGCAAAAACATTAGGTGGCGGTGGGCATAGATTAGCCGCAGGTGCAATCGTTGAAGGAAACCTTGGAAATGTTATTAAAAATGTCATAAAAATTACGATTGAGTCTATTCAGAAAGAATCAGCATCAATATGAAAATTATATTAGCTAAAGATGCAGGTTATTGTTTCGGAGTTCGAGAAGCTGTAAAAAAAGCTTATTCTGAAGCTGAAGACCACGGTGAAGTTTATATGCTTGGACATATTGTCCATAATGAAAATGTGGTTGAGAATTTAGAAAAATCCGGAACAAAAGTTGTTGAATCATTAGACAATGTTCCTCAAGATAAGCCTGTTTTATTTAGGGCACATGGAACTGCACCTGACGTTTGGGATTCAGCAAATGATAAGAATCTAAATATTGTTGATGCAACCTGCCCATTAGTGACTGAAATTCATAATGAAATTAAGCAGCTAGATGAAGAAGGGCGACAAACGATTATTATTGGTGATCATGGACATGATGAAGTTATTGGCATAGCATCACAGGTTGAAAATCCAATCATTCTATCCACTGTAGATGAAGCAAAAAATTTAAGAAAAATGAAAAGTGCAGGCGTTGTAACTCAATCAACGCAAATGATAGAAAATGTGCAAGAAATTATCAATGAACTCATGATAAAAGTATTTGATTTGCGATTTGTAAATACCATTTGTTACCCAACCCGAAGGAACCATGAACAAATTAAATCATTGGCTGAAAAAAGTGATTTAATGATTGTTATAGGTTCTTTCACGAGTGCAAATTCAAAACGATTAACTCAACTTGCATTAGAAAGAAACCCAAAGTCATACCAAGTGACATGTGGTAAAGATATTAATGAAGAATGGTTTGATGATGTAAATGTAGTTGGCATTTCTGCCGGAGCATCTACACCGGATTCCATTATTAATGAAGTAACTAATAAAATTAGAAAAATAGGAAATGTTCTTAAGGAGGAACTTGTTTATGAGTAAAGGTGAATTCGGCGTAAAAGTCGGGTTGGCAGAAATGCTAAAAGGTGGAGTTATTATGGATGTAACATCCGCAGACCAAGCAAAAATAGCTGAAGACGCAGGTGCATGTGCTGTAATGGCGTTAGAAAGAATTCCTGCTGATATTAGAGAAGATGGCGGAATTGCACGTATGAGTGACCCTGCCATGATAAAAGAAATTCAAAAGACAGTTTCAATTCCGGTTATGGCTAAATGTAGAATTGGCCATTTTGCAGAAGCCCAAGTATTAGAAACACTCGAAGTTGATTTTATTGATGAAAGCGAAGTTTTGACTCCTGCTGATGAAAAAAACCATATATGGAAGCATGATTTTAAAATACCATTTGTTTGTGGAGCACGAAATCTAGGCGAAGCGCTAAGACGGATTGGTGAAGGAGCAGCAATGATTCGTACTAAAGGTGAGGCTGGTAGTGGAAATATCGTTGAAGCTGTTCGTCATATGAGAACCATCCAATCAGAAATAAAGAAAATGGCTACTTTAGACCAAGACGAAATAATGGCTGTGGCTAAAGAAATGGGTGCTCCTTTTTCTTTAGTTCAGGAAGTTGCTGAATTTGGGAAATTACCTGTTCCAAACTTTGCAGCAGGAGGAATTGCCACCCCCGCTGATGCTTCATTAATGATGCAATTAGGGGCTGAAACGGTTTTTGTTGGATCTGGTATTTTTAAAAGTGACGATCCAAAAACACGCGCTAAAGCTGTGGTTGAAGCAACTACGCATTTTATGGATGCAAATAAAGTAGCCGAAGCATCTACTGGACTAAAAAGTGCTATGAAGGGACTAGATATGTCAGAAATTCCAGAAGGTGAAAGATTGCAGGAGCGTGGCTGGTAGTGAAAATTGGTGTCTTAGAACTCCAAGGTGATTTTGAAAAACACCATCAATTAATGTCGGAATTAGGTGTTGAATCTATTCCGATTAAAACACTCCAAGATCTTGAAAAAGTTGAAGGTTGTATTATTCCTGGTGGTGAATCAACCACATTGTCAATCTTGATGGAAAGATATGAAATGGTAAATCCCATTACATCATTCAGCAAATCATTCCCTGTTTTAGGTACATGTGCTGGATTGATAATGATGGCCAGTAGAGTTCAAGATGATCGAATTACACCATTAGGATTACTTGATATTCAGGTGAATCGAAATGCTTATGGCCGCCAAATACACTCCGGAACAAAAACAGTTCAGATGCATTGGAAAGAATCTATCTTTTCTATACCTGCGACCATGATTCGAGCGCCAAAAATTGAGAGCGTGGGTGATAACGTAACCATATTGTCTGAATGGGAAGAATCACCCATTGCTGTTATGGATGGTCATCATATTGGAATAAATTTTCACCCTGAATTAAATAATGTATCCTTATTCCACGAAATATTATTTCAACCAAAAAGTCAAAATTATTACAAACCCAATCAGGAAAAAAATGTCAGTTAAACATTTACCAACAATTCAATCTCCAGCAGATATTAAAGATTATAGCATGGAAGAGCTTCATCAATTATGTGATGAATTAAGAAGTCATATTATTGAAACCATTACGGAAACCGGAGGGCACCTTGCGCCAACCCTTGGTGTCATTGAACTCACTGTAGCTCTTCATTATATTTATGATACGCCCAAAGATAAGATCATTTGGGATGTAGGTCACCAAGCCTATGCTCATAAGCTATTAACAGGAAGATATGATAGTTTCCCTACGATTCGGCAATTTAAAGGAATAAGTGGTTTCTTAAAACGCAATGAAAGCGAATATGATGTATTTGGAGCTGGACATGCGTCCACGTCTATTTCTGCTGGATTAGGTGTTGCTGCCGGTAGAGATCATAATGGAGACAATTTTAGAGTCGCTTCAATTATTGGTGATGGATCTATGTCGGGTGGTTTAGCATTCGAGGGGATTAATAATGCGGGGCATCTCCGGAAACAATTGCTTGTAATATTGAATGATAATGAAATGTCGATTTCCCCAAATGTGGGAGCATTACACCATTATTTAACACGGATTGTTACAAACCCAATTTACAATCGAATTCGAGATGAAATTTGGGATATCACTGGAAAACTCCCTTATGGTAAGAAATTATCTAGAACCTTCATCAAAAAAATTGAAGAAAGTATTAAAAGTTTATTAGTGCCAGGGATTCTATTTGATGAACTTGGGTTTCGGTATATGGGGCCAATAAATGGACATGACTTAGATGAAGTGGTTCATACGCTTAATAATATTAAAGACATTAAAACGCCAATTTTGTTGCATGTACTAACAAAAAAAGGCAAAGGTATGAATCAAGCAGAGAACGATCCAATTAATTATCATGGTGTTAAACCAAATGGGAAAAACAAACCAATCGTTGAAAAAAGTGAAATTGAAGCACCTTCATTTCAATCTGTGTTTGGTTCATTAGCCATAGAAGTGGCTCGAAACCAAAATGAGACGGTATGTGTTACTGCAGCGATGAGAGAAGGTACTGGACTTGTCCCCTATGCAAAAGAATTCCCAGATCGCTATTATGATGTTGGGATAGCCGAAGGACATGCGGTAACATTTGCGGGTGGTCTTGCGACGGAAAAAACGCGACCCATTCTTGCTATTTATTCTACATTTTTGCAAAGAGCCTTTGATCATATAGTGCATGATATTGCCATTCAGAAATTACCTCTAATCTTTTGCTTAGATCGGTCGGGCGTTGCTGGCGAAGATGGCCCAACTCATCACGGTGCATTAGATATTCCTTATATGAGATGCATCCAAGATATGGTTGTTACAGCCCCAAAAAACGGGAATGAATTCAGACATTTATTATATACGGCCTTGAATCAATCTACAAAACCGTTTTCAATTCGATATCCGAAAGCAAGTTCAGTTGAATTTGACGAAAAAGGACAGGCAGAATTATTGCCATTGGGTTCGTGGGAAGTATTGAAAAATGGTTCAGATGTAGCGTTACTCGCTGTTGGCCCCTTGGTATATACTGCCTTAGACGTTGCGGATGAATTATCTCGAGATGAAATCAAATGTGAAGTTGTAAATTGCCGATTTATTAAACCTATGGATACACAATATCTAGAATCTCTTGTCAAAAACTTTAATAACGTTATTACGCTTGAAGAAGGAAATATTACAGGTGGTTTTGGAGATGGCGTTTCTTCATGGCTTTTAGAAAATGGATATGAAGGATCCTTAAAACGTATTGGGCTCCCTGATGCATTTGTTGAACATGGGACAAGAGAAGAACTGTTGGATCTTGTTGGCCTTACGCAAGCTCATATAACGAATACTGTTAGAAATCAGTTTCAAAAACAGGTGGTTGGCTCACCTATTTAATCAATGAATTCAATCTACTTAGCCGGTTTTGGACTTGGACTATTTTTTCTCGGTTATCGTTTTTATTCTAAATATTTATCTGAGAAAATTTATGATTTGCAGTCATTTACAGGGTTAACACCAGCTCATGAATTCAAAGATAATATAGATTTTATTCCCACAAAAAAGCCAATATTATTTGGTCACCATTTTACGTCTATCGCTGGTGCGGCTCCAATAATTGGTCCATGTATTGCAGCATACTGGGGATGGTTACCTGCCTTATTATGGATTGTCGTTGGCACTGTATTTATGGGTGCGGTGCATGATTTTGGAGCATTAGTTGTAAGTGTAAGAGAAAAAGGGAGAACTATTGCAGATATAACGGGTAATGTTATCAGTCAAAGAGCCAAAATAATGTTTCTATTTTTTATTCTAATGTTGACATGGCTTGTATTGGCAGTGTTTGCTATGGCGATTGCGGGGTTATTCAACGCAGTTCCTACATCTGTTATACCTATCAATGTCGAAATAATTATTGCACTTATTATTGGAACACTTATTTACAAGAAAAATATAAATGCAACAATACCATCTATATTAGCTCTAGCTACTTTGTATTTATTTGTGTGGATAGGCACAAAAACGCCTATCACTTTAACAGTATTTGGTATTCAACCTGAGAATGCTCAAACTGTTTGGATTATTTTTCTTTTTATTTATTCTGGTATAGCTGGATTATTACCTGTTTGGCTTTTGCTTCAACCTCGAGATTATATTAATAGTCACCAATTAATGGTTGGGTTAGGATTAATATTTCTCGGTCTATTTATTGCCCAACCTGTTGTAGATGCGCCGATGCTAAGAGAAGATATTGGAACGGTTGGGCCTCCAATATTTCCATTACTTTTTGTAACGATAGCTTGTGGTGCTATTAGTGGGTTTCATGGATTAGTATCATCAGGCACAACATCTAAGCAAGTTAATGATATTAATGATACACGGTTGATTGGATATGGGAGTATGATTGGTGAAGGTGCATTGGCGTTAGCATCTACCATTGCCGCAGTTGCAGGAATAGCATTAGTATCAACATGCAATTTACCTTCTGTTGGGCATGTAGCAGATTTGAGCTGGCATGTCTATTATGATAATTGGGCACATGCATCTTCAAATAAGGCAACTGCATTTGTCCTGGGTGGAGGTGCATTATTACAAGAAATAGGTTTTGGTGAAGAATTAGCTAAAACAATTATTGCAGTTTTGGTTATTTCTTTTGCTGCCACAACTCTTGATACAGCAACGAGAATTCAACGATTTATTATTGGTGAAATAGGAGATTCAATTAATCAACCCATTCTAAAAAATAGAGTTATTGGAACATTAGGTGCTATTCTACCGGCTTTTATATTAACAATGTGGTCTATTCCAGATCCTGTTACGGGACAGATAAAAGAAACAGCTTGGATTATTTGGCCTATTTTTGGGGCAAGTAATCAAATGTTGGCAGCACTCACATTAATGGTTATTGCCTTGTATTTTTGGAAATTGAAAAAACCAGTATTATCACTTATAATACCATTTGTATTAATTACAGGTACAACAATTATTGCACTTTTAATCAATGCTCAAACTTTCTATCACAATAATGGACTTTTATTCGGAGTTGATATTGTGTTATTGGGATTAGTATTTTGGATGTTATTTGAAGGTTGGAGTGTGTATAGAAATATGGAAAAAAATCATGAATAAAAATAATTCTTACCAATTAAATCTTTTTGAAGAAAATAAACAGAAATGGGAAAAAACAGTTAATAATGCTTCAAAACGAGATATTGATTTTGATACTTTGAGTGGTGAAAAGATTGATGCATGCTATTTCCCTCAAACTCCAAATGAATCTTATTTAGATAATATTAGTTTTCCGGGACAATTCCCATATACACGTGGGGTACATCCTAATTTGTATCGAGGGCGGCTATGGACAATGCGCCAATTTGCGGGATTTGGTACACCTGAGGATACTAATAATCGATACCATTTATTATTGAGTAAAGGGCAAACAGGATTGTCTGTTGCCTATGATATGCCCACATTAATGGGTTATGACCCCGACCATCCATTTTCTGAAGGAGAGGTCGGAAAATGCGGAGTTAATGTTTCTTCGTTGAAAGATATGGAATTGCTTTTCGAAGGAATAAACCTAGGCGAAGTTTCCGTATCGCAAACCATTAATGGCCCTGCGATCATTTTATTGGCTTTTTATATCGCGGTAGCAGAAAAACAAAATATTCCATTAAATGCTCTTCGAGGAACACTTCAAAATGATATCTTAAAAGAATTTATTGCACAAAAAGAATGGATATTTCCACCAAAACAATCCATGCGCATTATAACCGATATGTTATCATTTTGTACAGACCATATGCCACAATTCAATACTATTTCAATTAGTGGATACCATATTCGTGAAGCAGGGTCTACAGCAGCGCAAGAATTAGCATTTACATTAGCGGATGGTTTTGCATATGTAGAGCATGGAATAGATGTAGGGTTGGATGTAGATGATTTTGCTCCTCGATTATCATTTTTCTTTAATTCTCATTTAGATTTCTTTGAAGAAATTGCAAAATTTAGAGCTGCTCGGAGAATTTGGGCACGGCATATGAAGCATAAATATGGAGCCAAGAGTGAGCGTTCATTGAAATTAAGATTTCATACACAAACAGCTGGTTGCAGTCTGACAGCTCAGCAACCAGAAATAAATATTGCTAGAACAGGATTCCAAGGATTAGCTGCCGTCTTGGGTGGAACTCAAAGTTTACACACAAACTCCATGGATGAAACGTTAGCTCTTCCCAGTGAAAAAGCAGCTGAAATCGCACTAAGGACTCAACAACTTATTGCTTATGAAACAGGTGTGGCAAATGTAGTAGACCCATTGGGCGGATCGTGGTTTATAGAAGATTTAACCAATAAAATTGAAGAACAAGCAGAAAACTATTTTAATCAAATTAATGAGTTGGGTGGTGTAATTTCTGCTATTGAAAAAGGCTTTTTTCAAAGAGAAATAGCTAAGTCTGCTTCAGATTATCAGGAAAAGATAGATAATAAGAAACGAATTGTAGTCGGAGTAAATAAATTCGTGAATGAGGGGGAAATGATAGATATTCCTATTTTAGAAATAGGAGATGAAGCAGGACTAAAACAGCGTAAAGATTTATTAAAAATGAAACAAACTCGACATGCAGAAACTGTGGAAAAAGCTTTAGTGAAAATTCAACAAGCATGTGGTGGAACAGAAAATCTTGTACCATTGATAGTCGATGCTGCTAAGGCACAGGCAACACTTGGTGAAATTGTAGATGTAATGAAAAAAGAATTTGGAGAATGGCAAGAAACGGCTATTTTTTAATAATAATGAGAGGAATAAAATGAATTCAAAAAATAAGTTTATTTTTGCTGTATCTGGGGTAATCTTAGTATTCGTTGTTTGGGTATATTGGGTGTCAACCAGTCCTAGCGAAGGAGCGAAATCAATGGTTGAATTTGTCGCAATTGATGATTTATTTGATGACTATGAGAATGAACGTGTCCGCTTGGGTGGGCTAATTCAGGATGGATCTATTCAAATATCAGAATCCAATTTACTGGATGTACATTTTATGTTGGATCAAGATGACGAGAGCGTAAAAGTACATTATACCAAAACTAGACCCGATTTATTTAAAGATGGGGCAGAGGTGATTGTTGAAGGTGTATATACCGCGGGTGTTTTTCAAGCAGATATGCTTCAAACAAAATGTGCATCACGGTATGAAGGCGATTTAAGAGATGAATCTGATTATAGCATGGAAGAAATTGAAATATGATACCTGTCGCTGGAGCTGTTTCACTCAACCTATCATTAGCTTTTGCAATATTAACGTTATTTGCAATAGGATTTTATATACGCAATAATGATTATCGCCTTTTTTTAACTGGGCAAAGATTATCACTTGCTTCCTCTGGTTTAAGTGTCATTTCAACAATAATTCTGACTAATGAACTTATTCTAGGTAATTTTGATTTAGATTATGTGGCTCATTACACCAGTAATGAAACTCCACTATTATATAAAATTACAGCATTATGGGCTGGGCAATCGGGATCTATGTTATTTTGGTTAGCTATTTTATCTATTTATGCCATTATTGTTGTCCTTCAAAATCGTAAAGAACATCATTCTCTCATGCCTTGGGTTATTATTGTCATTACAATTGTACAATTATTTTTCCTTGGAATGACGAACTTTGTAACAAACCCATTCGAACCTACAAATGCAGACTTTATTGTAATGAATGGAAATGGATTAAATCCATTACTTCAAAACCCAACGATGGCGATTCATCCGCCTATGCTTTATTTGGGATATGTAGGATTTACTATTCCGTTTGCTTTCGCAATTGCAGCACTTATAAAAAAAGATGCAAGCTCTCTTTGGATAAAAACAATTCGAAGATGGACATTAGTTACATGGCTTTTTCTCGGAATTGGCATAATACTTGGCGGTTGGTGGGCATATCTTGAATTAGGTTGGGGTGGCTATTGGGCGTGGGATCCAGTAGAAAATGCATCTTTTATGCCTTGGCTAACGGGGACTGCTTTTGTCCATTCAATCATTATTCAAGAAAAGAAGAATATGCTCAAAATATGGAATATGATTTTAATTATATTAACATTTACATTATGCATTTTTGGGACATTTCTTACGCGAAGTGGAATTATGTCATCCGTTCATTCATTTACTGCAAGTGGATTAGGCCCCTTATTTTTCGGGTTTGTCATATTGATTCTTGTGGTGAGTTATGGATTGCTCTATGCAAGACGGAGCCATTTTCAGACTGAAAAACAATTGGAATCATTTACATCTAGAGAAAGTGGTTTTTTATTTAATAATGTTATTTTTGTCGTCATGTGTTTTGCAGTTTTCTGGGGAACGATATTCCCAGTGATTTCAGAAGCAGTACGAGGAACAAAAATAACAGTTGGTGCGCCATTTTTTAATCAAATTAATATACCAATTGGGCTTATTCTTTTATTTTTAACTGGGGTAGGCCCTTTACTAGCATGGCGAAATACATCGAAAGAAAGTTTAATAAAGAATTTTACAATTCCATTAATTGTTGCTTTTATTTCTGCTGGGGTGCTTCTTGCATTGGATATAAGAGGAAATGCAATGATGACATTATCCTTATCCGGATTTGTTTTTACAACTATTGCAATTGAGTTTTGGCGTGGAATTCATGCTCGTACACGAAAATTTGATGAATCCACAATATCAGCATTTATAAAACTTATTCAAAAAAACAGAAGTCGTTATGGAGGCTATATTTCACATTTAGGCATTGTACTTATGTTTGTGGGCTTCAGTGGGCATGCCTTTGATATTGAAGATGAATGGGGGCTACAAATCGGGTCAAAAGAAACGGTTGGTAATTATGATGTTGAATTAGCTGGATTAAGTGAAGAAGAGCGTCCAAATCATTATGCTTATATTGCGGATTTGAATGTTTATACAACAGGTGGAGAGTTTGTTACAGACCTTCATCCCGAAAAGAGAATATATTTTCACAGAGACCCAAATCCTGATAAAAGACAACCGCATAGTGAATTGGATATTTATTCGACTCTAACTAGAGATATTTATTCAATATTTACTGGTGTTGATCCAAAAAATCAGGTAGGGTATTTTAAAATAATGATTAATCCTTTAGTACAATGGGTCTGGATTGGTAGTTATTTTTTAATAATTGGAACAGTAATAGCCATGTGGCCTGTAAAGAGGAAAAAAAATGAATTGGAATGATGCTATACTCATATTTATTATTTTTGTATCAATGACTTGGTATGTGATACAACCGATGATGGGTTCTCGTATACCAAAGCCATTTAATGATGAAAATGTGGATGCATATACACGGAAAAAATTGATTTTAATGGATCAAATAAAAGAGTTAGAAATGGATTATGAAATTGGAACGTTGAATAAGGATGATTTTATTGAACAAAGGAATCAATTAAAGCGTGATGTTTCTAATCTATTACAAAAAATAAAAAGTCAAGCGTCTTAATATTATTTTATAGCAGTGTTATCTGTTAAGCACATTCGAAAGGCTTACTTTCATAGGCCGGTTCTTAAATCTATTTCATTTGAAATTCAACCGGGTGAATTAGTTGGTATCCTTGGGAAAAATGGTGCTGGGAAGTCAACGTTATTACGTATGATTTCTGGCATTTCGTCATTAGACAAAGGGGTCATCTCTCTTTTTGGCAATTCTGTAGAAAGTGGGAATTTCCATTCTCGAAAATCACTATTTTATATCGGTCACGCACCTGGGCTATATCCAAATTTATCAGCAGTAGAGAATTTAAGATTAGCACTATCATTAAGACATGTGCACGCCAAAGATGATGATATACTAAATGCTTTAAAAAGTGTTCAATTGATTAAGCAGGTACATGAACCAATTAAAGTGTTTTCTCAGGGCATGCTGCAGCGTCTCAAATTAGCCTTATGTGAATTAATCCCTTGGGATATATTACTCATTGATGAACCATTTACTGGATTGGATACACAAGGAAGAGCATTGACAGAAGAAAGTATTAAAAAGTGGGCAATTCCAGAAAAATCAATTTTAATGGTTGTTCATGATATGGATTGGGCTATATCACATTGTAGTCGGATTTTGGTTATAAATGATGGCGAAATTGGTTTAGATGAGCCAACAAAAACCCAATCATCCCAAATCCAAGATTATTACAAAGATTTAATGGTATAATGTTTCTTACTCTTCTAAAAAAAGATTTATTGCTTGAGTTACGCTCAAAAGAGATTGTCATATCCATGCTTACTTTTGGAGTAACTGTTATTTTAACATTTGCATTTTCATTTAATGTTTCATCAGATATTATGAGTACTTTTGCACCAGGTCTCTTTTGGATAATGATTTTATTTATTTCTGTATTGGGTTTGCAAAGATCATTTGCCTACGAAAAAGAATTCGATGCTTATAGCTTAATGTTAACTTCACCTGTCGATCGTGGCTTAATATTTTTATCTAAATGGATGAGTGGAACTATATTTTTAATCATAACAGAATGTGCTGTTGCATTACCATTTGTTCTTTTTTTACAATTAACAATTGATATAAATATGCTTCATTTATGCGCTGTTATTATTCTAGCAGATTTAGGAATTATGGTAGGAGGGAGTCTAGTTTCTGGATTAGCAATGCGAGCAAAAATGAGTGCAGTTTTATTGCCCATACTTATGTTCCCAATAGTTTCACCTGTATTAATTGCAGCTGTGAAAGCTACGATTGGGTTATTGAACAATGACCCTTATGTCTATTGGCAATTATGGATTCGGATTATGGGGTCTTTCACCGTAATTTTCGCGCTGATTGGTTACACACTTTATGATCATATATCGGAAGAATAATGTCTTTTTTTAGTCACAAGAAAAATCAAATTTGGTTAGGGATAGTTTCATGTCTAATGCTAATTGATTTATATTTCATACTTTTTGTTACTCCCATTCATCCTGAGCAACAATGGGCGCAACGTATATTCTATTTTCATGTTCCAACTGCATGGACGGGGTTTCTAGCCTATTTTCTCGTAATGATTGGTGGCATACTCTTTTTATGGAAGAAAGATCAGAAATGGGATAATTTTGGTTTGGCGTCAGCAGAGATTGGTACATTATTTACAGCTTTAGTGTTGGTGACAGGACCTATATGGGCAAAACCTGTTTGGGGACATGCTTGGACTTGGGAACCGAGATTAACAACAACGCTCATTCTTTTTCTGATTTTTGTGGGATACTTTATGTTAAGAGCATATGGTGGACACCCAGAACGGGTTTCTCGATATGCAGCTGCATTGGGAATTATTGCATTTGCTGATGTTCCAATTATTTTTATTTCTGTAAAATTTTGGTTACCTGAATTTCAATCTCATCCTCAAGTGGAAATGAATAAGCAGGCACCTGAATATTTATATCCATTTTTATTTAGTTTATTTGTTTTTACAATGGTTTATTTAATAATGCTTCGATATAGAATGCATATTCTGAACCTTAAAAATAAGGCGTTATCTGAATGACATATCAATTTTTAAATTATTTTATATCAGCATATACCTTGGTTCTTGGTGCAATGATCGGATGGTTTATATTCATGTTTAATCAGGAAAAATATTGGGAAAAAGTATCTGCGTCTAAGGAAGATTAAGGAGTCATATTGTGGAGAGAAAAATAGTTCATATCATTGGAACAGGAACAATTGGTGAGCCTCTAATAGGTTTATTAACAGATTATAAAGATCAATTAGGTATTGATGAAGTTACATTCCATAAAAATACTCCTCTATTAAGTGATAGATCGAAAGTCATTGATCTTATTCGACGTGGAGCAAGGTTATCTGTTGATGAACCATTGATGAAAGATTTTAAAAAGTTAAATATGGATCCAGATCTTGATACAGAAGAGGCTATTAAAAGATCATCTGTTGTTATTGATTGTACCCCTAGAGGGATAGGTCATGCAAATAAAGCAAAATATTATGAAAAATTCTCTGATTCTGTAAGAGGATTTATTGCCCAAGGTAGTGAAGATGGTTTTGGCAAAAAATATGCTCGCGGAATAAATGATTCTGCTTTGACTTCCTCTGATAAATTCCTACAAATTGTTTCCTGCAATACGCACAATATTGCATCAATTACAAAAACAATATCTTTACATGATAATCCCGAAAATCTTAAATCTGGAAAATATGTTTGTGTAAGAAGAGCTAATGATATAAGTCAGGTGGGAAGTTTTATCCCAGCCCCTCAAGTGGGAACACACCCACATGAATTTCATGGATCTCATCATGCGAAAGATGCTGCAGATTTATTTAAAACCATGGGAATGGAATTAGATTTATTTTCATCTGCTATGAAAGTAAACAGCCAATATATGCATGTATTATGGTTCAATCTTCAGGTTAAAGAACCAATTACTTTAGAGCAAGTGAAGGAAAAATTGCATAATAACCCGTTTGTTGCTATGACCACCAAAGATATGACCAGTACTGTTTTTTCATTTGGTAGAGATCACGGACATTATGGTAGAATTATGAACCAAACAGTGGTTGTAGAACAATCGTTAATGGTTCGAAAGGATCATGAAGTTTCTGGGTTTTGTTTTACACCTCAAGATGGTAATTCAATATTTAGTAGTATTGCTGCCTCAGAATGGTTGTTATACCCTCACTCGTACGAAGATAAAATACAGTGTTTATCCCACTTATTTTTTAATATCATTTGATAAGTCAAGTAATCCCAATCGTAACGGGACCCTTTCAAGAAAATACATTTATTGTTTGGGATGATTCAGATAAAAAATGCATCATAATTGATCCAGGTGATAATCCGGAACGTATTATTTCCGAAATAGATTCATTAAGTTTATTCCCTAGGGCAATTGTGAATACACATGCCCACCTAGATCACATTGGTGCAGTCGACTCATTGAAGGAACATTACAATATTCCATTTTATTTACATAAAAATGAAACAAGTATATTAGCCAATTATGAATCATCGTTAACATATTTTGGTTTATCTCCTAAACCAGCTCCAAAAGTTGATATATGGTTTGAGCATGAAAATACAATATCCATTGATAATTTTAGCATTCAATTATTTAAAACACCAGGACATACACCGGGTGGCACATGTTTGATAATTAATGAAAACGTTTTTACAGGAGATACACTCTTTAAAGGGTCGATTGGAAGAACAGATCTACCAGGAGGAGATTTTGAATTATTATCTAAATCTTTAAAGAGATTAATGGATGAAGTACCTGAAACTTTTACTATTTATCCAGGCCATGGACCCACAACAACCTTAGCCCAAGAAAAAGTAGAAAACCCCTATTTAAACTAAATGAAATTGTAAATTTATACTTATGAAAGTAATAGAATATTTAGAAAAAGCGAATAAAACGCTATTTAGTTATGAGATTTTACCTTTAAAGAGGGGTGGTAGAATAGATGATATTTTTTCATTAGTTGATGAATTAGCTCCATTTGATCCACCTTTTATTGATTTAACAAGTCGATCTGCTGAAGTGTATTATGATGAATTTAATGATGGTTCATTAAAAAGGCACATCCGCCGTAAACGTCCTGGAACAATTGGGTTAAGCGCTGCTATTAAAAATCGATATAATATTGAAACTGTTCCCCACATTTTATGTAATGGATTTACAAAAGAAGAAACAGAAGATGCGCTCATTGAATTGAATTACTTAGGGATTGATAATATATTGGCTGTGCGTGGCGACGATTTAAGAAAAATCCCCAAATCAGATACACGCCCTAGAAATACATATGCTTCTGATTTAGTTGGACAAATACAAACTATGAATCAGGGGATATACTTAGAGGAATTACAAGATGCTCATTCTACAAATTTTTGCGTAGGGGTGGCAGGCTATCCCGAAAAACATTTTGAATCACCAAACCTAAATACGGATATCGATTATCTTAAAGCTAAGGTAGATCAAGGTGCAGATTATATAGTGACTCAAATGTTTTATGATAATACAGCATATTTTTCATTCGTGGATCAATGTAGAGAAGCTGGAATAACCATTCCAATTATTCCCGGACTTAAAATATTAACGCGTGAATTTCATCTCAGGACAATCCCATCTAATTTTTTTGTGGATATTCCTGTTGAATTAGCAGAAAAAGTTAAAGGGTTACCCAAAGAAGAAATCATAAAAGTTGGAAAAGATTGGGCGCTTAAGCAATGTCAAGAATTAGTAAATGCAAATGTACCATGCATCCATTTTTATATTATGTCTTCTGCAACCGAAGTAACAGAAGTTGTGTCTGAATTTTAATTAAACATGTCGCCAGATTTTTTAAAAAAATGTAAAATTGAATTTAGTTCCAGAGGAATTAATTTTAAGAATAGCCATATTTTAGTCGCCGTTTCAGGTGGTGTGGACTCGATGGTTCTTCTCCATGTGCTGAATTCTTTAAAATATGAATTAAATATTCATTTAACGTGTGCACACATTAATCATAATCTTCGACCGGATTCGAATCAAGATCAAGATTTAGTAGAGTCAACGTGTCATGCTATGGGAATTTCAGTTAATGTAAAAAAATTGAATCCGGCTTCAATTAAACAAGGGCAAAGTATAGAAGAGTGGGGAAGAGTAAATAGATACTCATTCTTAAAACAAACATTAACAGGAATTAATGCAGATTATATTGTAACTGCTCATCATGCCAATGATCAAGCTGAAACTCTATTGATGCATTTGAGTGAAGGTTCTGGTCCTCTCGGTTTAAGCGGTATTTCTAAGATGAATGATTCCATTATCCGACCATTTTTGAATATAAAAAAAGATACAATACTTCAATATGCAGTCGATAATAATATTTCATTTAGAGATGATATAACCAATTTAAACCTAAATCATCCTAGAAATTATATTCGATCAAAAGTTATAAAATCTTTGGAAGTCGCTTACCCAAATGCTGTTCACCAATTTCAATCATCTGCTGATATCTTTTCAAAATATAATCAAACAATGGACTTTTTCATTCAAAATGCAATGAGTAGTCTTGATTTGAACATATCAAAGAATATAACTGTCATCAAAAAAGATGAGTTGAAACTTTATCCTCTTTTAGCGCAATCTATGATTATTAAAAAAATATCTAATAATGATAATATGAAATGGAGGAAGCACAACTGGAAAGAATTAGACTCATTTCTACAGTCTGATAAAACTGGATCTATAATGTCATTCCCAAATCATTATCAAATATTAAATGACCGAGATGAATGGAAGGTTAGAGAAAAAAATGGTTCTTTAGGCGATGACTGTGATATTTCTATAGGTATTACGTATGAGAATGAATTATTTACAATTCAATTAAAAGAAACAGACTCATTATCATATTTCTCTAATTCGTCATCGAATGAAACAATTGATGCAAAAATGATTGAAGGTAAGAAATTAAAAGTTAGGCCATGGATTCCAAGTGACCAATTCCAACCCCTCGGAATGAACGGGACTCAAAAGTTAAGCGACTTTTTTATAAACCGAAAATTGGATCGATTTGAAAAAGATCAACAATATGTATTGACAGCAGACAATGAAATTATGTGGATTTGCGGAAGACAAATAAGCCACAAAGTAAGAATCAGACCTACAACAACTAAAGCAATCAACCTTAAATTTAATTGGAAATAAAATTGGAATTTCAAGGACATAAAATAACAGAGCTTGTTTCTCCCGAAGAAATTAAAAATAGAATCGACACTTTAGGCAAGGAAATATCGAAAAATTTTGAAGGGGAAATTCCCATATTCATTGGTGTATTGAATGGGAGTTTTATTTTTATGGCAGATTTAGTCCGTGCTTTAACCATTGATTGTGAAATGGATTTTATCAAAGTTTCCAGCTATTCGGGTACAAAATCAACTGGTTCAGTCCACTTATTGAAAGATTTATCAGCCGATATATCAGGGCGACATGTTATTTTAGTGGAAGATATTGTTGATTCTGGTATTACAATAAAATTTATACGAGATCGATTTTTAGTATCTGCCCCTGCATCACTTTCGGTGGTATCATTATTGTTAAAACCGGAAATTGCTGATATAGATTTTGAAATAGATTATGTTGGGTTTGAAATTCCACCTGAATTCGTAGTAGGCTATGGGTTGGATAACGACCAAAAAATTAGACATTTGAAAGGGATTTATCGTTTGGAACAATAAGGATTTCAAACTGTACATATTATTTATGAATAAGAAACAAACATCGCCAAAGAAAAAACAAACTAAAAATAAAACTTCTAATAAAAAGGGGAAAAAGCCACAGGACCAATTTCAATGGCAAAGGGCCGGTAAAACTTCCTTAGTTTGGATGGGAATATTAGCCGTAGCTCTATTCCTATCTGGGCAATTCTCAGATCCATCAAGAAGTGAAATTGAAATTGATTATTTCCAATATAGGGAAATGATTTCTAATGGAGATATTGCTAAAGCAACTATTATGGGAAACAGCTTTCATGCAGAATTGAAAGCACCCCAAACTATACAAACTAAAGCTGGAGAGTTAAAAAATATTTCACGTGTCGTTTTAACACTTCCATTTATTGATAGAGATGTTATGGATGAATGGGACAAAACAGATATGGAATATAGTTTTAAAGAAAAAACACTTGATTGGACGGGGTATTTACTTAATATGTTCCCGTGGCTTCTATTAATAGGGTTTTGGATTTTTATGTTACGTCGAATGCAAGGCGGTGCTGGAGGTGGAGTAAAAGGAATATTTAACTTTGGGAAAAGTCGAGCGTCTTTATGGACAACAGATAAACGTCGAGTAACATTTAAAGATGTCGCTGGTTGTGTTGAAGCGAAAGAAGAATTAAAAGAAGTCATAGATTTTTTGAAAAGCCCCAAACGATTTCAAAAATTGGGTGCTAAAGTACCTAAAGGTGCTTTACTAGTAGGCCCTCCAGGGACAGGAAAAACATTGTTAGCACGCGCAATAGCTGGGGAAGCGAGTGTTCCATTTTACAGTTTAAGTGGGGCAGATTTTGTTGAAATGTTTGTAGGTGTAGGTGCATCCCGTGTACGAGATTTATTCGAGCAAGCCAAAAAAACAGAACCATGTATAGTATTTATTGATGAGTTGGATGCTGTTGGTCGTCAACGTGGTGCCGGTATCGGTGGTGGTCATGATGAGAGAGAGCAAACGTTGAATGCGCTTCTTGTAGAAATGGATGGTTTTGATAATGATCAAAATGTAATAGTTATTGCTGCAACAAATAGGCCCGACGTATTAGACTCCGCATTATTGAGGCCAGGTAGATTTGATCGTCAAATTGTTGTTGATGCGCCAGATTTCCAAGGGCGGCTAGGTATTTTAAAAGTTCATTTAAAGAAAATTGTAGTAAACCGACGGAAGGTAAAATTAGAAACTTTAGCAAAAGGGACTCCAGGATTGGTTGGTGCAGATCTTGAAAATATTGTTAATGAAGCTGCCCTTCTTGCCGCAAGGAAAAAGAAAAAATCAGTTGACATGGATGACTTTGAAGAAGCAAAAGATAAAGTTATGATGGGCGTACAGAGAAGAAGTATGATTCTAAGTGATGAAGAAAAGGAAGTAACAGCATATCATGAAGCAGGCCATGCGCTAATGGCCGCAAAAACAAAAGGTGCTGATCCAGTACATAAGGTAACGATTATTCCTCGTGGGCAAGCACTTGGCTTAACGATGCAAGTACCCATAGATGAAAAACATGGTTATACTCGAGATTATATTGAAGGCAGATTAGGCATACTACTAGGTGGGCGTGGAGCGGAAATGTTAATCTTTAATCAAATGACAACGGGTGCCGGAAATGATATTGAACAAGCAACAACAATCGCTAGAAAAATGGTTACAGAATGGGGAATGAGTGATTTATTAGGACCCATGACATTTGGAAAAAAGAATGAGGAAATATTCTTAGGTCGAGAGATACAATCTCATCGTGATTATAGTGAAGTAACTGCCCGAATGATCGACGAAGAAGTTGCTAGAATTGTTAGGCATGCACAAAAGCATGCTCAAACTGTTTTAAAGGACAATATTGAATTATTGCAAAGAATGGCGAAGGAATTATTAATACACGAAACACTCAGTGCTGATGATATTCAAAATATTCTCGACGGAAAACAATTGAAGAAAAGATCAAATGGATCAATATCCCGTAAAAGACCACGCCGAAATCCCAATCAACGAAATCATAATAAAAAGAATCAAACACCAAAACCTAAAGTGACTGAAACCCCTAAATAATGATCTCAGAACGTTTAGAATCACTTCAGAATTGGGTCCTATCGTTCGACCAATCTCATTTAATGATGGGAATAGTGAATGTAACACCCGATTCATTCAGTGACGGCGGGAAATATAATTCATTACCCTGCGCTGTTAATCATGCAATAGAATTAATAAATGATGGAGTTGATATACTTGATATTGGTGGGGAAAGTACAAGACCTAACGCAGATACAGTTCCATTGGATGTAGAACTAAAAAGAACCATTCCCGTCATTGAAGCTATTCGAGAAGAATCTGATATTCTAATATCAATCGATACAACAAAAGCTGAAGTTGCACGACAAGCCTTGGATGTTGGTGCTAATATAGTGAATGATATTAGTGGATTAACATTTGATCCAATGATGGTAAATATAATTTCAAAATATGATGCTTATGTGATTATAATGCACATTAAAGGGGAACCTAAAACGATGCAAAAAAATCCAAAGTATAAAAATATAATGAATGAAATAAATTCATTTTTAAAAAAACAAGTAGATGTGGCTATAAAAGGTGGAATTCATAAAAATAAAATTATTTTAGATCCAGGTATTGGGTTTGGAAAATCAGTTCAGGATAATTTTACACTTTTGGGCCAATTAAATAAAATTTGTGATATTGGGTTTCCAGTATTGGTTGGTCCCAGTCGAAAATCTTTTATAGGAGATACATTAGGATTACCTCCAAATGAAAGAGAAGAAGGGACAGCGGCAGCAGTGGCAGCAGCCATATTAAATGGGGCTAAAATTCTCCGAGTCCACGATGTAAAAGCTATGAGACGTGTAGCCATTATTTCTGAAAAAATCATGAAAGCTGCATAAAATGACATTATTCAAAATTGGTTTTTTATCGGTCACAATTATCGATGTAATCGATTTAATACTTGTAAGTTGGATTTTTTATAAAGTATACCAGTATTTTAAAGATACACGTGCAGGGCAAATGCTTATTGGTTTAATAATATTATTAATCTCATCATTTGTTTTTAACACATTTGGACTCAGTGCTATGTCTTGGTTGGTAAATCAATTTCAAACAGTATGGGTTGTTGCATTTGTTATTTTATTTCAACCAGAAATTCGCCGATTACTCATCTATGTTGGTCAAACACGATTTTTCAGAACTATTTTTCGAGTTGGATCGCCACGTTCATTGGAAGCAATAGTTGAAGCATGTATTCAACTAGTAGATCGTAAATGGGGAGCCTTAATTGTAATTCAGAGAGAAACAGGTCTACGTGCGTATAAAGAATCTGGTACATTAATGAAAGCTGAAGTTTCAGCACCTTTACTGGTAAGTATCTTTAATCCATCTTCTCCACTTCATGATGGTGCTGTTATTATTCGTAACACATTAATTGAATCTGCAGGAAGCATTTTACCTTTAACTGAAAGTACAATGATTGACCCAGAAATGGGAACTCGACATAGAGCAGCTCTTGGATTAACAGAAGAGTCAGATGCTCTTGTATTAGTTGTCTCCGAAGAGCGTGGAAGAATTTCCGCGTCAGAAAATGGTCGATTTATTCATCTTGATATGGATGAAATGGCATTAAGACGATATTTAAATGATCGATTATTCATTTCTTCTGGTGAATAAGATTTAGTAAAAACTCAGTTTAATCGCATACAACCTTTTCCTAAATTAGCAGATGGATATAAACGACTTAAAAGACCAGTTCCAAATCTCCGAATCAAAATATAATGAATTGCGGAGGTACCTTTGACTTGGATGCAAGCCAAAAAAGCCTCGAATCACTTAGGGAAACTTCTGCTGAACCTACCTTTTGGGACGATAATCAAAAAGCATCCATTATATTAAAAAAAATATCTCGTATAGAAAAAGAAATCAATTTATGGTCTGACATGGAGCGCCGCCATGGTGATGTAGAAATATTATTTGAATTTGCAGAAGAAGGCGAAGCAAGTTTAGATGAGATAAAAACTGAATTGTTTGATTATCAAAATATTGTAAATGATATTGAACTAAAAATGATTCTTGGAAGAAAAGAAGATGAGCAAAATGCCATCTTAACAATTCACCCAGGAGCAGGTGGAACAGAAAGTCAAGATTGGGCAGAGATGCTATATAGAATGTATTCTCGTTGGATTGAGAAAAAAGGGTTTAAGATGGACGTATTAGATGTGCAACCTGGAGATGAAGCTGGGATTAAAGATGTTACATTCGAAATAAAAGGTGATTATGCTTATGGCATGTCAAAAGCAGAAGCGGGAGTCCATCGCATGGTTCGAATTTCTCCATTTGATTCCAATAGTCGGAGACATACATCTTTTGCCTCCGTTTTTGTATACCCATCAGTTGATGATGAAATTGAAATTGAAATAAATCAACAAGATTTAAGGATAGATACATATAGAGCAAGTGGTGCTGGAGGGCAGCATGTGAATAAAACAGATTCAGCTGTTAGAATTACACATAACCCAACAGGAATTGTTGTCCAATGCCAAAATCAAAGATCTCAACTTAAAAATAAAAATCAAGCGATGAAAATTCTTAAAGCGCGTATTTATCAACATGAGCTTGAACTTGAGAAAGAGAAAAATAAAGAATTAGAAGATCAAAAAATGGATATTGGGTGGGGAAGCCAAATTCGTTCTTATGTTTTTCACCCATATAATATGGTAAAAGATCACAGGACAAAAGAAGAAACAGGAAATGTTCAGGCCGTTATGGATGGGGACATTGATCCCTTCATTCGAGCCTATTTATTAAGTAATATGAAACCACAAAATGTAAAGGTTGATTAACACATATGTCAGAGCAACAAAAAAGTTTACAACAAATTATAGATTTTCGAATTGAAAAATTAAACAAACTCAAAGAAGCGGGTGTTAACCCTTATCCTCATAAATTTAACCCAACTCATTCTAGTACAGAAGTATTAAACGAATTTGATGAGAATGAGCAAAAAACAGTCATAGTTGCTGGGCGAATTATGGCATTAAGAAAAATGGGGAAAGCGTCTTTCACTCATATTATGGATGGCTCAGGTCGAATTCAAATTTATATCCGGCGAGATGACGTAGGTGAAGAATCATACTCACATTTTAAACTGTTAGATATAGGTGATTTTATAGGCATTGATGGATATATTTTTAAAACAAAATTAGGTGAAATTTCCATTCATGCTGAAAAATTAACTGTTTTATCAAAAAGCATAAGGCCATTACCAGTAGTCAAAGAAAAAGATGGAGAAACATTTGATGCCTTTTCAGATAAAGAACAAAGATATCGTAATAGACATTTAGATTTAATTGTGAATCCAGACGTACGTGACACATTTATAAAACGAACAAAAATCATTAATGCTTTAAGAACTTATCTTGATTCTCGTGATTTTTTAGAAGTTGAAACGCCAGTATTGCAACCACTTTATGGCGGAGCAAATGCCCGACCCTTTGTAACTCATCACAATGCATTAGATCAGGAGTTTTATCTTCGTATTGCAGACGAACTATATTTAAAACGCCTCATTATAGGTGGATTTGAAAAAGTATATGAAATTGCAAAAGATTTTCGAAATGAAGGAATGGACCGGAGCCATAATCCTGAATTCACAATGCTTGAATATTATGAAGCATATGCTGACTATGAAGATACAATGGTATTGGTTGAAGATATGATAAGAACTGCCGCCCAAGTTGTTGATGCTGAGCAGATTACATGGGGGAACATGGAAATTGATTTATCCAAGCCATTTCATAAAAAAGCTTATTTTGAACTCCTTAAGGATGTGACAGGTCATGATTTATCAGCAGCTGGATACGAAAAATTAATTTCTGTTTTTAATGAGATGAAAATTGATATTCCAGAAAATGCGAATGTTTCTCAATTATTGGGGACATTAATGGATGATTTAGTTGAGCCAACACTTATACATCCAACTTTTATTATTGATTATCCTAAAGAAGTGTCTCCATTAGCAAAAATGCATCGCAATGGAGATGAATCATTAGTTGAAAGATTTGAACTCATTATTGGTGGAGCTGAATTTGCAAATTCATTTTCGGAGTTAAATGATCCAATTGATCAACGGAGTAGGCTGGAAGCACAGTCTGCATTACGAGAAGCGGGTGACGATGAAGCCCAACCTGTCGATGAGAATTTTATTCAGGCTATGGAATGTGGTATGCCGCCAACTGGCGGTGTAGGACTTGGCGTAGATCGTCTTGTTATGCTATTGACTGGAAATCGTTGGATTCGCGACGTTTTATTGTTCCCTGCTTTACGATCAGAATAATATATGAATATCAGTTCGCGTATTGCCCTTCGCTATCTGAAATCTTCCCATAGGGGCAGTTTTTCCTCATACGCAAGCCGTCTTGCAGTAATCGGCTTGGCAATAGGAATTGCATCGCTTGTAATTACTTTAAGTATTATGGCGGGATTTGAAAAAACAGTTTCTGAGAAAATTGCTTCATTCGATTCCCATATTCGTATATCACATTTCATGAATAAATCCATTATGTACCCAGATAAATCGTTGGATTCATTGTTTATTGAATCGCCAGTTGGTTTTAAGAAAAGTATTTATATTCAAAAACCAGCTCTCATTAGGAAAAAACAAAAGGCTGAAGGCGTTATTGTTGAAGGTAGCAAATGGATTCCTAAATCATTTGTTTTGGATACACCAAATATTATGGGTGATTACATAGAGTTAAAGAAAAATGAAGTTTGGCTGGGAGATGATTTAGCAAATATTATGGATGTAGGTGTAGGTGATAAAATTGTGTTAGCAGATTTGCAATCGTTAAACCAAACTACATCGAATCGAGTAGTAAAATCATTAAAGGTGGCAGGTCTTTTCCATTCTGGGTTACAAGAATATGATAAAACACTCGTTTTTGTTTCAATTGAAGATGCTCAACAAGTATTTAATATGCCAAATAGAATTTCTGGATACAAGGTAGATTCAGATGAAAATTCCATTTCAAAACTCATATCCTATATTCGTGAGAATACTGGTTATCCTTATTATGTTGTTACGTGGCGAGAGAAACATCAAGTTTTATTTGATTGGATTGATATTCAGAAATGGCCCATTTTGATAAACTTTGGGTTAATCGCATTAGTTGGTGTTGTAAATATTTTATCCGCATTAGCCATGATAATAATAGAAAAATCAAGTCAAGTAGGTATTTTATTGTCACAGGGAATGAATCGATATACCGTTAAAATTATATTTTGTATTCAAGGTGCAGTCATTGGACTTAGTGGAGCACTTTTAGGAATTCTTTTGGCGGGTATAATTATTTTTATCCAATTTAAAACTCACTTTATTTCTATACCAGAAAATATATATTTCATGGATCATATTCCTATTTCCATTGAATTAATTCCTATTATAATCATCGGAATTCTTTCAGTCATTATTTCATTTCTTGCGTCTTATTGGCCAGCAAGTAAAGTGGGTAGAATTCAACCATCAAAAGTGTTATCATACGAATGAGTTTTACAACAATAATAGCTAAAAAATTTATTAAAGGGAGGACGGGGCCTGGAAAATTTACGGGAATGGTTTCTATGGTTGGAATGGCGGTTGGAAGTTTTGCTATGGTTGTATCCATCGCTGTTATGAATGGATTTGAGTCTCGTGTATCCGATCGATTGAGAGGGTTTGATGGTGATATTCGAATTTCAGGTTTCATCACACAAAGTGTAATCGATCAGATTTCCAAAGTCAAAGGGATTTATGCGTCCATTCCATTTATCGAACGAAAAGGTATTATTTCTTCAGGTGAAACTGAACAAGTCATTGTATTTAAAGCATTAAACATGAATAGAATGATGGATGTATATAATATTAAAATGGATATGAATTACTCTGACGATGGTGGGGCTATTATTGGGAAATCCTTATCATATCGAATGAATCTTTCATTGGAGACTAGTATAGAATTATATAGCCCCTTGGACATGTCATATGGTTTAGGATATCCACCTAAAAGAAAAAGCAATGTAAAAGGGGTTTTTCAATCTCAAGTATTAGACTATGACGATCGAACGGTGTTTATTCCTATAGAAATTGGTAAGAAATTATTTAAAAAAATTCCTGAATATACTGGAATAGACATTCGTTGTAAATCAAATGAAAATATAGTGAATATTTCCAAAATATTATCTCAAACTTTAGGAGAAGATTATATAATTGAAACATGGAAGGAACAACATTCATCGTTAGTGCAAGCCATGGAATTAGAGCGATTAATGGCATTAATTGTTTTAAGTCTCATAATTGTAGTTTCTGGGTTTAATCTTGCGTCTACATTAAGTTTAGTTACAATTCAGCGGATCCACGAAATAGGTATATTGCAAGCAATTGGTGCACCTAAAAAAGCACTTAGGAAAATGTTATTCATTCAAGGATTCTTATTAGGTGGAAAAGGGACAATAATTGGCATCGTTTTAGGGGGAATAATTATCATATTACAGAACTTATTTGGGTTTATTCCATTACCGTCAGATATTTATTTTATAAATACATTACCTATGAAATTAACAATATGGAATTTGATTATTATTCCAAGTATTTCATGTGTGATTATTTTATTATCATCCTATATTGCTAGTAGAAAAGCAAGTAGTATTGAACCAAAATTAGCCTTAACATGGAATAAATGATTTTAGACGCAAAAAATATAATTAAGTCCTATAAAAATGGAGACCATTCATTAGTAGTTTTGAATAAATGTAACTTAACTGTCAACTCAGGTGAAATCATTACTATCATGGGAGAATCAGGATCTGGCAAATCTACTTTACTCAATATTCTTGGTACTTTAGACAGACCCGATTCGGGAGAAATATTTATAAATCAAAAGAAAACTACACAAATATCAGAAAATGATATTGCAATTATAAGGAATCAATATATTGGCTTTGTTTTTCAATTTCATCATTTGTTACCAGAATTTACAGCAAAGGAAAATATATTAATTCCAACCCTTATTTACGACGATGTGGATAAAAGTCATGATGCAGACTCATTATTAGAGTTTGTAGGTTTAACAGAACGTCAAAGCCATTTACCGTCTCAATTGTCCGGAGGAGAAAGATTAAGAATTGCGGTATTGAGAGCGATGATTAATAAACCAAAAATCATTTTAGCTGATGAACCTACTGGAAATTTAGATCATAAAAATGCTAATAAAATTATTGACCTTTTTTATAAAATTAATAAAGATTATCAGCAGTCAATTGTTATTACTACACATAGTCTGGATGTTGCAGCTATTGGGCATCGCCAATTCATTTTAAAAAATGGTAAATTGGAAGAGAAAAAGAAGGATTAGGGAAAATGAAAGAGAATTATTCAAAGCGTGTACAAAAAATTATGAAAGTTGCCAAGGAAGAAGCAATCCGCCTTGGACATAGTTATGTAGGAAGCGAGCATCTATTGCTGGGACTTTTAGTGGAAGAGAGTGGTCTATCTGCAAAAATATTTGATATTTATGACTGCGATCCAAATGAAATGATTGCGATGGTTGAAGATATGATCAAATCATCTGGAGGAACAATGACACTAGGGCATTTACCTCTCACTAGGCGAGCAGAACGCATATTGAGAAATGCGTTTAATGAAGCGTCGGGGATTGGAAGCCCATATGCAGATGATGAGCATTTATTGGTAGCCATGTTAAAGGAGACAGAAGGAATCGCTTACCATGTTCTTCACACATTCGGATTAGATCATAATACAGTTGGGGAATTATTATCTTCATCAGAATTAGATCCCAAAGTTGGGGCATCTACATCACAAAATAAAACATCTAATAGTCAAACACCTACGTTGGATCATTTTTCGCGGGATATTACTGAATTAGCTAGAAAGGGTAAGCTTGATCCAGTTATTGGAAGAGAAAATGAAATTGAACGAGTGGCACAAATTCTGACACGTCGTAAAAAAAATAATCCAGTACTTATTGGCGAGCCTGGTGTTGGTAAAACAGCCATAATTGAAGGATTGGCTCAAAGAATAAATCGGAAAACTGTTCCTCGTGTGTTGCATAACCAGCGTATCCTTTCTTTAGATTTAGCTTCTCTTGTAGCAGGAACAAAGTATAGAGGGCAATTTGAAGAACGCATGAAAAATATTATGCAAGAAATGGAGACTAGTGACCATTTAATTGTATTTATTGATGAATTACATACGATTGTTGGTGCAGGAGGTGCGTCAGGTTCACTTGATGCCTCAAATATGTTTAAGCCTGCTTTAGCTCGTGGAGATATTCATTGTATCGGAGCAACGACATTAGATGAGTACCGTAAACATATTGAAAAAGATGGTGCATTAGATAGACGATTCCAAAAAATTACTATTACTTCTCCATCTGTTAAAGAATCGATAGAAATATTGTTTGGCTTAAAACCATCTTATGAAGATCATCACCATGTGAAATATTCTGATGAAGCGATTGATGCTTGTGTCCTGTTATCGGAGAGATATATTTCTGATAAATATTTACCAGACAAAGCAATTGATGTGATGGATGAATCTGGAGCTCGTATCCATATGTTCAATATGAAAGTTCCAGATAGTATCATTCAGATTGAAAAAGAACTAGATAGTATTCGTGAAGAAAAAGAAGAGAAAGTAGCATCTCAACTATTTGAAGATGCAGCATTATTGCGCGATAAAGAGCGACAATTATTACAGAACTTATCTTTAGCACAAAAAAATTGGCAAGAAAATAAAGATGATGAAAAAATCTTAATTACGGAAGATCATATTGCAGATGTGGTTTCCATGATTACAGGGATTCCAGTTAAAAAAGTAGCCCAGTCAGAGAGCCAAAAATTATTAAAAATGGGTTCAGAATTAAAGAAATTCATTGTTGGGCAAAATGAAGCGGTCTCTTCTGTAACGCGTTCTATTCAAAGGGCTCGTACAGGATTAAAAAGTCCAACTCGTCCCATAGGTGTTTTTTTGTTTTTAGGACCAACAGGTGTTGGAAAAACAGAATGTGCTAAAGTTCTTTCGAAATATCTTTTTCCCCAAAATAATGCTCTTATAAAAGTAGATATGTCAGAATATTCAGAAAAATTTTCTTTATCAAGACTGATTGGTGCACCTCCCGGGTATGTGGGATATGAAGAAGGGGGTGAATTAACTGAAAAAGTTCGCAGGAATCCTTATTCTGTTGTATTGCTTGATGAAATAGAGAAAGCACATGGTGGCCTATTCAATATTTTGTTACAAGTATTTGATGAGGGAGTATTAACGGATAGCTTTGGCAGAAAAATTGATTTTAAAAATACTATCATTATCATGACTTCAAATATGGGCTCTAGAGACTATAATGGGTCTGAGATTGGATTTAGAGAAAAAAATAATAAGAAAGATTTTGATAATGTAAAAAAACGAGTAATGGGAAAAGTGCTAAATACATTTTCACCAGAATTAATTAATCGAATAGACGAGACTGTTATTTTTAAACCTTTAAATGAAAAAAGTATTCTAAAAATAATTGACCTACAATTAGCCGATTTAAAAACAAATTTAGACTCGCAAAATATAAAACTTCATATGACAGCTTTAGCTAAAAAATTATTGGTAAAAAAAGGGTATGATGAACAATATGGAGTAAGGCCATTGCGAAGAGAAATTCAATTGTCTCTTGAAGATAAAATATCAGAATTATTATTAGAAAATAAGGTCCAAAGTGGACAAATAATTAAAGTAGCAACTTTATCCAATGCTTTTACCTTTAAAATATCTAACACCACTAAAAAGAAAAAGATAGCAACTAAATAAGTTTTTTTATCATCGACATTACTCTTTCTGTCATATAGGGGCTGTATTAATTCCTGTCTGCCATATAGGTAGAGAATAAATGGTGGTATGTTCCTTGCATATTGAATATAGATTTAATTGAATTAAAATTTATATAAGGAGAAAAAAATGGGAAAAATTATTGGAATTGATCTCGGGACTACAAACTCTTGCGTAGCTGTTTTAGAGGGTGGAGAGCCAACGGTCATTACGAATACAGAAGGTGGAAGAACTACTCCGTCTATTGTTGCATTTACAAAAGAAGATGAACGTCTTGTTGGTCAAGCAGCGAAAAGACAAGCAGTTACAAATCCTGAGAATACTATATTTTCAATCAAACGATTTATGGGTAGAATGTTCAAAGAAGTAGGAACAGAAATTGATGAAGCCCCCTTTGCTGTTAAAAAGAATTCTAGTGGTGCAGTTGTCGTAGAAGCATCTGGAAAAGATTATACTCCACCAGAAATCAGTGCAATGGTATTACAAAAATTAAAACAAATGGCAGAGGAACATTTGGGAACGACTGTTTCTGATGCCGTAATTACCGTCCCTGCATACTTTAATGATTCTCAAAGACAAGCAACTAAAGATGCGGGTAAAATAGCTGGATTAAACGTTCGCCGTATAGTGAATGAACCTACAGCTGCAGCTTTGGCATATGGCTTGGACAAGAAAAAAGATGAAATGATTGCAGTATTTGATCTTGGCGGTGGAACATTTGATATTTCAATCCTTGAGTTAGGTGATGGTGTATTCGATGTTAAAGCATCAAACGGAGATGGACACCTTGGCGGTGATGATTTTGATCAAAAAGTTATAAACTGGATTGCAGAAGAATTTCAAAAAAGTGATGGCATTGATTTGAAAAAAGATCCAATGGCACTCCAAAGATTAAAAGAAGCTGCAGAAACAGCAAAAAAAGAATTATCCAGCTCTAAACAAACAGAAATCAATTTACCTTTTGTAACAGCTGATGCTTCTGGTCCCAAACATTTGAATATGACATTAACAAGGGCGAAATTCGAAGATTTAGTAAATGACCTCGTTCAAAGAACCATTAAACCATGTACAGATGCATTAAAAGATGCTGGGTTATCTCCAAGCGATATTGATGAAGTTATTTTGGTTGGCGGTTCTACTAGAATTCCAAAAATTCAAGAAAAGGTAAAAGAAATATTCGGAAAAGAACCAAATAAAAGTGTAAACCCTGATGAAGTAGTTGCAATTGGTGCATCAATTCAAGGTGGTGTTTTGGCTGGTGATGTTGATGATATTCTATTATTGGATGTAACACCATTATCTTTAGGAATAGAAACACTAGGATCTGTTTCAACTAAATTGATTGAAAGGAATACAACAATTCCAACTAAAAAATCTCAAGTTTTTAGTACTGCCGCTGATAATCAAACAACAGTTGAAATTCATGTTCTCCAAGGGGAGCGCGAAATGGCAATGGATAATAAAACGATAGGCAAATTTCATTTGGCAGATATCCCGCCATCACCTCGTGGTGTCCCGCAAATTGAAGTGACATTTGATATTGATGCAAATGGAATATTAAATGTAGGAGCTAAAGATAAGGCAACTGGAAAGGAACAAAGTATCCGAATCGAAGCATCGAGCGGGTTGTCTGACACAGAAATTGAAAAAATGGTATCAGATGCAAAGTCACATGAAGCTGAAGATAAAGAAAAACGTGAAGCCATTGATATTTTGAACCAAGCTGAACATTTAGTGTATGAAACAGAGAAAAACATAAAAGAGCATGAAGGCAAAATTTCTGATGATGAAAAGAAAGATTTAACCGAAAAAATGGAGGCTCTATCAAAAGCAAAAGAATCGGGAATCGCTGATGATATAAAAGCTGCCATGGATCAGCTAAATGCTTCATGGCACCAAGTTGCATCAAAAATGTATGAATCTACTCAAGGAGCAGATGATCCAACTCAACAGCCTAATCCTGGGGCTTCATCTGAAGGAAAAAAAGATGATAGTGAAATAGAGGATGCTGATTTTGAAGTTGTTGATGACTAAGAGTTAGTTGATTTCAAAAAAAGCGCTATTTTTAGCGCTTTTTTTGTTTATGGAACAGTCTTCAATTATTCTCGTTAATTTCTTATGAAGAAATTGATTCATGAAACTTAATAAAATAAACTTTCTTTTTATTTTCGTAGCAGTTCTTACAATAATTGCATTAGGGCTTCGTCCATCTATTTTTCAAAAATCCATCGAAAATAATATAAACAAACGATGGGCAAATCCGAGAGGGTGGACTTTTTCCGTAGGGGAAATGAATGGACATCTTTTAAAAACATTTATAATGAAAGATATTCGTTTCTTAAAAGAAAACGGGAATAAACTTGATTTCAATACCATTGCATTTAATTTGAGTTTATCATCATTATTATCAGGTAATATTTCATTTGATGAAGTTGCTATTGATGGTTGTGAAATTATTTTCAATATTAACGAAAGTGAAAAAAATATATTAGATAATTCTTTTAATCTTCGCCCAATTCCTATTTCAATTCATAATTTAAGTTTTAATGGAAGAATTCCAATTACCATAAACCAACAGAAAGATAAAATTGATTTAACCCTTAATGCAGAATTGGATTATTTGGATAATGCTACAAGATTGAATGTAGATGAATTGTACATTGATAATTCTGATATTTTAGGATTTCCATTAGGGTTAGTAAACACTACAATTCATATGTATCCTGAAAAAATTGAGTTAGTAAATATGAATGGGAATATCGGATTCATCCCATTAAGTGGAAATGCAGTATGGGATCCGAAAGTACCATCTTTTAATGGGACTCTTTCAATTGACTCTTTAGTTATACCTGATAAAATATTTAATAAAACACCACTAAACCCTGATTTTTCAAAATTAAACGCATCCATCACTCTAACATCCAACATTAAGGAAACAATAGGATCATTAACGGTGTCGAATGACCAGGGATTGAATATGTCGGGTGACTTAAATGTTAAAAATCATGACGGTAATTGGAAGCTTGAATCATTATCATTATTTGATGGATTTTCAAAATTAAATGTTACAGGAGGTCTAGAAAAAAATGGAAGAGTGTATTCCCAATTTACATTAGAAAAGCTTGATATTAGTCAATGGTTAAAAAATGTTCAAAAAACAAATATCACAGGGCTTGCAATTTGGGATGGTGAACTTATTGGTGGTGCATTTAATAATGTTTCACTATCCTTAGAAATATTAGAAACAGATATTTTCCCTAATAAAGATATTTCTTTTCATGGTACAATTGCCCTGCAGGATAGCTTATTAATTTCAGAAGATCCAGTTAATATAACAGTAGGTAATGGAAGTCTAATTGTTTCTGGACAGGGAGATTTTAACTCTCAAAATATGGACATTATGGTGGAATTGACGAATGCTGATGTTTCATTGATTAATAATTTTTGGCCAGAAGCTTTTGAATCTGGCACAGCAACTGGATCCATGAAAATAAGAGGACTATTTAAGGAGCCTGGTGTAATTGCAGATTTAACATTTTCAGACTTCATATACGGTGATTTCACTTTAAATCAATTAGCTATGCGGGCTGAATTTGATAATAAAAAAAATGTATCAAATGGAGCATTATCTGTTACATTTGGTAAAGGTGTGTGGCGAAATGAAAAATTCGAAAATGGCACTCTTGATATTAGTATGGAGAATAATATTATTATTTTAGAAAATTGCCATTTTCAGAACGGGAACGATTTTTTACAAATATCAGGTTCTCGTTCTTCAGCAAAGCAATATTCATTAGACCGCGTTCAAATGTCTATGTATGGGCATTATCTTGTAAACACTCAACCGCTTATAATAACAATAAAAGATTCGACGGCAGAAGTGCACCCATTTGAATTACATGTTGATGATGGAATAATGGAAGGTGTATTGTCAGTTGGTAAATTGGTAGATGGTCGTGTAAAAATGTCCAATTTTGATGCCGAAATAATATCCTTATTTATAAAAGATTACAGGTGGAAAGCAAATGGCATTGTCTTTGGTGAAGTTGGGTTTCAATTTGGGGATGGAAAAAAAGATATAGATATTGATATTTCATTGAAAAAGGGGAAATATTTAAACGAAGATTTTGACCACATGAATTTATCCTTTTTTATGAAGAATGGATTTTTTCATGCTGACGAAATTTCTATGACAGGGAAGAACCAATTGGGTTTTCAGATGAATGGAATATTACCACTAAATAAGGAGATTGATTTAAGAGCTCCCATTTTTCTAAATACTACATTTACAAGTCTTAATATGGAGATGGTGACTAGATTTATCCCAGGTTTTTTTGATTTAGGTGGACATGCAACTGGAACAATTAAAATGGAGGGATCATCAAAAAAATCACCCTTTGAATTTGAAATGCATGTGAATGAATCCCGTTTTGAAAAAATTAATATTGGCGATGTGTATGTAAAAGGACATTTTGATGGTTCAAGAGTTTCATTTGATTCTTTATCTGCGAATACAAAAGTAGATCATATTATTGCAGAAGGGTCATTACCAGTTGATCTCAATTATGGGTCCAATCAATTAGGGTTTTTTTTCCCGAATGAATTATTTGATTTTCATTCTCAAGGCAGTTTGAAAACAATGGAATTTTTATCTACATATTTATCGGATGTTGATTCAATTCGTGGAAATATAAATTTAAACTTATCCCTAACAGGAACAGAAGACCAAATAATTAGGGAAGGTGGTTTTTCAATAACAAATGGTTCTATTTATACACTGTTAGTTAAAAGACCCATTGTAAATATTTCTGCAGATGGAAAAATTGAAAATAATCTTTTAACAATTGACTCATTTTATGGATCCGCTGTAAAGGAGTTGAAAGGCATTGAAAATTCATCGTTAACTAACGTATCTGTTAACGGGAAAATGAATTTCGAATCATTTTTTGAACCTCAATATGATTTAAACATTCGTGGGTCTAATGTGTATTTTGAAACTTTACCCTATGAAATAAAAGGGCTTGGGAATGTGAATGTTCACGTTTCTGGTCGCGATACAATCAGCATTGCAGGTACAGTTGAAGTCTTGGAAGGTGAAATATTCCAGGAGTTTATTTTTGCAGATGTTGGAGAAGCAACACCCGTATTATCTGATGAAATTTTGATGGATTATAAATTAAATTTCCCAATAAGAGGTGAAGTCTTATTCCAAAATAGTCAGATTGATGCCCTTGTTACAGGTGAATTAAGTTTGTCTCAATTTGCAGAATATGATATTGATTTTGGGGGTGAAATAATAGTAAACGAAGGATCGTTCTTCTATTATAGAGATGAATTTAAAGGGCTTCAAGGACAAGTATTGTTCGATAATAAAGGGTTTAATCCTTATCTGGATTTATCTGCTTACCGGTCAATTGATGATGAACGGATTGATATTCATTTAGGTGGATTAATTGATGACATTGACCTGTCACTTGAATCTTCGAGTGGCTATTCTGAAAGTGATATTCTCGAATTATTAACATGGGGAAAACGATTCGAAGATCAAGCCTTTACTTCAACGGGGTTTGGAAACCAAGCTTATTCTCTATTGGGTTCTATATTAGAAGGACAATTGGAAAAGAATCTTAAAGAAATGAGGGGTGTGTCTAAGCTTGGGATTGTAGATGATATAGACATTTCTGGAGCAGCAGGATTAATTAACCCAGGAACACAAGAAGATTTTGAAGTAACGGCAAAAAGAAAATTGACAGATAAAACATCTCTAAATGTATCCTATAAAAGATCCTTTTCACTTTCTAATCCTAATCAATCAAAAGTTGGGGTTGAGTATAAATTGAGTCGATATTTTTCTGTCGTTGGTAATATGGATGAAGACGGTAAATTACACCTGAAATATCGCTATCGTTACGCATATTAAGTAACATCCTATGACCAAAAATAATATTATCTTCGGAATCATATTCTGGCTCGGCTTCGTCTATGCACAAAGTGAAAACTTGATAATAACTGACATTGATATTCGAGGTAATGAAGCCGTTAATGATGGTGAGATATTTTTTCTTGTTCGACAAAAACCGCCGAACTTTCTCATAAGAGCACCCAAATTTGATCCACGCCTTTTAAAATTAGATGCTTTAACTATAAAGAATTATTATCAGTCACTTGGATACCTTGATGTTCAAATTACTGATGAATTCACCATCCAAGATAATGAAGTATTAATCATCTATAAAATCGTGGAGGGAAAACAATATGGTTTAAAATCTGTTAGTATAAAGGGCGCAGATCATTTAATAGAATCTAAAATAAAACAATCTTTAGGGTTAGCAATTGGGGAGTCTTATAACCCCGTAAAATTAAATGCAGGTTTACCTATGCTCCATGAATCCTATCAGGAAATTGGTAAACTTTTTGCTGAAATCAATATTGGAGAATCTATTACCGATTCAGTAACAGTGATTGTTAATATTATTGAAGGGCCAGATGTCTATATAAATAGACCAATCATTCATGGTTTAACCCATTATGATTCATCAATTGTCTTTAGAGAATTGTCTTTTTCTGATAATGATTTATATCGTAAATCATTGATTGATTTATCCATTAAACAATTACGAGAAACAGGAGTTTTTTCTTTAGTGAGTTTAGAACCTGAGCGGTTAGATATATCTGATTCACTTGTGAATATTTTAATTCAAACAAAGGAATATAAAAGGCGTCAATGGGAATCTGAGGGTGGGTATGAACCTATTCAATTTGCTGAAGGTGCTGAACCTATTTCAGCGATTGGAGCGCAAGTTGAATGGAAAAATAGGTCCATCCTTAAAACTACAACCCATTTTTCAACTCGACTTTTATTTGGAATACCCGTTGAAGAAGAATTTATTATTCCAAGAATAAGGGCAGATATTAATTTGGGAAATAACTGGTTTTTGAATACAAGAATTCCAACTCAATTAACTGGGTATTATGAAACATTTATCATTTATCAGAAAAATGATAATGAATTCATTGAACGATTTGGAATTACTCTTGCAAATTTGTATCGATTTGAAAAAAGATCACAATTTGAAAGTAAATTTATTTGGGAGCAATTTTCTGACAATAATGATGAAAATCTACAAGAAAGATCCTGGAAGGCAACCTTATTACTCGACAGAAAGAATGATCCGATTGACCCCACAAGTGGACATTTCATTAGTTTCGGGGCAAAAGTAGCAGGATTTTGGTTTGGGGGAGGAAGAGATTATTTCAAACTTGATGCTGGGTTACAGCAATATCTTTCTATTTCGGATAAAAGTGTTTTTGCATATCGATTAAAAATTGGAAAAATGTGGGGTTGGGATACTACTTTTACAGATTATAGCTATGAACAATTTTATATGGGCGGAACAACAAGTTTACGTGGATGGGATATTTTAAGGTTTAAAGTGGATGAAAACGGAAATCCAATAGGTCACACTACTCGTATTATGACAAATGTAGAATGGCGGGTCCATTTATATAAAATTTTGGGTGGTATCCTATTTTTAGACGGAGGCATCTTAGAAGATAAATTAAATCGTATATCTTTAGATAATGCAAAATGGGATTATGGGTTTGGGTTTTCAATTGATACACCTTTAGGCCCTGCGAGACTAGATTATGCGATTCAGGCAGAAGACCCAACACAGTCAAAAATACAGCTTGGAGTACAGTATGTATTTTAACGGGAACTATTTTTTTTATCATGAGTTAACGAGTTGTTAAATCTATGGAAATCGAATCGCCTATACCTTAATTTCGGCGGCTTTAAAATAAAAAGAAAGATTATGAAATACACACAAACACTCATTTTATCTGCACTCTTATTTACAGTCGGTTGTGAAAAGTCTGCAGAAACATATTTTGATTTATCTGATAAAGCTTTAGCTGATAATCAGATAGAAGAATCCATTGACCATTTAACAGACTTATTGTCGCACCATGAAAATGATTCATTGTCATCAAAAGCACAATACAAACTATCTGTTATATATTTAAATTGGAAAAATGATTTAAATGCAGGTTTAGATGCTCTTCAAAAAACAGTCGAACATTACCCCACGTCTAAACATGCGGTTCAGGCTAATAAAGAAATGGAAAATTTTCCAGCTTGGATTTTTAACAAAGCTGAGTCGCTTAGACGGAGGAAAGATATTAAAGAAGCCATCTCAAATTGTTCCTATCTTGTTACTCATTATTCAGATCACCCATTATCTGCAAAAGCGCAATATTTAATCGGTGACATTTATATGAACGATTTAAGAGATTTTGATACAGCCATTAACGAATATAGAAAAGTGCTAAATCAATTTTCAGGTTCAGGGCAAGAAGCTCATGCGCAGTTTATGATTGGATATATTTATGCTAATATTTTGAAGGATTCAGATAAAGCAAAAAGTGAGTACCAAACATTTTTAACGCGATTCCCCAAGCATGATTTATCACCTTCTGTGCGGTTTGAGCTTGATTTCTTAGGTAAAGACATTAACGAAATACCTGCATTAAAGCATATTACATCATAGTAAAACATTATGAGTGACTTTAGCTTAACTGAAATCAATGAAAAGATTTCAAACTCATCTCAATTTGTAGATGATGTAACGAAACAACTGAATCGTGTCATTCTTGGTCAAGAAGAATTACTCGAAAAAATTCTAATTAGTTTATTATCCAATGGCCATATTTTACTAGAAGGTGTGCCTGGTCTTGCAAAAACATTAACCGTTAAAACATTGGCAAGTTTGATTGATACCCAGTTTCAGCGTATTCAATTCACCCCAGACATGCTACCTGCAGATTTATTAGGGACATTAATTTATAATCAAAAAACGGGTGAATTTGATACACGAAAAGGTCCGTTATTCTCAAACATTATTTTAGCAGATGAAATAAATCGGTCTCCAGCAAAAGTACAAAGTGCATTATTAGAAGCAATGCAAGAACGTCAAGTAACGATTGGCGAAAATACTTTTGAGTTGGATAAACCTTTCTTAGTTATGGCAACGCAAAACCCAATTGAACAGGAAGGAACCTACCCTTTACCGGAAGCGCAAGTAGACCGATTTATGTTTAAACTTTTGGTTGAGTATCCTTCTAAAGATGCGGAAAAACATATCCTGAGATCACAGACAGTTCCAGGTGCCAATTCTAAAATTATGAATCCTGTTGTTGATTCTGATACAATTTTAAACGCACAAAATATTATTAACGATATTTATGTAGATGAAAAAGTTGAAGAATATGTTCTGAATCTTGTTTTTGCCACTCGTCATCCAAAAGATTCTGGTTTAAGCGACTTAGATGGCTTAATCGATTATGGTGCGTCACCACGCGCAACAATTAATTTAGTCCGAGCTGCAAAAGCGAGAGCCTTTATGCAACATCGTGGATATATTACTCCTGAAGATGTTCGATTTATTGGTGCAGATGTTTTGCGCCATCGTGTTATTTTAACTTATGAAGCTGAAGCTGAAGAAATAACATCCGAAGATATCATTAAACGGTTATTCGAGGCTGTCGAAGTTCCTTGATCCCGTTTCCATGATCCCTAGAGAAATCCTTAAAAAAGTTAAACAAATTGAAATTCGTACGCGCGGATTGGTCAATGATTTGTTTGGAGGCGAATATCACTCAGTGTTCAAAGGGCGTGGTATGACTTTTTCAGAAGTGCGTGAATATCAACCTGGAGATGATATACGCCTTATTGATTGGAATGTAACCGCACGAACGGGATCCCCTTTTATAAAAGTATTTGAAGAAGAGAGGGAATTGACCGTTTATTTGTTGGTTGATGTTAGTGCATCTGGGTTATTTAGCTCATCTTCTTCTTTAAAAAAGGATTTAAACGCTGAAATTGCTGCAGTGCTCGGTTTTTCTGCAATTAAAAATAATGATAAAGTGGGGCTTATTCTTTTCAGCGATGAAGTGGAAAAATATATTGTTCCTAAAAAGGGTAAATCACACGTGTTACGTGTTGTAAGGGAATTATTATACTTTAAACCTAAAAACAGAAATACATCTTTAAAGAATGCTTTAGATTTTTTATTGAAAGTTGCAAAAAGAAAAAGTGTTGTTTTTGTTTTATCAGATTTTGTGGATGAAGGATATTGGTCAGCTCTAAGAATTGCAAATCGGAAGCATGATATTATAGGATTACGCATTCATGATAAAGCAGAATCAGAATTTCCAGATGTAGGTTTAATGAAAATATCAGATTCAGAAACTGGTGAAAGTATCTGGGTCGATTCATCGTCCGAATATGATCGATTAACCTATACAAAATTAGCTTATGAAGCAGTAGATACACTTCATAAACAAGCGCGAAAAATAGCGTTTGATTTAGTTTCAATTCAAACAAATGAAGATTATGTGGAACCGCTCATGTCATTTTTCAGGCTTAGGGAAAAACGATATTAATGTTTAATAAAGTCATTCTTATGATAGGCTTTATTTTATTTAATATTGCTTGTCACTCAGAAAAAGAAATTCTCCAATCACCACTTACAATTGTTGCTTCAGTAGATACAACTCAAGTTCGTATTGGTGAAAAGATCCGATATAAAGTATTAGCTGAAGGGAGTGAGGATAAAATTATTCAATACCCTGTATTAGAGCAATTATCTGATTCAGTTCAATATCAGTCATTCACCTTCATTTTAAATAATACTGATACTTTAGGTGTTACATGTGAAATATCCTACTGGGATACAGGTACTTTTTGGACTCCGGCATATCAAATTCAAATATTAAACAATGACCGTAATCCAAGCTACAGTTTACGTGCAGATCAAATTCAAATTAATGTTTTATCCACTATCACACCCGGACAACAGTCACCAATTAAACCCATTAAAGGTCCCGTGCCAGTCTCTGAACCGCTCCCTATTAAGATAATATCCATGATTGGTTTACTTTTGGTTTTGATGGGAACAATGGTTTGGGTGTGGAAAAAAAGGATTCAACCGCCACCCGTATCAAAGTTACATGATATAATAATGGTAGATCCTTTGATACAGGCAAATGAGCGATTATCTCTTTTAGATCCTGAAGCAAATATTAAAATATTTTATGTGGAATTATCCTACTTGTTACGTGAATTAGTCGAACGAGTATTTTACATACGAACCTTAGAAATGACGACGCAAGAAATATCTGAAAATGAAGATTTATTTCAGATGGACGCTCAATTATTTTCAAGTTGGATTTCACTTTTGGAAAAATCTGATTTAGTTAAATATGCAAAATATACTCCGAGTTTGGATTTGTGCAATCAAGATCGGAGTTGGGCTTCAGATTTTGTACAAAAAATAAAGATGCTATCTGAAATTTGAAGTCATTTAAGTATGATGTAACTTTCACATTCATTTAAGGAAGGATTTCATGGCTACTACTGCAGATATTAAGAATGGCGCAGTCATTCTACATAAAAATAAACGAATGAAAGTCGTTGAGTTTCAACATGTTAAACCTGGAAAAGGTGGTGCATTTGTACGAACAAAACTTAAAGACATTAAATCAGGGAAAATAATTGATCATACTTTTAATGCTGGCGCTCGGATTGAATATATTCGTGTAGAAGCAAAAAAGATGCAATATTTATATCATGACGATATATCATTTATTTTTATGGATGAAGATACTTTTGAACAGTTAAATGTATCTTTTGAAATTGTTGGAGATCAAAAGAATTTTTTAATTGGTGGAATGAATGCAGATCTATTATTTGATGGAGGTGAAATTTTGGATGTTCGGATTCCACCACATGTGATTCTTGAAGTTGAAGATACTGAACCCGGTTTTAAAGGGAATACGGCTCAAGGTGCCACCAAACCAGCAACAGTTGAAACTGGGTATGAATTGAATGTACCCTTGTTTATCAATATTGGCGATAAGCTTAGAATTGATACGCGAACGGGAGACTATGTTGAAAGATCCAAGGAATAATTAACATGAAAAAGTGGCAAGATAAATTAAAAGAGATTATTTACATATTAGAGCAAAGTGATGTAAATGAAATTGAAGTCAAATTTTGGGGGCGATCTTTTCGCGTTTCAAAATCTCCAGGAATCGTATCATCTGTTTCGTCAGCACCACCAGTGTCTACACCTTCTGTTCCAAACACGTCAATTGCATCGGAGCCAGCTTCGCCAGAAGAAACAATTACAGAAGGAGATTCTGTATTATCACCCATGCCTGGAACATTTTATATAGCCCCATCACCAGATGATCCACCCTTTGTTAAAGTAGGTGATACAGTGAAAAAAGGACAAACTCTTTGCATCATAGAAGCTATGAAAATAATGAATGAAATTGAGTCTGAGCTAGATGGTGTAATTACTCAAATTCTTGTTGATGATTCTGGAGCCGTAGAATTTAATCAACCATTATTTACCATTAACCCTTCCTAAAAATTATGTTTAAAAAAGTACTCATTGCTAATAGGGGCGAGATTGCCCTTCGAATTATACGAGCATGTCATGAGTTAGGGATTAAAACAGTTGCTGTTTATTCAACAGCAGATGAATATTCTCTCCACGTCAAATTCGCAGATGAAGCTGTTTGCATTGGACCACCTGCGGGGAAAGATAGTTACTTAAATATTCCAAGACTCATTGCTGCAGGTGAAATTACAAATGCAGATGCCGTCCATCCTGGTTATGGATTTCTAGCAGAATCTGCCCAGTTTTCACGTATTTGCGCAGAAAATGATTTTACATTTATTGGGCCTACACCAGACATTATTGATGCAATGGGAAATAAGAGTCAAGCTAAAAAAACGATGATGGAAGCTGGTGTACCTGTGGTACCAGGAGGAGAAGGTATTTTAACGGGCGCAGAAGAAGCGCAAGAATTAGCAGATGAAATGGGATATCCTGTTATGTTAAAAGCATCCGCTGGTGGAGGGGGCCGTGGGATGCGTTTCGTTGATTCCCCAGATGGTGTTGAACATGCCTATAATACTGCCTTCCAAGAAGCATTATCTGGTTTTGGTAATGGGGATATGTATATTGAAAAATTTATAGAGAAACCAAGACACATCGAAGTTCAGATTTTGGGCGACATGCATGGAAATGTAGTCCATTTGGGAGAGCGAGAATGTTCGATTCAACGTCGTCACCAAAAATTAATTGAAGAATCTCCATCTCCCGTTGTGGACGAAGCATTACGAGAAAAGTTAGGGACAGCAGCGATTGCAGGAGGAATGTCTGTTAATTATGTTGGGGTCGGAACGATAGAATTTTTATTAGATAAAAATAATGATTTCTATTTTATGGAAATGAATACTCGAATCCAAGTAGAACACCCAATTACAGAAATGGTAACTGGCGCTGATCTAATTAAGCAGCAAATTTTAATGCATGCAGGTGAAAAAATTCCTGAAAATTTATATGATATTAAATTGCAAGGTCATTCAATAGAATGTAGAATCAATGCAGAAGATCCTAGTAAAGGTTTTATACCAAGTCCATTAAAAATTGAAAGTTATCATATGCCTGGCGGAAAAGGTGTAAGAATAGATAGCCATGCTTATGCGGGATATCAAATTCCCACTTATTATGATTCTTTACTTGGAAAACTTATTGTGCATGCTAAAAACCGAAATAGAGCTATCAATCGAATGCAAAGAGCCTTGGAAGAAACTATTATTGTAGGGCCAAAAACGACTATTCCCTATCATCAGGCAATTATGGCAAATGACCAATTTAAATCGGGAGATTTTGACACAAGCTTTTTGGAATCCTTTGAATTCAATCCCAATGAAGGAGAAGATGAATGAACATACCAGATTCGCTAACCTATTCTGAAGATCACGAATGGGTTCAATTTTCTGATAATACGGCTAAAATTGGAATTACAGATTTTGCTCAAGGTCAGCTTGGTGATATTGTTTTTGTAGAATTCCCAGAGATTGGTCAAGAATTAACACAAGGAGATCCTTTTGGTGAAGTGGAAGCTGTTAAAACAGTATCAGATTTAATTGCTCCGATTAGTGGAACTGTGATATCAATTAATGAATCATTAGAAGATGCACCTGATCAAGTAAATGACGATCCTTATGGTGAAGGGTGGCTTATTGAAGTTAAAATTGATGATTCAACTGGAAAAGAATTGTTATTATCAGCAGAAGCTTATAAAAAAATGATCGCTTAGATTTAAACATGAAATCAAACATTTATCAATCATTAATTAATATTCGAGACCAAAAAGGTGCTGGGTATATCGTCCTAATTGATCCAGATCAAAAAAATGACTCAAGGATAGAAGCGCATGTAAATGCAGCAAATGAAGCTGGTGTTGATGCTCTTTTTGTTGGTGGAAGTTTAATGATGGATAGTAAATGTCATGAAAGAGTAGCGCGAATAAAAAAAGCATCATCAATTCCTGTCATTTCATTCCCAGGTGGTTTAAATCAACTGAATAATCATTATGATGCCATGTTATTCATGTCCGTTATTTCAGGGCGAAATCCACATTATCTAATTGGAGAACAAGTATTAGCAGCACCTGTTGTTAAAGATTTGGGTATTGAAACAATTCCGACGGGGTATATGTTATTCGATGGTGGTGCAAATTCAACGGTTGAGTTTATGAGCCATACAAAACCAATTCCCATGAATCGTCCAGACATTGCAGTTGCTCATGGGCTTGCAGGTCAATATTTAGGCTTAAAAATGTTATACTTAGAAGCAGGGAGTGGTGCTGAAGTTGCGGTTCCTACTCACGTTATTTCAGCAATGGCAAAATCCTTAGAATGTCCGCTAATTGTTGGCGGTGGTATTCGTTCACCGGAAGCGGCAAAAGAGCGTGTGGACGCTGGTGCATCATTTATAGTGACTGGTACAATTATTGAAAAAAATGGATCAGCTATAATGAAAGAATTTGCTGACGCGATTCATCAATAATGCCATGTCGGATCATTCTTTTATACAGGCGAAACTATTAGATAGCGCTTCTGTTAAAACGTCTATGTTGGATAATTGTTTGTCCGATATAGAAAAGGCGGCAACCTTGATGAAATCCGCATTTCAGCCTAGGAATAAATTTCTAAGGTATGGTAATGGCGGAAGTGCCGCGGATGCACAACATTTATCTACAGAATTTTTAGTTAAATAGTCTCATGGAAACATATCTTCATGAATACTTAACAATGCTTCGGGTGGAAAAAAATTTGGCTGCAAACACAGTTGAGGCCTATGAAAGAGATTTAAATATTTATTTATCTTTTATCTTCGAAAATGGACAATTCAACTCGTTAGAAGATATTTCACAGGAAAAGATTCGTCATTTTATTCAATCCTTAGCACAATCAAATCTTGCACCTGCAAGTGTTGCACGGATATTTTCATCCATTCGATCTTATCATGCTTTTATATCAGATGAAGGATATTGTAATGAAAATCCGTCACTTCAATTAGTAGCACCTAAAATGCCCAAAAAACTTCCAGATGTTTTAACAGTGGAAGAAATGAATCTCATTATTCATTCTGTAGAAACGAAAACATCCGTAGGTAAGAGAGATCAAGCCATTTTAGAAATGTTATATTCATGTGGGCTTCGAGTGTCAGAATGTTGTGACCTCACTGTCAGCGAACTCTTCTTCGAAGAAGATCTCATTCGTGTTACAGGAAAAGGGAATAAACAACGAATTGTTCCATTGGGGAAAAATATAAAACACATTTTAAATCAATATTTGATTCATGCTCGCCCCGCACTTGAAAAAAATAAATCGGTAGGGACTGTTTTTTTGAGCCAAAACGGAAAATCATTAACACGGATGTCGATTTATAATATTGTAAAAAAATGGGTAAAAATTGCCCAAATTCATAAACCTGTAAGCCCTCATACATTTCGACATTCTTTTGCAACTCACATGCTTGAAGGTGGTGCAGATTTACGATTTGTTCAAGTCATGTTAGGCCATAGTGATATTACAACAACTCAAATTTATACTCATTTAGATAAAACAACACTGTCGGAAATACACCGTCAGTATCATCCTCGGAGCTAATATGTTATTTCGAATGCCCTTGGAAGCACTTGTTCTCTTAATTCCTGCTCTTTTATTTGCTTTAAGTTTTCATGAATTTGCACATGCATGGATGGCAAACAAATTGGGGGATTCGACCGCAGCTAGGATGGGAAGGCTTTCATTAAATCCATTTGATCATTTAGATCCCATGGGTACAATCATGATTTTATTTGTTGGATTTGGCTGGGCAAAACCTGTCCCGGTTAATGCGAGCAACTTACATAATCCAAGGCAGGATATGATGAAAATTGCATTTGCTGGACCTGCATCAAATTTGCTTCTTTCATTTCTAGCTGGATTGGCTATTCGCTTTTTAAATGGAAGTCCATTATTTTCAGATACAATTTTCATATTTTTACTTTATTTTGCACATATAAATACTGCATTAGCGGTTTTTAATATGTTGCCTATCCCTCCGTTGGATGGATCTCAAATATTTTCGGGTGTTATGATTCGGCGAAATCCAGAATTAGTGATGAAAATGCAACAATTTGGCCCACAAGTTTTATTTGGCCTTATCTTAATTGGTGTATTAACGAATGTTTCAATTCTTTGGATGATTATGGGACCTTTTGTAAACTTTTTTATGTCAATCTTTGCTGGTATTGCATTATGAGTAACCATGATAATTATTTCCGCAGAATTATCAAAAGACGCACAATAAAACAGCGTCCATATTGGTGGACAGTTGGAATGATTATGCTGGTGCTTTGGTTAATTCAATATTTAAAAAATGTAGCTTTGGCGGGTTAAAATTATGAACCAATTAATTGAATGTGTCCCAAACTTTTCTGAAGGACGTGATCCTAAAAAGATCGATAAAATTGTTGCCCAAATGGTCAAAGTAACTGGAATAACCATTTTGGATGTTGATCCTGGACCCGATACAAATAGAACAGTTGTAACTATTGTAGGCGATCCAGAATCGGTTGAAGAAGCTGCCTTTCAAGGTATTAAATGTGCATCTGAAATTCTTGATATGCGTCAACATACAGGAACACATCCAAGAATGGGTTCCACCGATGTATGCCCTTTCATTCCAATAAGCAATGTTTCAGTTGAAGAATGTATTCAGATTTCAAAACGTGTAGGTGGTCGTGTGGGGAATGAACTCAATATTCCTATTTATTTATATGAAAAATCTGCACAAAAGCCTGAACGAGAAAAATTGCCCGCTATTCGAAAAGGGGAGTATGAAGGATTAGCAGAAAAATTATTAGATGATGAGTGGGCGCCAGATTATGGTCCAAAAAAAGTACATGAAAAAGCAGGTGCTACTGTGATAGGGTGTAGAGAATTCCTTATTGCTTATAATATTAATTTAAATACAAAAGATCATCGGTTAGCGACGGACATAGCGTTTGAATTAAGAGAAGCAGGTCGAAGTAAGCGAATACCTAATCCAAATTCAAAAAACTTATTGGATGGGGATATTGTTAGACATGATGATGGAAGCCCAGTAAAAATTCCTGGAATGTTTAAGGATGTAAAAGGGATTGGTTGGTATGTTGATAGTTTTAACCGTGCCCAAATTTCAATTAATTTTAATAACTATAAAAAATCTACTCTTCATGATGTTTTTGATGCTGCATGCCTATTAGCTGAACAGCGCGGTGTTCGCGTAACTGGAAGTGAACTGGTGGGGCTTATTCCATTAGAAGCAATGTTAATGGCAGGAAAACACTACTTGAAAAAACAAAATCGATCTATGGGAGTTCCTACCAATGATATTATTGAATGTGCTGTACAATCATTAGGGCTCAATGATGTAACGCCTTTTATTCCGAATGAAAAAATAATTGATTATGCTGTAACACAATCGAAACGACCACTTATTCGTTTATCAAATGAAGACTTTTTAAATGAATGCTCTACAAATAGCCCAGCTCCAGGAGGTGGAAGTGTGGCAGCAATGGCTGGAGCATTGGGAGCATCATTAGCATCCATGGTGGCAGCCCTGACTCATGAAAAGAAAAATATGCTTGATTCTAAACCAGAAATGGATTTGATTGGAATGGATGCACAATCATTGAAGGATCGATTGGCATTTCTTGTTGATGAAGATACGGAAGCATTTAATCAAGTGATGACTGCAAATAGGCTCCCGTCATCAAATGATGATGAAAAAATATTAAAAGACCAATCTGTTGAATTGGCCAATCAATATGCAATTGAAGTCCCACTGGAGACAGCAGAACTGTGTTATAAAGTGTTAAAACTTGCAAATCAGCTTGTGGAAAATGGGAATCCTAATTCTGTTTCTGATGCTGGAGTAGCTGGAGAAATAGCATTGGCAGGTGTTCGTGGTGCATGCATGAATGTTTTAATTAATTTGCCAAGTGTGAAAAATGAGAAGTATAAAAACAAGAAAAGAGAAACTGTGGAAAAATTATTAAAGGATTCTGAGCAATTACATGCAGTCGTCAATCAAAAAACCATTGAAAAAATCGAACAGTAAGATTGAAAATGTCTCATTTTACCCCATTCAGTCATTACCCTTATTTTGAAATTTTTATCTATACCCTAATAAAATGATAATTCAACCCCTATCGGAAGATTTAAGAAATAAAATTTCTGCAGGTGAGGTGGTCGAACGACCGGCATCCGTTGTTAAGGAATGCGTGGAAAATAGCCTAGATGCTGGTGCGACTGATATTTCAATTATTATTAAAAAAGGTGGGCATCATCTCATTCAGGTAAATGATAATGGGTCTGGAATGTCTGCTGAAGATTTGTCGGCATCTGTTTTACGATATCATACAAGTAAAATTGAATCAATTGATGATCTTTTCTCCATTGATACATTAGGTTTTCGTGGAGAAGCTTTAGCTAGTATCGCATCTGTGGCTGAAATGAAAATTGTTTCCAGTAAGGGAGAACAGTCGGGACATGAAATAACAATTGAAAATGGAGTGGCAAGTTCCGTTGCTCCTGCTCCTGCAATTGGAGGTACAGAAATAACAATCCGAAATATATTTTATAATACTCCTGCACGAAAAAAATTCTTAAAAGCTCCACGAACTGAAATGAGAAAAGTAGTAGATGTTGTGCGTCGTTTTGGATTAGCATATCCTGAAGTTGCTTTTAAAATAATATCTGATGAAAAAGAAATATTATCAGTATTACCAGAATCTTTAGAAGAGCGGATTGACGCATTATTCGATCCTACTTATGGTGAAAATTTGCGTCCTGTTAATTTCTCTAAAGGAGAATTTGTTTTTACAGGGTTTGTCGGAAATTTGAATTTGATACGCTCCCGACCAAGTGAACAATATTTGTTTTTAAATCGACGCTTTATTAAAGATCGTCTCCTGAATTCAGCTGTGTATTCCGCTTATGAAGCATTGGTGAAAAGAGGCGAATATCCATTTTTTGTAATCAACCTTATAATTCCATCAGATCAAGTGGATGTGAATGTTCATCCGATGAAAACAGAAGTCAGATTTCAAGATGAATGGCGTGTATATCATGTTTTGAAATCTGGTGTAAAGGAAGCTCTAAAAGAATTATTAGATACATTACCTTCATTTGATAAACCATTTGATTCATTTTTTCAGCAATCAAATAATTATGAAGGTAATACGAACCAAGGCTCTATTCAATTTTCAAAAGCCCCTTTAAGTCAAAATGAAAAAGAATATGAAACATTACAACGAGCAAAATCATATGCTTCACAATTAGCAGAAAGTAGAGAAGGATCTTCACCATCTATTCCGACAGAAAATATTTGGCAAATACATAATAAATATATTTTATCTGAAATAAGTAGCGGACTGGTTATGATTGACCAGCATGTTGCTCATGAACGTGTATTATATGAAGAAGCACTCATTGCATTTGAATCCACATCAATGGCATCTCAAACATTATTATTCCCTGAAAAACTTGATTTTTCTGCTGATGAATTTGATGCTCTTTTAGACGTATTACCTTATTTAGAAAAAATTGGATTTAAAGTGAAGAAGGAAGGTGATTCATCCATTCGGGTTGAAGCAATTCCATCTGAAATGGGATGGGGGATGGAAAAGTCTGTCATCCGTGATATTATAGACCATTTTTTGAATCACCGTAAAGAATATAGTTCATTTCAAGAAGGATTGGCTGCATCGTTCGCATGTAAAGCAGCTATAAAAGCAGGAGACCCAATGACAAAGGAAGAAATGCAAGAATTAGTCAATCGCCTATTTGCCACGAATCATCCGTACTACTGTCCACACGGTCGCCCCATTATTGTTCAAATGAGCTTGGATGAACTAGATCGACGTTTTGAAAGACATTAAAGCATTTCAAAAATAGATTCAAATAATCCTTCCGAACCGCAATAATAACATTTATTATGTCTTTTATTAACAATGTGATGACATTTTTTACATTTATGCGTTTTCCGATGTGCTACTTTTCCATCTTGGACACCGTCTAACAAATGCCATCATATCCACTTTTTCATTTAATGCACGGATTTCACCTTTTAAATCAATTGTTTTTGACTCAACTTCTCGCGACCGTGTCCGTAATTCGGTTTTAGTATCATAAATATATTTAGTCTGAAACATTTCCCATAAAAAATGCAACCCTACCATAATGCCTCCAATTTAAGTAACAATAAACGTATTGAATTTAAGTCTTGAACTAAATGAGTGTTATTGGGTTTAATCAATATTCTAGATTGATCGTTTCAACACAAAAAATAAACGCTTAATTTTCCTTCAATGATTCAAGATAAAATTCTGACAATTATTGGGCCTACTGCTAGCGGGAAAACATCTTTATGTGTGGATTTAGCTCAAAGAATGAATGGGGAGATTATTGGATTAGATTCGAGGCAAATATATAAAGGTTTGCCTATTGGCACAGCACAACCCACTTTGTCTGAAATGAAGGGAATTCAACATCATTTATTTGGGTTTCAAGATCCATCAAAACCTATTTCAGCGGGTCAATATGCAGATAAAGTAAAAGAAAAATGTGAGCAAATTATTTCCAGAGGGAAAATTCCCATATTATGCGGGGGAGCAGGCCTTTATCTTAGGGCCTTAACACACGGGATTTTTGAAGGTAGTATTTCAAATGTTCCCTTACGTGAAAGATTAGAACAGTCCTATGAAGAAGATCCAGTTTCTTTGCATGAGCGTCTACAATCCATAGATCCGGATTATGGAAAAATTGTTCATTTAAATAATAAGAAACGATTAGTACGTGCACTTGAAATATATGAAGCAACGGGTGTACCGCCGAGTGTCCATTTTCGACGCCAAAAAGACAAGCAATTAGATACCGTTCCTGTTTTTTCATTTTTACTAACTCTAGATAGACATATACTCGTTTCTCGTATTGAAGAGCGTACGCACGAAATGTTTAATCAAGGATGGATCGATGAAGTTGAATCTTTATTAGAGAAACAACATCAATTAGGTATTCAATTTCCAGCTTTAAATTCTATTGGATATAGACAAATCCAATCCTATTTATCAGGAGAAATCTCGTATAATGAAATGGTTGAAGATATTGTAATAAAAACACGGCAATATGCTAGACGGCAAATGCAATGGTTTCGGAAAGAGCCAATAGATGTTTCAATTGTTTTAGATCACCTAGATAGGACTATTCTACCTGAATTAATACATGATTTATATAATCATTGTCAGTAACTTGTGTTGCTAAATAACCCTTTAACTCGATCCAGTGAGATTGAAAAGGGCAGACGCCTAACCTTCGTGCAAGTTTTAGATGCTGCCCGGAGGTTTTTTTCATTAAGGAGAAAATAGATGAATCAAAAACAACTATTAGATGGAAAGCGTCTCGCACAAACAATTACGCGTATTAGTCATGAAATAATTGAAAAGAATACAACGCCCAAAGATGTTGTGTTGATTGGAATTCATCGTCGTGGCGTACCCATTGCTAAACGTATCCAAAATCATATTCATTCCATTACCCAAATTGAAATTCCGATTGGGACAGTGGATATTACATTTCATCGAGATGATTTCAGAGAGAGGTTGGTCATTCCGCAAATACGAGGAACTGAAATACCATTTACCTTGGATGGGAAAATTGTCGTTTTAGTTGATGATGTTTTATTTACAGGGCGAACCATTCGCGCAGCAATGGATGTATTAAATGCTTTTGGAAGAGCTTCATCAATTCAATTAGCTGTATTAGTGGATCGAGGTCATAGAGAAATGCCAATCCGAGCGGACTTTGTAGGAAAAAATATTCCCACACATGAAGGAGAACATGTTTCAGTGCTCATCCAAGAAGAAGATGATAAAGATGCAGTTATTTTAACATGGGGGGATGAATAATATGTTGACTCAAAAACATTTATTGGGGTTAGAAAAATATCCAGCAGATGATATTAAAACAATTATTGATACAGCATTTCAATTTAGAGAAGTATTGGATCGTCCCATAAAAAAGGTACCATCTCTTCAGGGAGTGACAATTGTAAATCTCTTTTTCGAAAATTCTACTCGTACCCGAATCAGTTTTGAACTTGCTCAAAAACGACTAAGTGCAGATACGGTTAATTTTTCTGCTTCATCTAGTAGCTTGAAAAAAGGTGAAAGTTTTAAAGATACAGCACAAAATATTGAAGCAATGAAAATAGATGCTGTTGTGATGCGTCATCCAGCTCCGGGTGCTCCGCTTCACCTCACAAAATTTATTGATGCTGTAGTAATAAATGCTGGGGATGGGACACATGAACATCCAACACAAGCTATATTAGATATGATGTCTCTTCAGGAAAAATTCGGGAAATTAGCAGGGCTAAAAATTGCAATTGTAGGAGACATTTTACACAGTCGAGTTGCTCTTAGTAATATTCATGGTCTTAAATTGATGGGAGCAGAAGTCACTTTATGTGGACCAACAAATTTGATTCCTCCCAATATAGATGAATTAGGCATAACAGTGAATACGAATTTAGATGAAGTCATGGAATGGGCTGATGCTTTAAATGTATTACGGATTCAGAGAGAACGAATGGGGTCAGCATTATTACCCTCGGTCCGAGAGTATCGATCCTTGTTTGGAATAACGGACGAACGCTTAGCCCGTCATAAAAAAGAAATTGTAATCATGCATCCCGGTCCTATGAATCGTGGTGTTGAAATTGATAGTCAGGTTGCGGATGGAGATCAAGCAATCATTCTTGACCAAGTTCTAAATGGTGTTGCATCCCGTATGGCTATTTTATACCTCCTTTGCGGGGGGAAACCAGAGGAGACACAATCATAATGAAAGTGAATTCATTACCTCAGAAGGTCTTATTAAAGGGTGGTAGGATTTATAACCCTGTCACAGATACAATGAACAATGATAATCTATTTATTGTTGATGGGAAAATAGCAAAAGGGAGTACCAGCCAAATTGCTGATGCACATATTATTGATTGCAAAGGTAAGATAGTAACACATGGGTTTTGTGATCTTCATGTTCACTTTAGAGAACCTGGTCGAGAGGATAAAGAAACAATAGTCACAGGAGCCCAAGCAGCGCTTGCTGGAGGGTTTACACGTGTTTGTGTTATGCCAAATACGAATCCGCCCCTAGATACACCCGAATCAATTAGGTTTATTTTGGAAAAAGCAGAATCAGTCCCCGTTCATATTCATCCTATTGGAGCTATAACACGCCAACAAGGTGGAATAGACATAACTGAAATGGGTTTAATGAAAGAAGAAGGTGCTGTCGCATTCAGTGATGATGGTTTACCGGTTCAGGATGGATCCGTGATGCGTCGAGCTTTAGAGTATGGATCCATGTTTAATGTTCCGATTATTAATCATGCAGAAGATACATGCTTAAGGGAAAATGGTGTAATGAATGAAGGCCTTATGTCTACCCGTTTAGGTTTGGCGGGTAACCCTTCCATAGCTGAATCGTCTATGGTTCACCGAGACTTAGAGTTAGGTGCATTGACAGGTGGTCGTGTTCACGTACCTCATGTAAGTACAGCAAGGGCCGCAGATCATATTAGCGATATGAAGAAAAAAAATGATAATGTAACAGCTGAAGTGGCACCTCATCATTTATATTTTAATGATAAAGCTATTGAACAATTTGATACTCACCTAAAAGTTGCACCACCCATTAGAAGTGAATTTGATCGTAATGCTTTAATTCAAGCTGTGAAGGAAGGTGTATTTGATTGTATAGCTACAGATCATGCACCGCATACAATAGAAGAAAAAGAAGCTTCATTTGATTTAGCTGCATTCGGCATGATTGGATTAGAAAGTTGTTTTGGGGCTGTAAATAAAGTATTAGTGAAAGAAAATAATATACCTATATCATCGCTTATACAAATGTTAACAGTAAACCCTAGACGCATAATGGGATTCGGATGTGACTTATTTCAAGATGGAGTAGAAGCAGAAGTTGTTGTGATAAATCCGGATGTAGAATGGGTTTTTTCAAAAAAGGATATTCAATCTAAATCGAATAATTCACCATTTACTCAAGAATCATTAATAGGTCGCCCCGTCATAACTATTTCTAAAAATACTATAGCAAAGATGAGTTAAAATCTTATTTTAAAATGTTGCGAATTATCGTTGACATTGTTTAATAGTAGCTTCTAATTTCTCGGGCTTTATTCTGAATGAAAATGAAAACAAAAACATTAAAACTAAACGAAATTAATAAAGACTGGTGGATCGCGGATGCCGAAGGGCAGACTTTAGGTCGATTTGCTAGTAAGATTGCGCAAGTATTACGTGGGAAGCATAAACCCGAATTTTCTCCCCACCTAGACATGGGCGATTGTGTCATTGTTATTAACGCTGATAAGATCAAAGTATCTGGTAAGAAAGAGACGAATAAAACCTATTTTCGTCATAGCGGATACCCTGGGGGTGAGAGTGAAACAAGTTTGCAGGAACTCCGACAGAAATTCCCAGAACGAATCATAGAAAATGCAGTGAAGGGTATGCTCCCTCATAACCGATTAGGTCGTTCCATTTATGGCCACCTAAAAGTTTATGTTGGCGATAAACATCCTCATGATGCTCAGCAGCCGAAAGTATTGGAAGTATAGATGTCAAAAGCTATTTATTATGGAACAGGGCGTAGAAAAAGTTCAATCGCTCGTGTATATGTTTCACCAGGGAAAGGTAATATTATCATTAATGGTAAACCTTATCTTGACCATATTTGTCGCGATTCCTTGGGAATTGTGATTAAACAGCCACTTGTTGCAGTGGATGGTGAATCTGCCTATGATGTAAATGTTACAGTACATGGAGGAGGCTTAACGGGACAAGCTGGTGCCATTCGCTTAGGTATTTCTAGGGCATTGCTTCATGTAAATGATGACTTTCGTAGTACGTTAAAGGAAAAGGGATATTTAACCCGTGATGCACGTAAAGTGGAGCGGAAAAAACCTGGACAACCTGGCGCACGTAAAAAATTCCAATTCTCTAAACGATAGAAAAATATGGCTGAATTAAAATTTGAAGATTTATTAGGTACTGGTGCTCATTTTGGGCACGTAACCCGCAAATGGAATCCTAAATTTGCACCTTATATTTTAATGGAAAAGAATGGTGTGCATATTATTGACCTTGAGCAAACGCTAAAGGCCATTGATACCGCCAGCAAATTCCTCAATAAAGTTGTTAGCAAAAACGGAGAAGTCCTCTTTGTTGGAACTAAAAAACAAGCTCGCGATATTGTTCAGCAAGAAGCAGATCGATGTGGCATGTTTTATATCGTTGAACGATGGTTAGGTGGAACATTAACTAACTTTTCAACGATTAAGAAAAGTATTAAACGATTAAAGATGCTTGAAAAAGAAGGCTCAAATCTTTATGATAATTTGACGAAAAAAGAAACCCAAATGTTGAATCGTGAAAGGGTAAAACTTTCTGACCAACATCGTGGTATTAAAGACATGAGACGTTTACCTGAAGCTGTTATTCTTGTAGATGCACAATATGAAGAAATTGCCATACAAGAAGCCACTCGGTTAGAAATACCAGTCATTGCGATTGTTGATTCAAATACAGATCCAACTAAAGTTGCTTACCCTATTCCAGCAAATGATGATTCTATCCGCTCAATTCAACTTATCCTTAGCTCTTTGGCAGATGCGATTATTGAAGCAAAAGGGGGCGTTCCAGAAGAAAAAGTGTCCGAAGAAAAACCTAAAATTGAAGAAGTAAAAGCAGATGTAGCTGAAGACAAGGTTGAAGAAGCTGTTGAAGAAACACCTGAAGTAACAGAAGAAACTGTAGACGTTTCTGATGAAGATGTAAAAGAAGAAGCATCGGAAGAGGAAGAATAATTTAATGAGTATCGACGCAAAACAAGTTAAAACTTTAAGAGATAAAACTGGTGCTGGTATGATGGATTGCAAAAAAGCATTAGTTGAAACAAATGGTGATGTAGAAAAAGCAGTCGATTATCTTCGAAAGTCTGGTGCGGCAAAAGCTGAAAAGAAAGGCGCACGTGCAACAAAGGAAGGAATGGTATATTCATACATTCATGCGGGTGGCCGCTTAGGTGTATTAGTCGAATTAAATTGTGAAACTGATTTTGTTGCAAAAACAGAAGGATTTAATGAGTTAGCTCATAATATTGCTATGCAAATTGCTGCAACAAATCCTATTTCACTCTCTAAAGATGATGTTCCTCAAGATATTGTTGAAAGAGAAAGAAATATTTATTCAGATCAAGCAAAAGCTTCTGGTAAACCAGAAAATATCATTGAAAAAATGGTAGATGGTCGTATGAAGAAATATTTTTCTGAAAATTGTCTTTTAGAGCAAGTATATATTAAAGATCCTGATAAGCATGTAAGCGACTTATTAACTGAAACGGTTGCTACGCTCGGAGAAAATATCTCCATTAATCGTTTTGTCCGATTTGCCATTGGTGAAGCAGATGGATCCAACGGTCAAGCTTAGACTTACACTATAATGTCCACTCCCATTTATCGCCGCGTGCTTCTCAAGTTAAGCGGTGAAGTTCTTGCTGGCGAACAGGGATTTGGTATAGATCCAGCTCGTGCAGACTATCTTGCCGAAGAAATAAAATCAATTTATGACCTAGGAATAGGTATAGGTATAATTATTGGTGCTGGTAATATTTTTCGTGGTTTGCAGGCCGCAAGTAAAGGGATGGATCGAGTTACTGGAGATTACTTAGGCATGATGGCTACAATCATGAATGCATTATCTGTTCAAGACGCCCTTGAAAAAAAAGGATGTGATACTCGGACGCTTTCTGCCATACGTATTGATCAAATTGCCGAACCCTATATTCGTAGAAGAGCCATTCGTCATTTAGAAAAGGGTCGAGCTGTTATTGTTGCGGGTGGTACGGGAAATCCTTATTTTACTACAGACACTGCCGCTGCTCTTCGTGCAACCGAATTAGGTGCTGAAATTGTATTAAAAGGTACAAAAGTCGATGGAGTATATGATAAAGACCCTATGATTCATTCTGATGCTATTCGATATGATTCAGTGACGTATGACACCGTTTTGAGAGATGATTTACGAGTGATGGATTTAACAGCTATTACTTTGTGCAAAGAAAATAAATTACCGATTAAAGTATTCAGTATAAATAATCAAGGAGACTTGAAAAAAGTAATCCTTGGCAGTAAAATTGGCACCTTGGTAACGGAGTAAGATTATGTTAAATGAAATAAAACAAGATGCACAGCATAGAATGGATCAGGCCGTAATGCATACTCAAGGTGAACTAAACAAAGTTCGTACGGGTCGCGCAAATCCTGAAATGTTCAATTCACTTCAGGTAGACTATTACGGAGTTATGTCTCCATTAAATCAGGTGGCAACGATTGCAGTGCCAGAGCCTAGATTAATTACTTTACAACCTTTTGAGAAATCGCTCATTCCTGAAATAGAGAAAGCAATTACGAATGCAAATATGGGATTTACACCAGGGAATAATGGAAATGTTGTTATGATACCTATTCCAGCTTTATCAGAAGAACGTCGAAAAGATCTAGTTAAATATGTACATCAATTAGTTGAAGAAGGTCGAATTGCTGTAAGAAATGTTCGGAGAGATGCTTTACATCATATGCATGATTATGGTAAAGAAGAACATATTTCTGAAGATGAATTGCATCGTAGAGATGATGAAATGCAAAAATTAACTGATGAACATGTTAAAAAGCTTGGGGAAATGCAAGAAACAAAAGAAAGTGAAATACTAGAAGTTTAAATCAATTTTAATCCTTAAGTAAAAATAATAAAAAAAAGCCCTTCATTGAAGGGCTTTTTTTTATAGGTAATTTAAATTGAATTATTCACATTTTGACCAACCGCAATTCCGGCAAGTTCTACATCCACCTTCTTCAACTACGCTAGGTGAATGACATTCTCCACACATGGTAATACCGTCAGCTAACCCTTCAGTATCGTCCTTATTTTCGATTTCTTCACTTTGTGCTAATGTAAAACGGACAGCTTCTTTTCCATCCAAATCAGATTCAGATGTATCATTTCGTTCTATAAGATAATCGTCTAGCGATTTTCCAATAGCATCGGGTGTTGAAAGAATAAGACGTCCATCTTCCCATGTTGGGTTTGGACCGCTGATTCCTTTTAACTGACGCACAATTGCATTTGGATCAATTCCAGACCTTAATGCGAGAGATATAAGGCGGCTAATTGCTTCAGATTGAGCAGCGGCATGTCCACCAGCTTTACCAATGGTCGTAAATACTTCACATAACCCATTTTCATCTTCATTAATTGTGATATAGAGTGTTCCTTCGCCGGTACGGATACGACGAGTAACCCCTTGAGTTTGAACAGGTCTTAACCGAGGCGCTTTTTCAACATGTGTATCAGAACTAGCAACACTTTTAGCGACTGCTTCCTTTTTCTCTTTAGGTTTATCAGAAATAAGGATTCCTTCTCGGCTCCCTTCTCGATAGACTGTAATTCCTTTTAATCCAGATTTATAGGCTTCCATATAAATATCACCAACAGCATCTTTTGAAATATCTTCAGGAAGATTGACAGTAGATGAAATGGATGAATCAATAAACTCTTGAATGGTTCCTTGCATTTTTACACGAAAGGAAGCATCAATGGTATGAGCTGTTTTAACATATTCTGGCAAATTAGAATCGTCGCCAAATAATTTTTCAATAATTGGATGAAATACGGTGTATTCGTCAAAAGCATTTCCATAGCCATCATTTTTCTTAACACGGCGTTTATAAGATGTTGCAAAAATGGGTTCAATTCCGGAAGTAACTCTAGCAACAATGGCTCCACTTCCTGTGGGTGCTACCGTTGTAATAGTCGCATTTCGAATTCCATGTTCTTTAATTTTATTTTGAAGAGATTTAGGTAAGTTTTTTACAAATTTACTTTTACTGTACCCTTTCCAATCAAAATGTTTGAATGCCCCTTTTTCTTGTCCAATTTCAATGCTTGTAGCATAGGATGTATCTCTAAAGATTTGCATTATTTGACTAACAGTTTGCAGGGCATCTTCGCTGTCATATTGAATGCCCATTCGTACTAACATATCGCCTAAACCTAGAATCCCAAGTCCAACACGCCGATCGTTTAATGCATTCTGTTTTTGATCTTCTAACGCATGTCGATCTAAGTTGTAATCAATCACATTATCTAAAAACCGAATTCCAGTCGAAATGGTATCTTTAAATTGATCAATAAGGAAACTTCCATCTTCATCAACGAATCTTTCAAGGTTAACAGCACCTAAATTGCAACATCCGCCATCAGGTAATGGTTGTTCTGCGCAGGGGTTTGTCGATACAAGTGGACTGCAATATTCTGCATTATGATAATCCTTCATTGTATCCCAAAAGAGTAAGCCCGGTTCGGCGCTTTCATGGGCATGATTAATAATTTTGTTCCATAAATCTTTGGCAGGAAGTGTTTTATAAATATCACCATCCCAACGTAAATTAAAGTTGCTATCGGATTGAACTGCTTCCATGAATTCATGGGTAAGTAAAACAGAAATATTTGAATATTTAACCATATCCACATTCCCTGTTTTAATTTCAATAAATTTTTCAATATCTGGGTGGTCAATACTAATGGTTTGCATATTTGCACCACGTCTGCCATGTTGTGCAATTGTATTTGTATTTTCACTGAATAAATTCATAAATCCAGTTGGGCCGCAAGAACTTCCACCCGTTCCATTAATGGCATCACCCGAAGGGCGGAGGACTGATAAATCATGACCACAGCCACCCCCATATTTATAGGTCATAGCTTCATTAATAATTGTTTCATAAATGGAAGATATTGAATCATCTTTAATGGCAACTACGTAACAATTATTGAGGGTTGTAGTAATATCATCTCGACCTGCTCCATGCATAATTCGTCCACCGGGAACAAATTTAAAATCTTCTAATATAGAATAAAATTTCTTTTCCCATTCTGCGCGAGCTACTTTTGTTTTTTCTACCGATGATATGGCTACCGCTTGCCTTTCCCATAATTGATAAGGGTGCTCTTCGTATGGTGCGAGATATTTGTTGGTTAATACATTTGCGCCAAGATCGTCATTTTTATAATACTCAGCTTTGGAAAAGGGATTCACTTCCTGCTGTTCTTCAGCGGTAGGCTTTAAATCTAAAAAAGCCTGTGGGACGGATGTTTTCCCTGATTCGGATCCAGTCTCCGAAATGGTTAAGTCTAATTTCATAGCTTCTGCCATAGACAAAAATTCCTAGTTAATAATTGATTTAATCATGTTTTTACACATTCCAAAAGTGTGCTGACAAATGAAAAGATAATGAATCGTACGGTTGGCGGTGATGAATATAGAAACCGTCATTTTATTCATCCAACAAATAAAATGAGAAAACCTGTATTCTCGTCGAGAAAAAAGTTTAAGAAAGTTTAAAACTCACACCGATACGTGAAAGAAAAAAAGATGTATTATAGTTCTAATTCACGTAACTATACACTTTACGAGAGATAGTGGTTACAAGTGACAATATGGTTTAAATGATTATTAGTTTTAAAAAAAATATTTGTTTTTTAAAAAAACTCATTAGATAGACAACGTTGTCATTATGAATAATTCGTATAACACGAATATTAAGAAATCACAGGTAAAAATGTAAAACAAAGTTTTATAGCTTAATATTTTGGGCATCTCTGCCTAATCATATTTTATTTATTTTTTATTTATGATAATTTTGCCCATCGCGGGCGTCGTATAATGGCTATTACCCTAGCTTCCCAAGCTAGAGACGTGAGTTCGATTCTCATCGCCCGCTCAATCGATTTTGATATTATGCGTTTTATACCCCTGTTCATATCATGGATTGTCATATCCGCTCATTTTTTCCGCCAAGGTGCAATTGAAATAGCATTTGCATGTATTGGTATCCCTTTTGCAATTTTTGCTCGTAAAACAATTATCTCAAAAGGAATCCAATGGATGACTTTTGCCTTAGTAGCTGTATGGATGAATATTGGAGTTAATTTAATCTCTCATCGACTTTCCATGGGAATGGATTATTTTAGATTAATGATTATCATGGTTGGCATTCTAATTTTCACATTATGGTCTGGTTGGCTTTTAATTGATAAAGACATAGAGAATAGTTAACTATTTCAATCCTTCGTGGTTGTCATTGCCCACAGTAAATTCTCGCCAATCATTTATCATATTATGTCAAAAAAACCATTATTTCAATTGAGCTCATGCGTGGCTCACCACACCAAAGATTGGAAACAGTCTGTCCACTTTTATAAAGATGTTATGGGTTTAAATGTTCAAGAATCTGAATCGCATTTGGAAATAAAAGATGAAAAAATATTTATGTATATTCAAGATAATCCAAACATACAGGGGATGGTTATGGAATATGTGGTCTCAGATGTGGAAGAAGCTAAATCATATTTAATATCCCATGGCTGTACCGTTATGAAATGGGATGGAAAAGGTAAGGATTGTTATATGAAAGATCCATATGGAATTGTATTTAATCTTTGGGAAGAGAAAAAATGAAAGCACCCTTAATCGCTATAGTTGGTCGACCTAATGTAGGAAAATCAACATTTTTTAACCGTGTAATAGGCGGGCGTCAAGCCATTGTTGATGCACAAGAAGGAATAACACGTGATCGCATTTATGGGTCCATGGATTGGACAGGATATACATTACGATTTGTGGATACCGGAGGTTATATCCCGGAAGATGTGGATGTTTTTAATGCAGCCGTCAGAGAACAAGCTGAATTAGCCTTGCAAGAAGCAGATATGGTTTTATTTATGGTGGATGGAAAAGAAAACCCCACAGCAAGTGATCGAACTCTTGCCCAATTTATTCGTGAAACAGGAAAACCATGTTTATTGGCTGTCAATAAATGTGATGGATTAAAAGATGATCCAAATCGAAATGCATTTTTTGAATTAGGATTCGAAACATTGGTTTCTTTATCTGCATTGAATGGCCGATTAACAGGGGATTTATTAGATGAAATTGTTACCTTATTGGGACTAGAAGATTCAGATCGATTTGAAGATGAACATGAAACAGTTCGATTAGCTGTTGTCGGAATGCCAAATGTGGGAAAATCCTCCTTAACGAATGCCTTATTAAAAAGGGAACAATCTATTGTAACGCCCATTGCAGGAACCACGCGGGATGCCATTGATTCGCCCTTAAAGTGGCATGGAAAAGATTTTACATTGGTAGATACAGCTGGTTTAAGAAAGCTATCAAAAATCACTGATAAGATTGAATACTATAGTACTGTTCGATCGCAAAAAGCCATTGATCAATGCGATATTGCGTTAGTTCTCATTGATGCGGATAAAGGTTTTGGGAAGCAAGATAAAGCTATCGTAGACCATGTGATTGAAAAGGGGAAAGGGTTAATCCTTGTTGTTAATAAATGGGATTTAATCACAAAAGAAACGAATACGATGAAAGAGTATGCAGATGAAATTCGATATCAATTTAAATCTTTAAATCATTATCCGATTTTGTTTATTTCTGCGGATACACATCAACGTATTCATAAAGTTCTAGAAGTGGCTGATCAAGTATATGAGCGATCCAGAAATATTATTTCTGCTCGAAAACTGAATGATTATTTAAAGCAATTTGTTCGCAAAAGCCCGCCCCCAGCCGAACAAGGTAAAGTAATTAAATTAAAATATTTAGCACAAGTTCACCGTGCACCCGCTGTATTTGCTTTTTATACCAATTACCCTAAATTGATAAAAATGCATTATAAACGTCACGTGGAAAATGCGCTGAGAGATGCCATTGATTTAAAAGGAATTCCAGTGCGAATTTCCTTTAGAAAAAGTTGAAATATACAATTCAGAAAAAAGGGACATCAGTCTATAAGGAAAAACAATCTGAATTTGTTGGACATATTTTCCCCATTTTATCCATATCTCAATTCAAACATCATTTAAAAGACTTAAAAAAAGAATACCATGATGCGCGGCATTTTTGTTGGGCTTACCGCATCCAAAATTCACAAGAAATTGAAGAAAATGCATCGGATGCGGGAGAACCCAATGGAACGGCTGGGTTACCCATTTTTAATCAATTAAAACAAGCAGATTTAGTCAATGTAGGATTAATTGTGATACGGTATTTTGGTGGTATAAAATTAGGGAAACGTGGATTAATTGATTCCTATGGACATGTAGCAAATGAAACAATCCGAAAAGTAAAACGATATACTTTCCAGGATGTTTTAATATATAAACTTACCGCTCCCATGGATTTTTATGGACCTATTGCTTCCCACGTGTCTCAATTAGATAGCAAAATTTTAGAAGATCAATCTGCTGAAACGATTGTGTGGAAAATTGAATGTCCTCGAACGAAAGTGAATGCGTGTATTCAATCCGTAAAAGAATTAACGTATGGACATGGATTTTTAGAGCCTTGGAATGAATAAAAAAAGGAGCAGGCGATTCCAAACCAAGGAGGTAATCAAGGAGGGTAGTTTAGGGTAACACGCCTGCCCCACATCTTTTAATACGTAACAAATATAGAAAGGTTTCAAATATGTACATTTTTAATCAAAATCGATTCATAAAACTATTTTCCCCATTTTTAATAATGGCATCTTTGATGGCGGGGAAGGGGCAATCACCAATAAAGGTAGGTTTTTGGAATGTTGAAAATTTATTTGATGAACATAATGATGAAGGCGTAAACGACGAAGAATTTGCCTTAGGTGGAAAAAAAGAAATGAAGCCTGATGTAATGACTTTGAAGCTGAAAAACCTATCTGAAGTTTTGACAAAAATAAATCCTGATGTATTCGGTATGTGTGAAATAGAAAATAAAGGGATGCTCGTGAGGTGGAATCAATTTTGCACCATAAGAGATTATTCTATTGTGCATTATGAATCACCTGACAATCGTGGTATTGATGTGGGTCTTTTTTATGATGCTACTAAATTAAATGTCGTCTCATCTAAACCGATTCCATTATTATTACCCACAGGTGGAAAGACCCGGGACATATTGTGTGTAAAATTTGAATCGAATGGGTTTTCTTTTTATGTGTTTGTAAATCATTGGCCTTCCAAGTATGGTGGCGTAGAAAAAACGATTCCATTGAGAGCTGTTGCGGGGAAAACACTCAGAAATGAAATTGAAAAAATTCTAAAAAAAGATCCATCTGCAGATATTATTGTTATGGGAGACTTGAATGATGAACCCACAGATCCATCTGTGAATATACATCTTGGCGCAAGTATGAATTTGCAAGATTTAGGACGCGGAAAAAGTATATTGTGGAATGTGATGAAAAATTTTCACCGAAACCCAAACGGAAGTACATATAAATATGGTGGTAAAGATATGGTGTATGACCATTTAATTGTCAGCAGTGGTTTGATGGATGATAGAGGATGGGGGTTGGTTTCTAATTCTGTTTCAATCTTTGATGGAGACAAATATCGACAACATGGTGGAAAATATGATGGATATCCCTTTCGATTTTGGGCTGGAAATCGCCTTCTAGGTGGATATTCTGATCATATGCCAATATTTCTTGAAATTGAATTAAAGTAGTCTTGTGTAAGCGTAATAAATCATCTAATTTTCTCGGCACTTTTTAATCAATAATGATCGATTACTGAGTCGTTTTTTACCAGAATACAATCAAATGATCGCGGGGTGGAGCAGTCTGGTAGCTCGTCGGGCTCATAACCCGAAGGTCGGAGGTTCGAATCCTTCCCCCGCTACGAAAACAAAAAGGGTCTCGAAAGAGACCTTTTTTTGATTTTGGGGTGAAAA
>CAZGFQ010000003.1:0-23000 GCA_964525185.1 uncultured bacterium
CACGCTTGGAAAGCGTGTGTGCGTTAATAGCGTACCGTGGGTTCGAATCCCACCCTCTCCGCATTAAACCCAAGTTTACTTGGGTTTTTTTATTCTTTATCATACGATGATGTATTAACTTAATTTATAAGTAATCTACGACTGGAGGGGAGATCAATGAAAAAGTTAATTTTATTATCGTTTGTGGCAAATATTGTATGTGCCCAGGGTTTTTCCGAACCAATGTTGCTATCAGCTGAAGGGTCTAACTCTCAACCAGATATTGCCATAAATGACGATGGACATATTGCAGTTGTTTGGGTTCAAAATGATGGCGGTTATAATGCCCGATTTGCTTATTCAATCAATGGAGGAGAATCATTCTCAGAATCCCAGGTGGTAAATGATTTATCCGGACATGTTATTCATATTGGGAATAGCGGACCAAAAATGGATATCCATAACAATAATATTCATGTTATCTGGGCAGACCAACGAGATGGATATGATAATACAAATATTTACTATTCTCATTCATTGGATCAAGGTGAAACATGGTCTGTATCAATCCCTGTTGGTAATAATGCTAAATTCAATATATATCCTGAAATTAAAGTAAGCGAAGATGGACGAATTCATGTGATTTATTATTCTTATAATAAACGTACATTTAATTTTGAACATATTCATTATATAGAATCAACAGATGGTGGAGACTCTTTTTCAAGCCCTGTTGTTGCAAGTGAATTTTCGGGTCAGGAACCGTGCGATTGCTGTGCGGCAGATATTCACATACTAGATAATGGAACAAAAATGGTTGCCTTTAGAAATAATAATGATAATATCCGCGATATGTTTAGCGTGTCTATTCATGAAGGGGACGAAGAATGGGGCAATTTAGCCCAAATATCATATGATCATTTTGAATTGAATTACTGTCCTGCTTCTGGTCCATCAATTGACGGATTAGGATCAGATGTAGTGGTTTCATATATGGCTCCACATGGCGATGATAATCGTGTGTTTATTAAGAAATCAAATGATTATGGTGAATCATTTGGTGATAGCATTTTAATTGATGTGTCAGCTGATATTGGGGTAAATCAAGATCATCCCATATCCCGAATTTCTCCCGATGGTGATGTACACATAGTGTGGGAAGATACACGTGGTAATGGCGATATTTATTATGGGCGAATTCCGAACGGTGAATCATCTGTTACTGATGTGACTCTTATGACAGAAGAATCTGAGCCAAATTCGCAGAAATATCCAAGAATGGGAATTGGTGCTGATGCGAGTATTTACTTAGTTTGGACAGATTATACTGAAGGTTCAGATGTGTATTTTTCAAAGAGACAGGGGGAGCTATGTATCAACAAAATCCTTAGTCAATATTCCAAATAGTTTTAAAATCATATCTAATTACCCAAACCCATTCAATCCAACAACCACAATCCTATTTAGCTTAGGAGAATCGAATCTCAATACTACTTTACGTATTTATGATATTTCTGGGCGATTGGTCGAGACTCTTCTAAACGAAAAAGTTCAATCAGGATCTTTTGAATTTCAATGGAATGCAACTGGACAAACCACTGGCGTTTATTTTGTGGAATTAATGAATGGATCAAATCGGCAGGTTGAGAAAATTATTTTACTAAAATAAATCTTCTTCATCTAATCCATCTACTTTTATACCTAAATGTTCTTCTATAATTTGAATTGCATCTATTTCACCCGACATAATCATTCCATCTGCAAGAATAAGATGTTTCAAATGATCTTTTAACGATCCTTGGATTTGCTCTTGAGGTAGAGCAATATTTATCTGATTCAATATTTGATTAAAAAAGGATTGTTTATCAATACTGCTTAATTGATTTAGCTTTGAATACGCATCATTTAAGAATTGATCAGCTCTCTCGGGCGAATGCATAGGAAACATATCACTTAATGCTTTTGACCATGCTTCTCTTTCTTCAAATGAAGATTCATTGTCTGCTAATTGAATTATCGCGAATAAATGTGTCACTACCTCAACAGGAGACATATCCACTGGTTTTGTAAATTTCGGTTGTTCTTCTTTTCGACTAAATAATCCCATAAAACATTCCTTTGTTATTGATTACCATTGCATTTCAATTCAATCCTATTGAAGTTAATCCCATGGCGAACGAGAAATTATTCCAGCTTACAGAGGAAGATAAAGAAAAATATCAAAAATCAATAAATAGTATTGATTTAAAGACACAAAATATAATTATAAACATTGCCATAGAGAAAATAAGTGAAATTGTAAAAGGGAATATAAATAAAGTAGAAGCCCAACTTGTTAAAGATATCATGCAATTGATAGGATTGTTGGAAACTTTTCCGGGATTAACAGATCACATGAAGCAAAGAATTATTTTTGCACTAACCTATTTTTGTGACGAGAATGATGAAATACCAGACTTTATTCCTGAAATTGGATATTTAGACGACGCATCTGTGGCGCAATGGGTTGTAGACGGTATTCTGCTTGAATTACCCCCGCCTACTAAGGCATAAAAAACAGGTGCTATTTTTCAGATAAATCTTCTTCTGAAAATTGCCATTGGCATCTACCGCACCACCAAGGTTTCCCTAGGTATGTTGACTCATTTTTTTGTAACTCTAATAGTTGATTGCATTTAGGACAATCTTTCTCTGCCCCAATGTCGGGCCATTTATAATCTTCGCGATATTTTAGCCCTTTTTCGTGTGTATGATGATCTTGCATAGTTAGAAATTAAGGTGATTAGTCGTTGTGTGAAATTAAAGTTTTTTTAAATTGCATTAAAAACAAGCATGATAACGATAAGAAATAACCCTATACCTGAAAAAGATTGTATTTTAAATTCTTTATTAAGGGATTCAGCTTGAGCTGCATAATGATCATAAAATAGAAAAACATCCAATGTGTCATTTGGTGTTACATAAACTCTTTTAACAGCTTCAGATAAATTACCTTTTACAAATTTATTTGAAATTTCAGGTGGTAAATATCCTACTTCATGAAATCCAGGCAATACAGGAATAACATCTTCCAATGGATCATTTCCTATATAAACACCATCAATATATAGAGGGGCACCCAAACTATCCGTATGGACATATAAGAAACCAAAATTTTCCATATCGGTCTTTGTTGATTGCCCGAATGCAGTTGAGCATCCAAGTATCAAAAGGAATAAATATAATATTTGTTTCATAGTGCAAATTATTTTTATCTCACATTGAAAGCAAATAAGTAAATTCGATATTCTATGAAAAAACATTTAAGACATTTATGGCTCATTTCTATCTTTTTCACGGTGTCCTGTGCCTATTTTAACACCTTTTATAATGCGCAATCGTATTTTGAAAAAGCCGAAGATCAGAGGCTTGAAAAATTAGGTCAAAAATTACCGAACTCTGTTTTGGATGATTACGGTAAATCAATTAAACGGTGTCAAAAAGTCATTAATGATTTTCCTGAATCACGGTTTAGGGTCCCTGCTATGATGCTTATGAGTAAAGCAAGATATTATAGAAGTGAATACAAAAGTTCATTGGAGCAATTGCAAGGAATTAAACAATTAAAAAATGAAGAATATGAGGAAGAAGTTCACTACTGGATAGCTTTATGCAAATGGAGGCTTGGAAAAGTTCAATTTGCGCTAGATGCCCTTCATCAATTAAGTGAAACGACAGAATCGAGAGATTTAAAATCTCGATGTTTACTTTCTCGTGCAGACATAAACCTTGAATTATCACAAGACAGTATTGCGCTAGAAGAATTGGAAGCAGCAGCCGAATTAACTAGAAATAATACACAAAAATCACAAATATATACACGATTAGCCGACCTTGCATTTAAAAAAGGGGATTATGAAAAAGCTTTATTGGCTTACAAAGGAGTCGTTAAAACATCATTGACTAGAACAAAAATTGAAAATTCTCATCTTCAGATATTAAAAATATATCGTATACAAGGAGATTACAAAACGTCCGCACGGAAAATAAAATCTATGTTAGCTGATGAAAAATTTAAAAAAATTGCAGGTCAACTTGATTTGGAATTGGTGCAACTTTACATGGCACAGGATGAAATGGCACAAGCAGAAACAAGATTGCAATCGATGGTTAATAATTACCAAAGGTCTGCGGTATCAGCTGAAGCCTATTATTTATTAGGTCAAATAATGATCGAATCTCATTGGGATTTAGATAAAGCAGATGAATATTTTGGAAAAGTAGGCAAGGAGTATAATAAAACACCATTTAAATTTTTAGCCAGTGAAAAGCAAAAAGACATTCAACTATACAAAACAACCAAGGAAAATATATCCATTTGGCTAAGTGAACAGACTAACTTAGATACTCTCAATACTATGAATGATTCAACTGAAGTTGAACAAAAATTATCGTCAGATTTTGACCCCGCTGAAGCCTACTACCTCCTCGCTGACTTAGAAGCATTCAAATTCAACAGGTTAGATTCAAGTCTAATAATTATGGAGCATATCCGCACTGAATTTGCCACATCAGCATTTTATCCAAAGTCACTATTTACATCAATCTTTATATATAATCAATTAGAAGATTCTACAAAGAGCCAGACAGCAAAAAATGAGTTGATGCTTCATTTTCCAAAGTCAGAGTATGCCTATTTTTTATCAGAAAAAATTAATGAGAAAGAATTAGAACCTATTGAATTAAAATATAAGAATGCAGAATCGTTTATTTCAACAAATCTAGATAAAGCATTAATGTCATTTGTTGAAATTACAGAATCAGATTCCTTAGACGAATTGTCTGCCTCTGCCGGTTATTACTTAGGCTATCATTATGATTGGATTAATGTAATTCCGGATAGTGCTATAAAATATTATTCTTGGGTTTCAAATCACCATTCGAATACCGATCAAGGAAAATCTGCATTAAATAGATTAAATATAATTCAAAGTATATTTGCAGATACTCTGGTTCAAGATGTCTCTTTTTCTCCTGATTCTACAATTTTAGATACAATAATTATTGATCAATAAAATGAGAGTAATACTCTTTTCATTTGCATACCGAATAATTCGAAACATTTCAATTATGTTTTATTCTTTTTGGTCAATGTTAACAGGAAAACCTTTCGATTTAGAAACGGTTTCGGATTTTGGAAACCGCCAAATGGCACATTTGGATTTGATGCCACTAAACCTCTTTTACTCATTTTCAATTCCAAAGGGAATTAGCACACCTTTTTTTAACTTTGAATTTAAATCGCCTCTAGTAGCGGCTTCATTTCAATCCGATAAGAAAACTCTATCAAGATGGCTACATTTTGGACTTGGTGGCATTACATTTAAAACTATAATGGTTGATCCCAGGTCAGGCAATGAAAGACCTCGATTAGCAGAATTGATTGTAAATGGTCAAAAATCGTTTATAAATGCATTGGGACTACCGGGTGAAGGTGTTCAATCATTTGGGAATGCACTTCTTGATGAAAATATGTTTCCAAAAGATATACCATTAGGTCTAAGTATTGGTGGAAATACCAAGGAAGAATATGTAAAAGTATTCAGTAAATTGAATCAGAAAATGGGTTCTAATTATTCTCAATTATTTTATGAATTGAACATTAGTTGTCCAAATACAGAAGATGGAAAAATGTTAAGCGAATCTCCTAATGACTTGTTATTCGTTTTGTCAGAAATTCGTAAAAATAGTCCAAGTCCAATCATTGTAAAAATTTCACCGGATCAAAATGAATCGGATTTACTTCATATGGTTGAAACAGTCAGATCCGTTTCAGATGTAGGGATTAATGCAGGTAATACAACATATATGAGTAGAGAAAAAGCTGGACTAAGTGAATATAATTTTAATCCTATGGGTGGCGGGCTAAGTGGACCAAGCCTTTTTCTCAAAGTTCTCAATTTAATTCAATTACTTAAACCTTTTCAGTTGCCCATTATTGCGACAGGTGGAATCGATACTGGAGAAAAAGCAAAAGCAGCAATTGATGAAGGGGCTACCTTAATTGGAATGGCATCGTCGTTAGTCCTTGACCCATATTGCATTCCTCGAATAAATCAATATTTGTCGAAGCATACATGATTACGGTTGTTTTATTAGATCCAAAAATTCCACCTAATACAGGCAGTACAGCTCGATTATGTGGAGCGATGAATGTAAAACTAGATATTGTTGGTGATATTGGGTTTGAACTTTCCGATAGTAGATTAAAAAGAGCAGGATTGGATTATTGGAATCATATTGAGTGGGAATTCCACATAGATAGAGAAAAATATATTTCAGAATTAGTAAAAAAACGATTCCATTTCTTAACAACAAAATCAGATAAGCCGTATACAGAATGTAAATTTATGGATGAAGATTATCTTGTTTTTGGGAGTGAAACAGCTGGGATAGAGGAATCATTACTGAAGAAGTATTGGGATCATACTTGCACAATCCCCATGATTAATCCAAATATCAGAAGTTTAAACTTAGCAACAAGTGTAGGAATTGTTTTATACGAGGCACTTAGGCAAACAGATGCATATTAAAATTTCAATTTATTTATTAATAATATTGATAGGTGGATGTGCCAGTTCACCACGGTATGGTGCATCATCTATCTCCACACCGAAACTTAGTAAACCAGGAAAATCAAAAAAGCCCATTCGCCACAAAAAAATAATGAAAGGTATTAGTTCATTCTATGCCGAAGATTTTCATGGGAAATTAACAGCAAATGGAGAAATATATGACATGTATGGTGTTACTGCAGCTCATAAAACTCTTCCTTTGAATACTGTTGCTCGTGTGACTAACCTTGAGAATGGAAAGTCGCTTATTTTAAGGATAAATGACCGTGGTCCATACGTAAAAGGAAGAATCTTAGATTGTTCCTATGGAGCGGCAAAAAAACTGGACTTTCTAAATCAAGGTACCACTCAAGTAAAAATTGAAATTATCGAGTGGGGAGATAATAAGTATATGAAACATAGAAGTAAGCCAAAATGAAAAAAATGTTTATGATCGTTAATCCTCATGGAGGATTAAAAAAAGGAATGGGAATACTTGAAAAAGTGAAACCAATCTTTCAAGACACCCAGATTGAGTTAACAATCCTTGAAACGGAATATGCAGGTCACTGTCGAGATTATGCTAAAGAAGTTGATTATACAGGTTATTCAGGCATGTGTGCAATTGGCGGTGACGGTACCATGCATGAAGTTATTAATGGCATGTTAAAGAGGAATGATGAGCGACTATTACCTATTGGGCTTGTAACAGGAGGTACGGGAAACTCATTTATGCATGATTTGGACTGTTTAGATCCAGAAATTGCTGCTAAACGAATTGTGACGGAGAGAAAAAGAAGCATTGATATAGCAAAAGTAGATGCCAATGGTGAAATTATCTATGGTTTTAATATTGTTGGGTGGGGTATGCCAACAGACATTAATGAACTTGCAGAAAAAATGAGATGGCTTGGCGGACAAAGATATAATGTTGCGTCTATCATTGAAGTTTTGAAATATAAACAACGATTGGCAAAACTTATCATTCATGGAAATACTGTTGTGGGTGATTTTGGTTTCATTTTAGGATGTAATACAATTCATACTGGGAAAGGAATGAAAATGGCTCCGTTAGCACAGTTAGATGATGGATTAATAGATCTGATCATTGCTCGGAAAGCTGGAAGGTTAAAGTTGTTGTCAGTTTTTCCAAAATTATTTGGTGGAACACATGTGGGTGACCCTGTAGTGGATTATCGGCAAGTCAAGGAATTTTCAATAATTCCTCAAGAAGATAATATTCTAAACATTGATGGAGAAATGATAGGGAATACACCTATCCATGTAACCGTCATGCCTAAAGCAATAGAAGTTTTAGTGTGATATTCATCACGATTCTTTAATAAAAAATATAGTAATATAGGAGTCTCTCTTTAATGCCTGCCCCATCTTCTGATAGAACACTCATTAATGTCATAGGAATCCCTAGTTGGATAGCAATTATCTGGCTTGGTGGATTCTATTATTCTGGTTTTATGACATTATGCGCATTGATTGGTCTAGTCGAATTTTACAAAATGTCAGTATTGAAAGGTGTTACACCAAATCGGTATGTTGGACTGACATTTTCTATTCTTGTATTATCATACTACTGGTTTACCCCTGATATAGGTGAAATTCTTTTTATAAGTTTCTTCATCATTGGGATTATGTGGCTTCTGATTGAAGAGTTATATCGTGGATTACCAGATGCTGTTGGGAATATATCATACACCTTTTTTGGTATTTTTTATAGCCCACTCTTACTCGGGACAGCCATTCCGATTCGCCAATTTGATTCAATAAATAACATTTCCTTAACCTTTGCATTAATTGTTAGTGTCTGGGCTTGTGATTCAGCTGCATTTTTCTTTGGATCAAAATGGGGTAAAAAGAAAATATTCCCTAGAGTAAGCCCAAAAAAGTCATATATAGGATCTATTGCAGGAGTTATTGCATCATTCTTTGTCATGACATTGTTCCAATATTTCGGACTACTTGGCACAATGTTTACTGGATATGATATATTTATTTTCAGTTTGATTACTGGTGTTTTGGGACAAATTGGCGATTTCGTAGAATCATTAATAAAGCGAGATGTGGGCGTTAAAGATTCTGGTACGCTTTTAAGAGGTCATGGAGGTGTTTTAGACCGATTTGATTCCTTGATATTCGCTATGCCCATTGCCTATCTTTACATCCAATTTTTAGACCTTATTTAATCTTTTTAGACCACCATACATGGAATTAAAATCAATTCTCGCCACAGATTGTGGGAGCACAACAACAAAAGCAATCCTTATTGAAAAAATTGACGGTGAATTCCGCTTAAAAGTAAGAGGCGAAGCTCCTACGACCGTTGAAGCTCCTTTTGAAGATGTTACAAAAGGGGTACTAAATGCGGTAATGGAAGTTGAAGAACTCGCCGGCCGAAAGTTATTAGACGGTGATAATATTATGTCGCCTCAAAAAGATGGATCCGGTGTAGATATTTATATATCCACAAGTTCAGCTGGAGGTGGACTACAAATGATGGTAGCAGGCGTAGTGAAGTCTATGACGGGCGAATCTGCAGAAAGGGCTGCATTGGGTGCTGGTTCAATTGTTATGGATGTTATAGCATCAAATGATGGCAGATTACCACACGAAAAAATTAAACGTATTCGACAGTTAAGGCCTGACATGATTTTATTATCTGGAGGTATTGATGGGGGAACGGTGTCTCATGTTGTTGAGTTAGCAGAAATATTAAGTGCAGCTAATCCCAAACCACGACTTGGACAAAATTATAAATTACCTGTTATCTATGCTGGAAATACAAAAGCTCAAGACCAAATCCGCAATACACTTGGTGAATTAACTGATTTAGATATCGTTGATAATATTAGACCCGTATTAGAACGCGAAAACCTTGGACCATCACGGGATAAAGTGCATGATTTATTTATGGAGCATGTCATGGCTCAAGCACCGGGATATAAAAAATTAATGTCTTGGACAGATGCTCCCATCATGCCAACTCCAGGTGCGGTTGGGTTTTTAATTGAAATGATTGCTAAAGAAGAAAATATTTCAGTTGTAGGGGTAGATATTGGCGGAGCAACTACTGATATATTTTCTGTATTTTCTAAGAAATTTAATAGAACGGTAAGCGCCAATTTAGGCATGAGCTATTCTGTGTGTAACGTATTAGCGGAAGCTGGGCTAGATAATGTTTTACGCTGGGTGCCATTAGATATTGATCGAAAAGAATTAACAAATCGCATTGGCAATAAAATGATTCGCCCGACAACAGTCCCCCAATCTTTGGAAGAATTAATAATTGAGCAAGCTATTGCACGAGAAGCGTTGCGTCTTTCCTTTAAGCAGCATAAGGAATTCGCAGTTGGACTAAAAGGTGTTCAAACGGAAAGAACGATTTCTGATGCATTTGAACAATCAGGGTCTGGGCAATCATTAGTTAATATGATGGATTTAGACTTACTAGTTGGATCCGGAGGTGTATTATCTCACGCACCACGTCGATCGCAATCAGCAAGGATGTTGGTTGACGCGTTTCAACCTGAAGGAATTACACAATTAGCTGTTGATTCAATATTTATGATGCCGCAATTGGGTGTTTTAGCCAATATTGATAAGAAGGAATTATCCGAAGAAGCTCGTAAGGCAGCTTTGGAAGTATTTCATAAGGATTGCCTAATTCGTTTAGGGACTTGTATTGCTCCTGTTGGGAAATCAAAACCAGCAGCACTTATATTATCTGCACATTTAGTTTTCCCAGATAAATCCACACAAACGGTTGAATTGCATGATGGCGAATTAATTAAAATTGATGCACCATATGAACCGATTCAGGTAACATTAACGCCTGCCAAAAAAATGGATGTTGGATCAGGAATGGGTGAATCAATTGAAACAGAAATATTTGGAGGCGTTACAGGGCTTATTTTTGATGGTCGAGGGCGTCCATTAGATGTTCCAATTGAAAAAGAAAAGCGACTAAGCTTACTGGAAAAATGGTCAAAAGCAGTTGACGAATATCCAAAATAATAATAGATAAATAAAATAATGGCACACGCATATACACCGGGACTTAAAGTATTACATCAATCAGATGTATCAAAAAATAGAAGACTACCAATAAAGGGGGAAGTGGTAAAAAATATTGGCGATAATGTATCTCCTGAAATGGTTGTTGCAAAAACTGATTTGCCTGGGAATGTTCAGATGGTAAAGGTATCAAATTTGCTTAATATTGGCCCAGGAGACATTAATGATGCTATGATTGTGTCTATTGGACAGCATGTAGAAAAAAATCAAGTGATTGCAGAAATGGCAGGACTTTTTGGTCTATTTAAATCAGATGTTAAATCTCCAATCGATGCAACAGTTGAGTCTATATCCGATGTGACTGGCCAGGTAGTATTGAGAGAAAAACCAATCCCAGTTGAAGTGGATGCCTATATGTCTGGAGTGGTAAAAGATATTATTCCTGAAGAAGGAGTAATCGTCGAAACATCTGCTGCCTTCATACAGGGAATTTTTGGTATTGGTGGCGAAAGTCGGGGTGAAATTGTAACCGTCACTAATAATAGGAAAGATGAAATTACTCCAAAACACATTCTAGAAGAACATGCAGGGAAAATAATTGTAGGTGGTTCATTCATAAGTTTAGAAGCTTATAGGAAAGCAATTTCTATGAAAGTAGCTGGTGTTGTGGTTGGTGGTTTTAATTATTTTGACCTTGAACCTATTTTAGGATATACACTCGGTGTAGCCATTACTGGTTCTGAAGAGTTGGGAACATCTTTAGTTGTAACTGAAGGATATGGAAGAATCCATATGAGTGACAGAACATTTTCATTATTAAAAGAACATGAAAACCATTTTGCTTCCATTAATGGAGCTACTCAAATTCGCGCTGGAGTCATTAGACCAGAAATTGTTATTCCATTAAATGATATGCAACCAAAAATTGAAGAATCTATAAAACAAGAAATTGGAATAGGTGTTGGCAGTTTGGTCAGAATCATTCGTGCACCTTATTTTGGTAAAATTGGAAAAGTAAAATCTTTACCATCAGAATTGAATAAAATGGAATCAGAAACAATGGTGCGAGTTGCAGAAGTGGATGTAGATGGAGACATATTATTGGTTCCAAGGTCTAATTTAGAAATGTTGGAGACTAATTGAACTCTATTGCCACTCATTCCAACAATTCTGTTGATTTATCGCAACAAGATATTCAATTTATCAAAAATGTAGCAAAGAAAATTCATAAGTCAGGATTGGTTACACCTGCAGTATTTTTTTTAGAAATGACAAAACCACTTTCATTGTTAGGGAGTCATTTTCTTGTATTTTTTGGCCCTATCATTAATGCTTTTATTCGCGCAGAAAATTACTATCGGGCAACTGATATGATGGAAGAGCCTGAAAATGTCGAATTATTAATTAAAGAAATCGAAGCTTTAGAATGGGCGAATGAAAAGTCCGAAACGGAGAAACACTCATGAAAGATAAACAGTTCTGGATTGGTTCTGGTATTATTATAGTCTTTTTATTGATTTATAATATGATGGGACATCCACATTTTTTAACAAATCGAACAGTCATGTTTTTTGCGATATTATTATTCTCTGGGACATTAATATATTATACAAGACTGGCTAAAATGGGAGAACCTATTTTCTTGCGAGATATTCCTGGATTAAAAGCTGTTGAAGAAGCGGTTGGAAGATCAACAGAAATGGGCAAGCAAGTACTCTATGTTCCTGGTATTATGGATATGGACCAAGTCGAAACAGTAGCAGGTGTCATTGTTTTGGGTCACGTGGCAAAAATGACAGCAAGATATGAAACACCATTAAATGTGCCAGTATCGCGATCAATTGTTATGAAGGCGGGCCGAGAAGCCTGTAAAGAATCGTACTTAATGGAAGGTCGACCTGATTTATTTCAAGAAGATATGGTACATTATTTAACTGATGACCAATTTGCCTATGCCGCTGGTGTAAACGGTATAATGGTTAGGGAAGAGCCGGCAGCGTGTTTGTATATGGGGAAATTCTATGCAGAATCTCTCATTTTAGCAGAAACGGGAAACTCAATTGGAGCGATCCAAATTGCTGGGACAGCCTCTCAATCACAAATTCCATTTTTTGTTACTGCGTGTGATTATACATTAATCGGTGAAGAATTTTTTGCGGCCAGCGCCTATCTCTCTCAAAAGCCAGAACTATTAGGAGGCATAAAAGGGCAAGATGTCCTAAAGGCAATTGTAGTAGGTACAATATTATTCGCAACCGTTCTTAGATTTTTCCATGACATGGGTTGGGTGTCTTGGGATGTCATGAAATTTTTAACCATTCAGTAGGAATTTAATTATGTTTTGGAAAAGAACTATTCCCATTGCCATCGTTGGTTTCGTGGGTTTTTTAACATTATTTGGTTGGTTTATTGATCAACCAAGCATTAAAGCATTTGTTGAAGATGACGCAACACAATGGTATGATATTTTAGCCAGTTTTGCCATTTTTCTTGGTGCATTGAACTTACTAAAAATGCAATCACAAAAGATTTTAAAAAAGCAAAAAGGATGGCAATACAGTATTTTTGCCATTGGTGGATTTATTTTTTCTATTTTAGCTGGTTTTGTGATTAAAGGGAACGATGCCATTCAATGGGGAGCGCACGTAACTGGGAAGGGAACATTATTCAAATGGATGTTTGAATTTATGTTTACACCATTGTCTGCTACCATGTTTGCCCTATTAGCATTTTTTGTCGCTTCAGCATCTTATCGCGCATTTCGGATTCGGAATTTTGAAGCAACTCTATTATTGGTATCCGGAATTATTATTATGTTGGGTAGAGTTCCGATCGGGTTGAAAATTTCATCATGGTTTGTCATGTATATCACTTTGCTGGGATTTGGAATTGTTGTGAACACTTATTTTAAAAATAAACAAATCACCTTAGCCTTTGTTGGTGGTGGAATACTACTAATAACCATCGCTGGATATCTAATGGGGTGGCCTATTAATGAGCCGGGATTATTTTATCTACCTGTTTTACAAGATTGGATTTACAATATTCCAAATGTTGCTGGAGCAAGAGCAATAATGATTGGAATTGGATTAGGTATTTTTGCAACATCAATGCGATATATTCTTGGCATTGAAAAATCATACATTGGAGAATAATCATGAATAGTTTTTTAAATATGATTTCACGGTTTGGCCAATTAGATAGAAGATGGATTTTTCTTATTATCGCACTTGTTGTATTGGTACCATTATTCTTTCCAATTGGTTTACCCATTCGTGCGACGGAATCTACAAGGCAAGTTTGGGAAACTGTTGAAAATTTAGAGCCAGAATCAAAGGTTATATTGTCCTTGGAATATGGTCCAAGCACAAAACCAGAACTCCATCCAATGGCATTTGGTATTGTTCGGCATTTATTGAAAAATGACCATAAAATATATATTACATGTTTATGGCCTGATGGTCAGTTTATGGCAGAAAATATTATCGAAAATGTCATTGAAAAAGAATTTGATACCGTCTATGGTGAAGATTACGTTTTATTAGGTTTTCGCCCTGGAAATGAAGCTGTAATAAAAGGAATTGTCAGTAATATTAGGAAATTGTATACTGTCGATGCTCGTGGTACTTCGGTCGACAAAATTCCTATGATGGAAGGGGTAAATCAATTTAGTGATTTTGACTTTCTATTTTCTGCAAGTGCAGGATATCCAGGAACTGTAGAATGGGTACAGTATGCATCAGATCCAACAGGTGTTCCAATGAGTACAGGTACAACGTCTATTCAAGTGAATGAAGTCATGCCTTATGTGCAAGGTGGACAAGTAAATGGCATTTTAGCTGGAATGCCAGGAGCAGCAGAATATGAAGCATTAATTGGTGTGCCTGGAATTGGAACAAGTGGGATGGATGCTCAATCGATTGCCCATATTGTTATAGTATTATTTATCATTTTTGGAAATGTGGCTTTTTTCGTTGAACGGAAAAAATCACAAAAATATTAGAGGTGGTTGAAATGAGTGGTGAAATTATTGGTGCATGGATAGCGGTTTTCTTAACATTAGCTATTTTCTCCTATTTGTATAAAGATAATGCATTTTACAAAATTGCTGAACATTTATTTGTTGGGATTTCTGCAGGATATTGGACATCCATGTTTTTTTGGACCCAAATTCAACCCAATCTATTTGGACGATTATGGCCATCAAGCCAATATAGTGCTGATTCTTTATGGTATTCTTTTTATAATGGGTTGAGCTGGATAAGTAGTTCCGTATTTCCAGCAGGTGGAATTGATAAAGGGCATGAGTTGCATTATATATATCTTATCCCTTTTGCATTAGGTATTATGATGCTTTTAAGTGTCGTTGACAAATTAAGCTGGTTTGCACGGTGGGGTATTGCATATACAGTTGGGATGGCAGCTGGCTTAAGGGCTTATGGATATTTAAATTCAAATGTGATTGCTCAAGTTCGAAATTCTACACTGAACTTTTCTGACCCTGATTTACCCATTTTTGCATTAATTGGAAATAGCTATTTCAATGGAATTCTTTTACTCATTGGTACAATTTCTGGGTTATTGTATTTCTACTTTTCTAAGGAACATAAAGGAACCTTTGGAAAAGTTGCACGCGTTGGTATTTATTTCCTTATGGTAAGTTTTGGTGCATCCTTTGGTTTTGCTGTCATGGGTCGAATATCATTATTAATAGGGCGTTTTGTTGATTTGATTACTTACAATGGAGCAGAATACCATCATGCGACATCTTGGATATTGGTTAGTATGATTATTTTATTAGGATATTCTGCATTCAAGAATGATAAACAAAGCGAAACGCACGTAGATTAATTTTTCAATAAAAAACGAAACATATAATCATGAATGTGTGTCACATCACATTCATGGCTGAGACCCTTTCTTTTTTGCCTTGTGTCCATTATATTTCCGTCTCGGGAATCTATCAAAATGAACATATTTAGGTTAAAAAATATCATTTTTGCGTTATTTGCAATTGTGTCAATCACGACCCAGTTGTCCGCCACCGAACTAAATCAATTTATAGGTAGCTGGACGGGTACTGAAACATTAACAAGTGATTTCGTTGATAATTTCAGTAATAAACCTATTTCGATAGAAATTGCTGATGCTGCAAATAGAGATGGATTTCTTTCATTCTCATCGTCTTCGGATTTTATTTACAATGAAGATTTATTCTGGTCAGTTCATTACTTCAGGTATGATAAAGAAGCAAATCAACTTATTTTTTATAAAAGATTTATTACACCAATCGGTCTGCTGGGAAATCATGAATTAAGATATGATATAATTGAAATCAATGAATATCTTATTGTGTTAGATTATAATACGGAAGATAACGATACAGAGCATCAGATTAGGGTAACGAGAGATGCATTAGGTGTTAAACCTAATTTGATGGCATCCACTTTTAAATTATCTCAAAACTACCCAAACCCGTTTAACCCTGAAACGACCATTCAAGTGAACCTTTCTCAAGATGAATTCATTCAGGTAGATATTTTTGATGTGAATGGACGAATGGTAAAGCAGCTCGTGAATAGTATGCAACCTAAAGGGATTCATTCGTTTCGGTGGGATGGGACAAATGTTTCTGGAAATCCTGTGAGTGCCGGGTCGTACTTCTATCGTTTATCAGGTGACGCAGGAATTGAATCTAAAAAAATGATTCTTTTGAAATAGACACTTTAACTGTCTATTCAACATTCCTTTTTAATCATTCATTTCAAATTATCTGAGGCATTATGAGAAAAATTTCACTCATATCATTATTCATTCTGCAATCTATATTATGGGCTACATGGTTTAATAAAGTACCACAAACTGTGATTCAGCCAAACGGTGAAAAAGTTGAATGTTTTGTTTCAGGCGACCAATTTTATCATCGCCTTCATGATAAATCAGGTTATACGATTGTTCAAAATCCAGCAAATGGTTATTTTGTATATGCGATAGAAAATGCAGGTGCCATTAGTCCATCTTCATTTATTGTAAATCAAGTGGATCCTTCCCAAATGGGATTGATACCAAATCTTAACCTTTCATCTGAAGCTTATTATGAAAAAAGAAATCGTTTTGAAAACAATATCTCTCGAGATGGACGTGATGCGCCTACCTCAGGTAATATTGAACAAATTAATGTATTTATCAAATTTGCAGATGATCCAGAATTTCCGAATCCTCGATCTTACTATGATGCCGTATTCAACTTAGAAAATGAACCTTCATTAAAACATTATTACCGAGAAGTATCCTACAATTCTCTCCAGGTAAATACACATCAATTCCCTGGCACTTTTACAGATGCCAACACGGCATATATAGATAATCATGAAAGAGGATATTATAGACCTTTTACAGATACAAATCCGACAGGATATCAAACAGATGCGCAACGAAGTGAGCGTGAGCATACATTATTGAAAAATGCAATTGAAGCGATTGCATCTCAAGTTTCATCTGAATTAGTCATTGATGCAAATAATGATGGGTATGTAGATGCTGTGTCTTTTGTTATCTATGGTGAGCCAGATGGATGGGCAGAATTATTATGGCCACATCGTTGGGCTTTATATTCTGAAGATGTTTATATCCATGGTGCTCGGGTGTGGGATTATTTATTTATGTTGAGTGAATCGTGGTATTTTAATGTGGGAGTCCTTTGTCACGAATTTTTCCATGTACTGGGTGCTCCAGATTTATATCATTATGAAGATACAGGTGCTCCATCTGCAGTTGGTGGATGGGACATTATGGAATCAACCAGCCAACCACCCCAATATATGTCTGCTTTTATGAAATATAAATATGGTGACTGGTTTGATAGTATTCCAGAAATTACAGAATCTGGGCAGTACGAATTAAATCCTCTTCAATCTCCTGAAAATACTCTCTATAAAATTGCATCTCCTAATTCAGATTCTGAATATTTTGTAGTAGAATATAGAAAAAAAGAAGGGATATATGATGTAAATACTCCAGGGAGTCGATCCGGTTTAGTCGTATATCGAATTAATACAGAAGCGGGGGATGGAAATGCTGGTGGACCACCAGATGAAATATATGTATATCGCCCTGGTGGAACATTATCAGCAAATGGGAATTTCAATAACGCTCCATATAGTAGCGATTATAACCATACAGCTATTAACGATGGTACCAATCCATCAAGTTTTTTATATAATAATGGTTCAGGTGCGCCCGGTGGTTTAAATATTTACAATGTGGGAGAGGCTGGGGAAACAATTTCATTTTATGTTGGGTTAGGAATACCGCATTTAGCAGTAACACCAGAATATTTTGAACCATCCATTCCGCCAAATAATGTTATCACTGAATCGTTTGTTATTACCAATGAAGGAGATGATGGTTCTACACTCAATTATAGTGTGACAGCTACAGATCCACCTGCATTTGAAACACCATCGCTAGGTCCGAATGCAGGTAACTACTTTGCAGCATACTCAACTGACGAAGTTTCCCTGAATTATGAGTGGGTTGACATCGATGGACTAGGGACCGAAGCTATCTTTGAACATAATGATGTTTCAACAAGTCCAATTCTATTACCGTTTACATTTCCTTTTTATGATGGTGAATATTCAGAAATAATCATTAATCCAAATGGGTGGGTTGGATTTGGTGAAGATAATAGTAATTGGTCCAATGTTGAAATTCCATCTTCGGAGGGTCCATTTCCAGCGATTTTGGGATTCTGGGATGATTTAAATCCTGAAAATTCAGCAGGTGGCGGTTCTCCCTCAGGTAATGTTTATTATCATTATAATGAAGATAGACTTGTTGTCTGGTATGATCATGTAGTCCGCTGGAGTACATCTAATCCTGGAACGTTTGATTTCCAAATTGTTCTATACGCTAATGGCAAATTCCGTGTGAATTATCGGGAAATGACAGGTGTAGTGAATTCTGCAACTATTGGTTTTCAAAATGCTGAAGGAATTGACGGATTATTAATCGCATATAACGCATCTTTACCAGAAAACGATGAATTTACGTGGGCTGTTGATCGTCCAAATGAGTTACCTTGGCTAAGCTTAGATGGGCTTATAAGTGGACAATTGAATGGTGGGGAATCAAGTGCATTTTCTGGGATAATAAATACAGCTAATATGAATGTTGGCTATTATCAAGGATCTATTAATGTGGTTGGAGAAGGAGCAAATACAGTATTAGTTCCGGTAAATGTGACAGTTGTCGATAATGAGGGAGATACACCGACACTACCTGTATTAGATATAACTACAACGGAGAATGGGATTATCACATTACCAGATTGGGTTCATCCAATATTTACATCAGTATTTGAGCGATATACACATATACCGGCAAGTAATGGCGATGTCATTCCAATTCTCATTCAAAATGATTTAACTGAAAAACAAATTAATCATGTGCGGAAAATATTAGAATCTCATTTAACTCCGATTCCTGATAGCGAATGGGGGAGTAGCAAATTAGCCGTTAGAGATTCTATCGCAACAAGTAATGCTATTTTATTTTTATTAAATAATGAAGATGAATATGAAAATCCAAATATTGAAGCATTATTGGATGCTGGAGTAGATGGACAAGATTTATTAGCGACAGAAATTTTTCCTGAATCAAGTTCAGAATATATTATGAGCTCGGAACGAGATGCCAGCTATGAAGAAATTCTTCATTTTATTCATGGGTTTGGAATACAACGTGCACTCTCTATTTATCAAGATTCTTTATTAATTGCCATGGATAATGCAATTTCAAATAATGTATACAATCCTCTTTGGGATATCCCTCAGGATCATTATGATGAAGAATATTTAGCAATGGGATTAGAATGCTATTTTGGTCTTTGGTCGCATGATCCAAATGAAAATGGTTATTGCGGAGATAATGAATATGCATTCATTACGCGTGAAGCAATGGAAATGGGTGATCCAAAATTATATAAATTGGTAAAAGGTTTTTTTGGAGAAACCCTTGAATATGAAGCAGAATGGGATATGCCCGTGGGGCTTGACTTTCTGTTGCATAGAGAAGAAACATTAGACTACACATACCGTTCTCAATATTTGAAAAATGCACGATTATTTGGAGATAATTCCATCAATCTAATAGGAAATAATTATGATAATATATTAGTTGGTAATGATGGAATGAACAGATTAGCAGGGTATGGCGGGCATGATGTGCTAGTTGGTCAAATAGGGAATAATGATATTGCTAAATTTCAAGGTATCCCTGAGGAATATACGATTGTAGAAATGGATGATACAGATGGCCACGATGATTATTTTATTACAGATTTAATTCCTAATCGTGATTCGACCTGCCATATTGTTGATATTCATTTATTAAATTTTGCTGGAATTGTGTACGAAATAGAAAATTTACTTGATATAAATAATTCACTGATTCTTCCAACAGAAACGAAGTTATTTCCTGCTTACCCAAATCCATTCAATCCGAATACCACGATTGAATATCATTTAGCAGAAAAAAGTTTAACACAATTAACCATTATAGATTTATTAGGACGCCCTGTCCGAACATTAATCAGTGAGCATAAACCAATAGGTAAGTATACTATTATTTGGAATGGCAAAAATGATGCAGGCCAACCAATGAGTGCTGGTATGTATTTCTATCAAATGCAGACTCAAAATTTGGTAGAAACGCAAAAAATAATCCTTATAAAATAACCCTTAAAAAAAATGAGTGTTTTTCGTCGTTAACTCGTTCATTTTATAGCGGGCGGGGGACGACTGCATCTTTTTTATTATCCGGGTTAAAATTTGAACCTATTTATTAAACTAAATACTTGAAGAAAAAAAGGAGAAAAATCGAATGATTCAAACCAAAAAACGCGAAGCGGGCTTTACCATGATTGAAATTATGGTTGTGGTTGTTATCGTTGCTATTCTAGCTGCTGTAGCTGTTCCGATTTATGTAGAATATGTAAAAAGTGCTCGTGCATCAGAAGCACGGTCCGTGATTGGAAGTATTTCTAATTCATCGGATATGTACTATCAAACAAATGGTGAATGGCCTACATCGACAGAAGATTTAGAGCGTACTGGGCAATTGGATTTAAAACGATCCACAAAAGCTAAATGGCAATTTGAACTCCAATTGAGCGACGAAGGTGGACAAATTACAGCAACAAGCACAGAAGAAATGGCAGGCGGTGGTGGCCACCAAGTAATTTTAAATATCGAAACAGGTAGATTTACTGGATACGGTTCAAAGGACGAAAATTAATTATAGTATGGATATTAATAAATTACTTAATTATTCTCTTGAAAGTGGAGCATCTGATTTACACTTAAGTGTTGGGTCCGTCCCAATGGTTCGCATCAATGGAACGATGAAACCATTGAATATGGATACATTATCTCAAGAAGATATGGAATCCATTTTGCCACAAGTAATGAATGAAGATCAAATTTCTTTATTTAATGAAAATAAAGAAATGGATTTATCCGCAAAGCTTGAAGGAAAAGGCCGATTCCGTGTCAATTTCTTTAATCAAATTAATGGATTAGCGGGTGTGTTTCGCACTATTCCAGAAGTAGTGCAAGATTTTGATGATTTAGGAATTCCGCCCATTCTTAGAAATTTAGCTAATATTGATCGTGGATTAGTTTTGTTAACAGGGCCAACAGGTTCTGGGAAAAGCACCACATTAGCTGCAATGATTGATCATGTGAATACAACTAGAGCTTGTCATATTATAACCATTGAAGATCCGGTTGAATATTATCATCGTTCAAAAGAAAGTTTGATAAATCAACGCGAATTGGGAGCTAACACTAAAAGTTTCTCAAATGCTCTGAGAGCAGCACTTCGAGAAGATCCAGATGTTATTCTAGTGGGTGAAATGCGTGATTTGGAAACAATTTCATTGGCTTTGACTGCCGCTGAGACGGGACATTTAGTCTTATCCACACTTCATACATCGAGTGCTGTTAAAGCAATAGATCGTATTATTGATATATTCCCTCCGGGGCAAAAAGATCAAATTCGATCGATGCTTTCGGAAAGTTTAGAAGCAGTTATTGCTCAAAAACTCCTTCCATCAAAAGATGGTAAAGGGAGAATTCCTGCATGCGAGGTGATGATTGCATCTACCGCGATTCGGAATTTGATTCGGGAAGACCGCATTTACCAAATTCCATCCGTCATTCAATCTGGAGGTGTGGATGGAATGCAGGGATTAGATCAAGACTTGCAACGCTTAGTTTCGCAGGGGAAAATTGAACGAAAAGCTGCAGCAGCCATTGCAGAAAATCCAAAATTATTTCAATCAAGTGTGCTATAAAAATTCCGTTAATTCTATATGAAATCATTCTTTCAAAATAACAGTGGTTTTACTTTCATCGAAGTTATGACAGCTTTTATGATTATTTCAATTGCTGCAGTTGGAATGATGATGGGTGCTACCCATGCGCAAGGTGAATTAAGATCACTAGAGTTAAAAGAACGCGCTACAGAAGAACTTTTGAATTATACAGAATATTGGCGAGGAAGAATAGCAGACGGACGATTATCTCAATCGGAAGTTGTAGGAAATCTTGAAGGTGAACAAGTCTATTTACGAGGTAGTTCAACATCTCAGGATAAGGTAGTTGCTAAAGTATATTATGATATAACTCAACTTGATGATGATACAGAATTCGGTAAAACAAGCTTTTCACGATTAAAACTTGAAACATGGATTAAATGGTCAGATTTTTTACCCAAAGGAAATGTTCAGTCTGCTTCTCAACGAGAAAGAAGATTGGAAACAGTCATGGCGGTGTTCAATTGAAACAATTTATAAAAAAATCATCGGCTGGACTTACGTTAATGGAATTAACTGCTGTAATGACTGTCGTAGGTGTAATTGCTCTTGGGATGGGTATCGGATTTAAAAATATTTTGTATCATTATCAACATGATGCTGTCAGGCAAGATATTCGCCATTATGGCAATACAGTTCTTCGAGAAATCAATCATGAAATGGGGTTAGCCGAAAAAATAGAGGATGATCATTTAAATGGATTTTCTCGTTTAAAAATCTATTATGAAGAAGAAAGTATTGTCCCGGATGTTGTTATAACAGCCTCAATAGATGATGGCGTGTATTTTAACGGTGAAAGGCCGCTCGCCGGTCGTTTGAAATTACCCACTGATGGACGATACCGTGGTGAAAATAAGAGATATGTTCTAATGGGCGACTTTAATGTAGAGCGGCATGTAGATGTTAGGACCAATTTACAAAAATTTTCTGACTCTTTCTTTCATGTGACGCTTACATTAGAATTAAAATCACACGTTTACACAGATGGAAGAAGTGTAAAAGAGGAATTTCCATTTTAT
>CAZGFQ010000003.1:23100-64365 GCA_964525185.1 uncultured bacterium
AAAATCACACGTTTACACAGATGGAAGAAGTGTAAAAGAGGAATTTCCATTTTATAGAACCAGTTTTATGTCTAGGTCATATCTTGCAAGTCTTTAGAAAATATGAAACAGGTTCTGTGGCGCCATTAGCCGTTTTATTTACTATGCTAAGTATGGGATTTACAATTGCCTATTTAAGAAATAGTTCTACTGTTGCCTCGATGGAACGATATCGATATGCAGAAGCTAAAGCACAGTATTTGGCAGAAGCTGGGTTAAATGAAGCTGGTATTGTTATGTTGCCGGGGATCACATCCGCAGACACAACTATGTTTGAAGATGGACGGGATTTTGGAATTGACGAGCGGGGAGATGTTCTTGGCCAATATAGAAATATACATATGTGGACAGATTTAATTGAAAACTCTACCCGGAAATATTATTCTGCTACTTCTGAGGGTGTTGTTAAATACACAACGCCTAGTGGAAATGAAGTTGATGTAGTCCAGCGCGTTTCGACCGTAATGAAACCAGAAGGTTTTGAAGAATTTATGTATTTCACTAACGAAGAATTACCCATCGGTCCGCCAAATGAAGATATGAATGGTGGAGTCATTAATTTTGGTGGAAATGATAAATTGGAAGGACGTGTACATACAAATGGAACCATCAATTTTAGTAACTATGGATGTCCTGAGATAGATCCAAATGCAGAGGTAACTATAACGTATGAAGCTGTTGATGGCGGTGGCGGTATTGGATCCATGGGCGCATGTAGTGATGATGTATTTGAATTTGAAGATGCTAGTGGCGAATCATACACTATTTTAGATACGGTATCTCAAATTATATGGCCACCATCTACATCCGCAGAAAATGCAAAATCAAATGCAAATAATACAATCGTTGCTGATAGTAAAATTACTTTTTCTCCTTCTAAAAAAGATACAATGATTATGTCGGAAATCCACTTTGCTGATGAAGGATATTATTTAACACAATGGTGGTATTTAATTCCACCTGTTGGTGGCCCACCTAATGAATTCTCTTATTTATGGGATGAAACAAGTGCAACAAATTTCAATATTGATGCCGGGCATTTACGTATTGGATTTGATAATACATATACTCCAGGAGTTGGATACGCCTTCCCAGCCTGGTTTATTGTAAATCCTCAAACATCTGAAGGTGAAAATGTGTATTCGATTCTCAATGGTGTTGAATCAGGAAGCCAAATACAAATCCAAAATGCTTCAGGATCAAAAACAATGATTATTGAAGTAGGGAACCATTTAAATCCGTCTGGAAATGTGGCTTATAATGTGGCGAATTTTTCATATACATCTGTCGATGATATCGGATTTTTGCAAGATGAACCGGTCACATTTATAAATTTAAGTGCAGACACAGATTTGGATCCAACCATAGAATTTAATGCATATGCCAATTTCCACAGCCATGCTTCCACTGATTATTGTCGTGTGGATGGATTGCAACATTTTGATTTAGAATACTGGAGAGTTTCTGACATATTTTCTAATCCAGATGCAGTTTACAATAGCGATTATGTTGTATTCCCAAAAACATTTTTTCCTTATCCTAACAAGCCCCAGGTATTATATGTAAAGGGTGGGCAAGTATTAGTCCGTGGTTCAATCAAAGGTAAATATACAATTGTAACGGATGATTATACCGAATATAGAAGGCACGATAATCAAAGTATTGTAGATCGTGTTTGGGGAAATATTTGGCTGATTGATGATATTGTATATGAAGATTCAGATCCAATTACAGGAGAAGTTGTACACCCAGCAAATGGCGGTACAGAAAATGTGTTAGGGCTTATTGCGGGTGGGAACGTAATAATAGCAAATACAAAACCGAATGGTGCTCGTGCACAACAATATGGGGAAGATATACATATTAATGCGGCAATGATGGCCATGCATGGTGGTTTTTTATCACATTACTGGCAGAATACATTGTCTAATTATGGTAGCCCTAATACATCTAACCCATATAATTCACTGGCTGATGGGCAAGGACGATATCGTAATCCCTATTATATGGAAGTATCAAACCCTGGAAACACAGGCCAAAATGATATTCGTGGTACTGTATATGTTTGGGGGGCAGTTGTTCAATCAAAACGCGGATACATGAAACGAAATACAGTTGGGCCTTACAATGCGTCTCCCGGTGTAGGATATGATAAAGATTACCATTATGATTATAATTTAAAAAATAATCCACCACCGCATTACCCAAACCCGGAAGATGTGAATGGAAATGTTATATTACATATGTCATCATATGGCATAGCACGGAAAGAATAAAAATATGATACTTGGACTCGATATTGGGAGACATACAATAAAAATAGTCTCCGTCGAAAAAACGAAAGAAGGATTTAAAATCTTGGATGCAGCATGCCGGATAGTTCCGGATGCTAACAGTGCTTATGATCCTGAAAAAATTGACCAACCCATGTGGATAATGGCCATAAAGGAATTAATGCGATTGCAAGGCATAAACCCAAAACGCGTCAAAAATATAGTAACGGGAATTGGCGGTGTACATGCAAGTGTTAAGCAAATTACAACTCTAGACATGCCTTCTGAAGAATTGCATTCGTCGATGACTTTGGAGGCGAGGAAACATATTCCTATGGATGGCACTGACGCTGTCATTGATTTTGAGATTTTTGGTCCTAATGCTAGGGAAGTTGATAAAATTGATGTTGGCTTGGTTGCATGCACGAAAGGTATTTTAAGTCAGCATATAGATTTATTGAAAGAATGTGGTTTTAAACCAGGTATTGTAGATGTTGAACCTATTGCATTAACGAACTCATTTTCTCACTCGAAAGATATGCCAGAAGATGGGTTGGTCGTTATGTTAGATATTGGAGCTGTATCATCTGGTCTTGTTGTTTGGGGCCATCAGCAACACTTTTTTAGCAGAGATATCCAAATCGGTGGTCATGATTTTGTAAAGGCAATGATGGAGAAGAAAGATTTATCCTATATCGATGCCCAAGATCTTCTGCATAGAGAAGGGTTGTCCGCACTTATAAGCCAAGCTTCTGATGATAATGATAACGCCATTGGGTTAGCAGAAAGAACCGTTTTTGATAATTTAGTAGAAGATATTAGACGATCCCTTCGTTTTTATGCTAAAACAACGGGACAAAGCTTTTTCCTTAAAATTTTACTCAGTGGTGGAGTGGCAGAAACTCCTGGGCTGGTCGACTTTATTCAATCAAAATTAAATGTTGATACAGCCGTATTCAATCCCCTTGAATCTCTATCGGGGATAGACAAGTTAGATACGGTTAATCCTTCTCAATATGCCATAGCAATGGGACTGGCAATTCGTGGAGGTTTATCATGAAAAAATATATCATTATAAACCTAAATCAATCTGAAAGTAAAGAAACGAGACAAGAAAGAATAAATGAGCAAATTAGATGGACTCTATTCTCAGTATTTCTGATTTTATTTCTTGGGGCAAATATTCGAGTTTGGATGATATCGGGTGGGTATGATCGTATTATTGTTCAAAAAGAACAAGAAATAGAAAAAGTAAAAAAAGAAATCAAAGCTTTAGAAGCCAAAGGGAAGAATTTATCAAAAGAAGATATTTTATCATTTGCTGAGTTGGAACAGACACGCTATTTATGGGCTCGAAACATGGAAATGCTAGGTGAAATGACTCCAAATGATATGGCAATCACTGGGCTGAAATTTAAACATGATAAACTAACGATTACGGGAATTGCCCCTGTCTATGATGATAGAAAAGATTTTGAAATAATAAATAGTTATGTCCATAAATTGAACAATCATCCAGAATTTGCTTCTCATTTCCAGCGTATAAAATATGTGGGACATAACCGATTAAATTTTAGAGGACAAGATATTGTAAAATTTGAAGTATTGGCTCCAGCAAAATATTCTTCTGGTAAGAAAAAAATGAAACGGAAGGGACGATAATGGCTGAAAAACGAAACTTAATTATGTTGGGTGTTGTGGTCCTATTATCCATTTCTTTCTTTATGGGTTCTTCCATGCTTATTGGTGAAAAACCATTAACAATTAAAATGTTAGAACAGGAACAGGAAGAATTAAATGAAAATTTAATAAGTGCTCAAATTTTAGCAAGTAAACTGGATCGCGTATATACATTATTTCAAGAGAATTTGGCATTATCATTGAAAGATTCATTGGCAGAAGATGCATCTATGCCATTCCTACGAGACTTGACAGATAAGTTAGAAGGGTTAAATATTGAAGTTATGAGTATTAAACCTAGAAAACGGATTAAAGAAAAAGGGTATTATCGATCTCCATATGAATTGACCGTAAAATGTAGCTTTGACCAGTTTGGTGAATTTTTAACGGAATTAGAAAGATCACCAAGATTAGTAAATATTGACGATTTTATTGTAAAAAATGGGATTGAACGAGTGAAATCAAAAATGAAGGAAGAAGATTTAGTTGACCAAGTATTTGAAGTAGGCCTTTCAACAATTACGTTGGTAAAAGGGAAAGGAAAAATTAAATCATGACAAATGAAGGACGTACTCGTACAGTTTGGATGCTTGTCTCATGGTTAAGTGTCATCCTATTAGTCATCATTGGATTTAAACTATATCCTATGAATAAAAAGTGGTCCAAAATCCAAGATAGATCATCTCAAGTTGAATTTGGTACTGATGAAGATTTAGAGGATGTTATTGCCTTTTTAGAAACTCGTCTTAAAGATCGTGGTAAATTTCAATTTCAACTGGACAATACACCGTTGCGAATTACAAATGTATTATTTCTAACGGATGGGGCAGGGCGCAGATTGAGACGAGATCGTTCGGCTGTTCGTGTATCCATGGTATACCAACGAGAGAATCATTTTCAAGCTCAATTATCATATCGTGGAAAAACAGTTACGGCAAAATCTGGTGACTATTTTATTGAATTAGGTAAAATTTTATTGATTGATCAATCAAGAGTCATTGTTGAGAATGAAGGAAAAATAATGGCCTACCCGGCACCCGGTTCTGAATTAGAGAAACCAACAGAATTAATTGATTTTGTTCTCCCTGAAAAACCAAAGAAAAAGTTAGAACCACCAAAAATTGTTGAGAAAGTGGTGCCAACAAAATCAGTAATTGCCCACGTGGAGATCACCCAAGAAGAAAAAGGTTTACCAAAACCATTCGTTATGGAAGATGATGAACCGGCAATGGATGAGACTCCTTCGGATGAACTTGATAATTTAATAACAGAATCAAAAGTGCCGACTAATGATCCTGAATGGAAAAAATCTATTCAACTGTCTCTCGGTACGATTCAATTTGAATTAAGTGGAAAACCAGCTGGCAATACATTTGAAGCATTAAAAGCCATTGCCCAAGAAAATGGTCATTCCCACGAAATATTTAATAAACAATTTGATGAAATTGGATTTTTCCAGTTTCAAGATTATTTAGAAAAAAATCAAGAAACAGTTTTATCACTCATTGAAAAAAATAATTAAAAGAAATTACAAGGACTAATAATGAAAAATAAATTTATTAAATATCTTTTGGTTCCCATATTTACCATTGGACTCGGTTTTGGGCAATCAACAACAGGGACTGTTGCTTCCAGCGAAGCTGAAGACCCAACATTAGTGACAATTCATGCCGAAGATGCCCATCTCCCGGGGATATTATCCGTTCTTGCTAAGGAAAGTGGATATAATATTGTTACAGATCCAAATGTGAATCACCAGGATAAAATTACAATTCATTTGGATAATGTACCTATTGAGCAAGCCATTAACCTAGTCGTTCGTGCTGTAGGACTTAGCTATGAAGTGGTAGGAAATTCATTTCTTGTAGCCGAACCAAGTAAACTTAAGGAAGAAGTGGGTGTTTCTTCTTATGTCCTTAATTTGAAATATGCTAATGCGTTGGAAGTTCAATCCATGTTAAAAGATATAACAAAACAAGTACAAGTTGATACATCAGGGAATAAACTCATTATAAATGCATCACCAAAACGTATTGCTGAAATTGAAGACATGGTTTATCAAATTGATATACCGGCCATTCAGATTATGTTAGAAACACGATTAATTGAAGTATCTGTAGATGCGGAAGAACAATTAGGGATTGATTGGTCTAAAATAACATCAATTTCATCGGTTATTGGTGAAAATGCTACACCAACTACATCCAATGATGGCATTCCAGGTGTAGGAGCTGCAACGGGGAGTCAACCACTTGAAAAATTAAAATGGGGCTCATGGGCGGACCAAACAATTATACCTAGATACTTTAGTAGACAATTGATTGGCTTTAATCTAGTGATTGATATGTTACTCAAAAGTAATAAAGCAGAAATATTAGCTAATTCTAGATTAACCACATTAAATGGTCGGCAAGCTTCAATCGATTTACTTGATATTGTTCCTTATATACTGAGTTCTGGTGGCGTGGGAGGTCAAGTACAAGTACAAAGAGAAGAAGTAGGGATTAAACTGAAAATTTTACCTGCAGTGAATTTAGATGATTATATCACTGTTCGAGTAGAGCCGGAAGTATCATCTATATTTGAATTTATTGGACCGGATAAAAATATCCCAAGAGTGAAAAGCAGAAAATCATCCACAACCATTCGTGTCAAAAATGGAGAATCAATTATAATTGGAGGTCTTCTAAGTCGAGATAAGAAGAACACTACATTTAAATTCCCATTATTGCATAAAATACCATGGATTGGGAAAAAACTTTTTATCAGTAATAATGTGGTGGAAAGAAAAACTGATTTAATTATACAAATAACACCACATATTGTTGAAGATAATTATACCGGAATTACAAAATCAGAAGATATGGAATCATTCGAAAATGAATCTGTCCAAGAATCTGATGATTCATTAAATGGTCAAACAGGGGAATAACATGATTTTAAATACACACATTAAAAAAGTTAGTTTATTCTTAATGATTGGTATAGTTCTAACCATTACTAGTTGTGATGAACGAATTGCAGTAGATGAAGATGCCAACTATACAATCACCATTACACAAAAAGCATTTGTTGGGTCTACATATTCTTCCTTTTCAGATGAAAATGTTGTTGGTGAAGATGTAGTCGGTGAAGCCATTTCAACTTTGATTGAAGCAAAATTAACGGATGAAGATGGAAAAGCCATTAAAGATAAAACAATATATTTCTCATGTAGGAATAATTATGGTTCTACCGATATAGATGAGGGAAAAACAGGCGAAGATGGCACCATTACTGTTGTTTATACAGATGGGGCTGGAGATGGCGCTGTCGACATAGCATCTACATCTACATTCGAAGGTGTAACAGTTACAGCCAAGTATTCTGATAAGGTAACAGCTGATGCCACATTCAATGTATATAGCTCACAAAATGATGTTTGGCCTTATGGAATTAATATTAGCGCAGATAAATCATCCTTATTATTAGATGGGAATTCTTCCAATGCAACTATATCTGTTACCTTAGCCAATAAATTAGGAACAGCAGGCGGAAATATGACTATTGAATTTTATTCAGATAAAGGGGGATATGATGTCAGTGGAAGTAGTACCGCTTCTATTTCAACCGATACAGATGGAAAAGGCTCCATAGCGTTTGATGAAAATAATACGCTTGAAGATTTAGGATTAGCCACATTAGTAGCAAGTTATACACATACAGGTTTTGGCGTTACCGTGTCTGATACAGCATATATTTCTATTTCTGATATATACACTGTTCAAATGAATACATATTCTGGTGCTTTTAATGAGAACGATGAATTTGTTCTAGTTGGCGAAGATATTGCAGGTGATTATGCACAGACTCTTTTAATTGCATCAGTCATAGATACGGCCAATAACCCTGTGTCGGGTGTGGAATTAACGATGGCAACTAAAGTTTCTGGTAGTAATGTTGGGTCTATTACTTATCTCAATTCTGTCACTGATTCTGAAGGACTTATACGTGCATATTTTGATGATGGTGGTAATAGCTATTCTGATACCCCCGGGACACCGAGTTTTGAGGGTGTAGTTGCAAGTGCATCTTACGGAAATAATGATGATGTATCTGTACAATTTAACGTGTATGACCATGAAGATGTTTGGCCATATTCTCTTATTATGACATCTGATGTTGATGTGATTTACATCGATGGCGGCGAAACAAAAGCAAAAATTACATCTCGCCTGTTGAATGCAATGGGAAATCCAGTAGAAAATGTATTGATATCTTATGAATCTACGCTTGGATTTATTCCTTCTGTTGGAAATGAAACAGACTCAACGGGTGTTGATTCTGTAGAATTCACTGATTTAGGGGACCCCACTGAAGTGGGTGTATCCGAGGTAACAGGTAGTTTTATACATCCAGGATTTCCTGATGATAACATTTCGAATTCCTTGGAAATTTATATTGAAGATCAATCATTCCAAGCGTGTGCATTTATTGAAATTCCACCATCAAACCCAGGGCAAATTGTAGTAAGAGATGGAGGAGGAGTAGAATCTACAACTATTAAAGCTGAAATTTACGATGATGCAGGCAATTTGATTGATACACCAACACCTGTTACATTTAAGTTAAACCCAGTACTTGCAGGAGCCTATCTTGAAGATGCGGGGGAATCAGAAGTAACAATCTATACTGTAAATGGAATTGCAACTGTATCCGTGAATAGTGGTACAGAACCTGGGGTTATTCGCATCGAAGTTGATGTTGACTGTGACGAAGACGGAATTGTAGACTTATCTGCAAGCAAATCGCAGGCAATAATTGCTGCAGGGGCTCCATACCATATTGAGCCTGAATATGATCCACAATCTACTGAATCAATTGGTGGTGGCTTTTATCAAACAGAAGTGGGTGCTATTGTTTATGATAAATGGTATAACCCAGTTGAATGCAGTACATATGTTTATTGGACAATTGCTCCTACACCTCCTGATACTTTAATAGATGCATTTGTTCAGGGAATAAGCTATACGTGTAATGAAAATATGAGTAGTGATACATACGATGGTGTTGCATACTCATCTATCACATATTCAACAGATGCTATCGGTGATATTGGTTTAGTTTCTGCTACAACATTTGGTGCAAATGGAGATACCATTACTGCCCAAATTAATGAAGGGGATGGGGATGCTGTTATGTTTTTTGTTCCGGGAGCACTTACTTTATTAGCATCCACACAATATTGGGACTTTACTCTGCCTACAGCAACTGATGAAGCGGAAATAACCATTACCGCAATGCTTATTGATTATTATGGAAATCCAGTGGTAAATGCCCCAATTGCATTTTCTGGGATGGGAGTTTCTGAATGGAGAGAAGTTGGATATGAATCTTATACGGACGGAAGTAACGATTTAGCTCTTGATGGGTGTTTTACTTGGAGAGATTATGGAGCTGATGATGACCCTGAATCTCTTGATATGGGAACCTTTAATGATTTGCATGACGCTTTTGATACCACAGGTAATGGAGAATGGGATGTGGCGGAAGTGTCTGAAGAATTCCTTGACTACGGATTAGATGGTATTGATGCCACGTTTGACGAAGGTGAAGGGAATGGCGAATGGGATGGATATCCTATGATTGATTGTGGACCCTTGGTGTTAACAGACAAAGATGGGTTTGCTAGGATTACAGCTGTATTTCCAAAAGAATTATGTTTATGGCAAAGTACCGATGATGAATCAGGGCTTTGTACATTTGAAGATTTTACAGGGTCTATTTCAGCTAACTTAATGATTCCTCAGCAAACCGCGAGTGACCCACTTGATATTCAATTGGTTCGATCCCAAACAGACGTAGGGTGCCCATAAGATTATGACAACAAATTTTAATCCACAATTCTCCAAAATCGGAGAAATTTTAATCCATTTAGGTAAAGTTAATGAGTCGCAGGTCAATGAAGCTTTGGCGCAACAAAAGGGGAGCCAAGAAAAAATTGGTCAAATATTGATCGATTTAAATTTTATTGAAGAAGATGATTTTGCATCTGCCTTTGCACTGCAATTAGGCGCAAAAAAAGCAGATAATTTTCTATTACTTGAAGCAGATGCTGCGGTAGCTGCTTTAATACCGGAAGACTTTGCTCGGACAAACAGAGTATTAGCCGTCAGTCGGAATGAATCCGTCATTGTTGTTGCTATGGAAGATCCTGAAGATTTAGTGGCAATCGATAATATTAAGCGATTAACGAACTTAAATCCCGAAACGTTAGTTGCAGGATCATCATTACTCGAAAAAGCGTTGGATAAAGTTTATGGTGATATTCAAAAAACAGCAGAAGTCAGCCAAACAATAGATGATATAAAAATTGTTTCTGGCGATGAAGGATCGGAAGAAGTTGTTGATTTATCTCCCGATAAAGCCTCGGAAGAAGATGCTCCAATTGTCAAATTAGTCAATTTGATTTTTAAGGAAGCCATAAAAGAGCGAGCGACGGATATTCATGTTGAGCCACAAGAGAAGAAAGTTATAATTCGAATTCGAATAGATGGTGTGTTGCAAACAATTATGACGCCACCTTCCACATCGTTAAGTGGTTTAGTTACACGCATTAAAATTCTATCTAAATTGAATATTGCGGAAAAGAGATTACCGCAAGATGGTCGTTTTTCCATTAAATCAACAACAAAAGATATTGATGTTCGTGTATCTATTTTACCAACTGTGTATGGCGAAAAAATAGTAATGCGTTTATTAGATAAAACGGGTTTTGACTTTAATCTAACATCTCTTGGTTTTCCTGCAGAAAATTTAAAAATCTTTAAGAAAATTATTAGTCAGCCATATGGAATGGTTGTTGTTTCAGGTCCAACTGGGTCTGGAAAATCAACATCATTATATGCTGCCTTAAAGGAGATTAAAAGCGATACGACCAATATTACAACCGTTGAGGATCCTGTTGAATATCAATTAGATGGGGTAAACCAAGTTCAAGTTTTCGAAGATATTGGATTAACCTTTGGTTCCACTTTGCGATCCATTCTTAGACAAGATCCGGATGTATTACTCATTGGTGAAATTCGAGATGGAGAAACTGCAGATATTGCTGTCAAATTTTCACTGACGGGTCACCTTGTTTTTTCAACAGTTCATGCAAACGATGCAGCTGGAACCATAACTCGATTACTTGATATAGGCATTCAACCCTTCTTAGTTGGATCCTGTTTAAATATGGTTATGGCGCAAAGATTAGTAAGACGGATTTGTAATAATTGTAAAGAAGAATATACACCAACTGCAGAAGAACTTGCACTTATCGATTTAGATGCATCAAAAGTATCGGGTCCTTTATTTCATGGAAAAGGCTGTGCTGATTGTAGAAATACTGGATATCATGGTCGAATTGCCATTTTCGAAATGATTCCAATGGGGAAAAACATTCGAAAACTTGTCTTTGAAAATGCAAATGAAGATGAAATTAGGCAATCTGCTTTAGACGCTGGAATGGTAACATTAAGAGATAGTGGAATTCGTCGAATTTTAGACGGCACTACTACTGTTGAAGAAATATTACGTTCAACTGTAGAGGATTTTTAATGGCTGTTTTTCAATATCTAACAAAGGATGGGGATGGAAATCGAAAAGAAGGTGAAATCCATGCAGATTCCTTAGATATTGCTGCTCAAAAATTATCGAGTGGAGGTATGATTGTTGTCAACTTAAAAGAGGTGGATACAACATGGGATTTCCTTGGCCCATTTCTAGATGAAGTTTCATTATCAATTGAAAGATTTAAAAACAGAATTCCACTAAGTAATATTGTTTTCTTTACACGACAATTATCGACCATGTTTTCTGCAGGTTTAACGATTGAACGAGCTATCCAGGGACTTGCGCTTGAAGAAAAACATAAAAAATTCAAAAAAGTATTAACCAATGTTGGTGAAAATATTCGTAAAGGGCTCAACCTTTCAGAATCATTAGAAAAGCATCCAGGTGTATTTTCTAATTTATTTGTGGCTTTAACCAAGGCTGGCGAAGTCAGTGGTAATTTGAATGATATATTAGATCAATTAGCAACTTATTTAGAAAATTTGGATGATACGAGACGAAAAGTTCGTTCTGCTATGAATTACCCTATTTTTATGGTTGTTTTTCTTGCAAGTATGATTGGTGCAATGTTCATATTCATTATACCGAAATTTTCTGAAGTTTATGAACAGTTAGGAGCTGGGTTACCTGGAGCGACAAGAGCTCTTGTGAATTTGAGTGATTGGGTAAGTGTTCATTTTTATGGCATGTCCATGATTATGATAATGGTTATAATAGGATTATGGCTAGTCTCAAAAACGAAAAGAGGAGGCTATGTTTTTGATTCAATATTTTTAAAGCTTCCCGTTTTTGGCCCATTAATTGATCAATCAATATTAAATAAATTTTGTAAAACGTTTGGCATATTGTTGGGAGCGGGGGTTCCAGTGCTAGATACTATGGCGTTACTAAGAAAAGTCGTAGATAATCGAGTGTATGAAAAAGCTATTGAGGATGCAGCTAACTATATTCGCGATGGATACAATATTTCTACCGCTCTAAGGAGAACAGAAGTGTTTCCATCCATTTTACTTCAATTAGCTTCAACAGGAGAAGAAACGGGTGAATTGGACTCACTTTTGGACAGGGCAGCAGATTATTATTATAAACAAGTGAATGCACTTGTTGATAGAATGACTTCTTTAATTGAGCCAATTTTAATTTTAGCTGTAGGCGCTGTTATTGCATTGATGGTCGTAATTACTTATTTGCCTGTTTTCTATTTAGGCTCAGCGTTACAGTCAGGATTATAATGAATAATTTATTCATAATTATTCCTTTAACACTTGGTATAGTGGTTGCATATGCAATGAAATACATATTTACCATTTTTGATGTAGTTAAGCCAAAAGCTATTTCACATATTCCAATTTATGAATTATCCATAGGACTTTTATGGGCTTGGGCATTTGTAGAACTTCCTGTGATTGAAGCAATTATTTTTTCATTAATTTCACTATTAATAAGTGCAATTGCATGGGTTGATTTAAAATCATTCAAAATTCCATTGCTCTTAATTATAACATCAGGTTTTATCTTAATTGGATCAATACTATTTAGTCAAACATCAGTTTCATCTGCATTTATGGGCTTATGCATTGGAGGAATATTCCCATGGGCTATTATGGTAACAACGTCCATATTTACGAAAAGAAAAGGAATGGGGACTGGAGATTTTCAACTCGGAATTATTCTAGGGATATGGCTTGGACCTGTCCGAATGGCGCTTACATTATTTATGGCAAGTTTTTTCAGCCTTTTAACATGGACTTACATATCAATGTCACTGGGTATAGATAAAGATCGCGCATTACCATTTGCACCTTTTTTAGTTTTTTCAGCTATAGGTATTTATATCGCGAGTTATTATTACCCAAAATTTTTCCACCATTTAATGATTTAATAGAGAGGACTTAATGAAACATATAATACTAATAATTAGCATCTTATCTGTCGCCATTACTTCGGCTACAAATATTCCAACTTCAAAAACGGATGACGGCTTTTCATTTTTAGGGATTCAAAACGGAAAGCAAACTATTGGATTTGAAAATGTTAATTATTCCATAAAAACTATCGAACATATGGGTACAGCTTATCAAAAACCAGAATTAGGATCTGCTGGGTCTGTCGTGAATGAAGGTGAACCCTATTTACCATCAGTAACAACTTATTATGCAGTTGAACCTGGCAAAACGTTTCAAGCACAGATTGAAATTATTGATACTGAAATCATTGAAAATGTCAATGTAATTCCGTTCCATGGATGGGAAAGAGATTCATTTGATCCTGAAACACCATTAGCTAGAAATTCATCACTATATTCTGAAAATCAACTTTTTCCAACTAACATTGTGCAGGTTTCAGACCCAATTGTGATGAGAGAATTAACAATGGTAAAGGTGACTATAACTCCATTTCAGTACAACCCTATTACACAAGAATTGACAGTGATACAGGAAGCAAATATTACTATGGATTCAGAAGGGACAACGGATGCAGGATTTCGCCCATTAACACGTTCTCGTGCTTTTGAACCACTCTATAAATCTATGGTTGTAAATTATGAAGATTATAGTCGTGATGATGTCCCTTACCAAAGACCTTCTATTCTCTATGTTATTCCATCCAATATTGGAAATTTAATGTCCACTATTGAACTATTGATGGATTGGAAACATCGATTGGGGTATGAGGTAAATTATGTGTCTAGTTCTAATGTTGTAAATAATTCTACTAATTTAAAAAACTACATTGAAGATGCTTATGAAACTTGGGACAATCCACCTGAATTTGTAACATTCTTTGGGGATGCAAGTGGTACATATGATATTCCAACTTATTATGAAAATTGGAGTGGCTATAATGGAGAGGGAGATCATCCTTATTCACAGCTAGAAGGGTCAGATTTATTTCCAGAAGTTTTCTTAGGAAGAATGTCCTTTTCAACGCAATCACATTTAAATACGATTGTTGGTAAAATATTGAATTATGAAGCATCTCCTTACATGGGTGAAGATTGGTTTACCCGAGCCTGTCTCGTTGGAGATCCGTCAACATCTGGTATTTCGTGTGTTATTACAAATGAAAATATTAACTCAATATTAGATATTAATGGCTATACGGATGTAAATACAATATATAGCGGTTCATTCCCTTCTCAAATGGTGAGTGGAATTAACGAAGGTATATCTTTCTTTAATTATAGAGGATATTATGGTGTTAGCGGATTCACAAGTTCACATGTAAATAGTACATCAAATGGCTTTATGCTCCCTGTAGCCACCGTTATAACCTGTGGTACCGGTTCTTTTGGAGGCGATTCTATTGTTGAATCATTTTTGCGTGCAGGAACAGCTTCAAACCCTAAAGGAGCTGTGGCGAGTATAGGAACAGCTACCACTGGTACACATACCATGTTTAATAATTTAGTAGATATGGGATTTTACTATGGGACATTTATTGACGAAATAGAAACAGCAGGTGCTGCATTAATGCAGGGTAAACTTTATTTAGCAAAAGGATATCCATCCAATCCTAATAATTATGTATCTATTTTTACACATTGGAATAGTTTAATGGGAGATGCATCTCTCCAAATGTGGACCAAATTCCCAAGCACATTTAATGTGGAATATGAAAGTTGGGTTATGTCAGGAACAAATTATATGGATATTCATGTTGCTTCAGGACCTGTTTCAGTAAGTGATGCATGGGTGACAATATTAAGAGATGGAGATATTTTTGAATCTGGATATACAGATCAATCAGGAAATGTAACACTCAATTTACCTTCATCAGAGAGCGGTGAAGTATTAATAACAGTATCGAAAAAAAATCATGTGCCATATCAAGGTTCATTCCAAATTTATGATCCAGGTGTAAGTGTAAATGTAGTAGAAGATTATATCACCTATAATGATGATAATGTTGGGCAGTCATCTGGGAATAATGATGGATTAATTAACGGCGGTGAAACGATTGAACTTTACATTCCTTTTAAGAATTATGGGAGTGAAGATGCTACCGAATTAAATGCAACACTTTCTAGCAACAACTCACAAGTGACCTTTATATCTCAAGATATGACTATCGGAGATTTGACATCTGATCAAATGATTATTCCTGAAAATCCATTTATAATGGTTGTGGAAGATGGAGTGAGCGAAGGAATGGACATTCCTATCCTTGTAGATATTTGGGATAATAATGGTGGGTCATGGCAAGGAATGGTGAACCTTGAAACGCGCGGAAATGATATCACTGCTCATAATATTAATGTATTAGGAAATACTTATAATGTATTAGAATCAGGGCAATCATCAGAAATTGAAATCATTTTAGCGAATAATGGATCTACAAATGCGACATCATTAATAGGAACAATGATAAGTCCATCACCTATGATTGATATTGTGGATAATGAAGGTTCTTGGCCATTGATTGGAGCAGGGTCAGTAGGATCCAATTCAACCAATACATTTGAAATTTCTGTATTAGAAGGAACTATTCCTGGGACTATTGTTCATTTAATTTTGAATTTGGAATCTAGCGATGGTTATGAAACAAATATGGTTGTTCCTGTCCAAATTGGAATGCCAACAGTGTTTGATCCATTAGGGCCAGATGATTATGGCTATTATATTTATGACAGTGGAGATGCTTTATATAATTTGGCTCCTTATTATTCTTGGGTAGAAATAGACGACCGTCAAGGTGGGCCTGGTTTCCATCTTAATTCGTTAACTGATTCTGGTAACAATGGTGATGATGTGGAAACAGTAACACTACCATTCTCATTTAAATTTTATGGTCTATCCTATGACGAAATAAGTATTTGCAGTAATGGTTGGATTGCCATGGGTGAATCTACATTAGAGTCATTCCGGAATTATGAATTGCCTGGACCGACTGGCCCATCACCTATGATAGCTGGGTTTTGGGATGATTTACAATTAACAAACGGTGGTCGAGTTTATACGTATTATGATCAAGCAAATCATCAATATATTGTACAATGGTCGCAGGTAAGAACATATCAAAATAATTCTACAAATACCTTTCAAATCATTTTAAGAGATCCTGCATATTATTTTGGCCCAACAGGGGATGGGGAAATATTAATTCAATACAAAGAATTTAATAATACATCCTATGGTAGCTATGGCTGGGGGCAAACACATGGTAATTATGCAACAGTTGGAATTGAAGATCATACCATGACGGTAGGATTAACGTATACATGGAATGATACCTATCCGACAGCATCTATGGAATTAGGAGATGAAACAGCTATTCTTATTACAACACGTGGAAGTGAAGTTCGTATGTTTGGCGATTTGAATATGGATGAAGTTATTAATCTTTTTGATATCCTCGGCCTTGTTGACTATATCTTAGGTACAGGTGCACCCATAAACCCATATCTAGGAGATATCAACCAAGATGGTATGATAAATGTTCTAGATATGCTGGGACTCGTCCAAATTGTAATGGGTTGGCAATAACTAAGTAATTAAGAATTATTATGACAGCTTTTCCCTTAATCATACTTGGATTTTTATTACTCTTCTTGTTAGGAGCGGGTGTATTAGAATTCCAACTTCATCAACGTGCTGTTGCTACAATTCCATTACGTATTCATGTTAATGGAACGCGTGGCAAATCAAGTGTAACTCGGCTCATTGCGGCTGGATTACGAGCAGGTGGTTTACGTACATTTGCAAAAACAACTGGAACAGCTCCTCGCGTGATTGATATGGAAGGAAAGGATCGGATTATTCACCGCCTTAGGTTACCATCCATTGGTGAACAGGTACGATTGATGTCTTTTTTCTCTAAAGAAAAACCAGATGCTATGGTTATGGAATGCATGGCAGTACAACCGCAATACCAATGGATCGCAGAGCATCAAATGATTCAATCACATATTGGCGTTATTACAAACACACGACCAGATCATTTAGAGGAAATGGGCCCAACAGAAAAAGATGTTGCCTTATCCTTATGTAACACAATTCCAGAAAAGGGAAGCCTCATTACAGGAGAAGTTGAAAAGTTTTCAATCCTAAAAGATGTGGCAACTTCATTAGATACATCTTGCAAATTGTCAAATGAATCCACTGTATCAGAAGATGAATTAAATGGTTTTAATTATTTAGAGCATCCACAAAATGTAGCTGTTGCTTTAGATGTATGTGATGCGGTAGGTATTGATAGATCAGTTGCATTAAATGGGATGCAAAATGTTCAACCTGATTTAGGTGCCTTAGTCATTTGGAAATGTGGTTTCAATAATAAAACAATATCATTTGTGAATGGTATGGCTGCCAATGATCCTGTCTCGACTTTGCAAATTTGGAAATTTATTATTGATCGTTACCCTGCTGAAGGCGGAACATGTGTATTGTTGAATTCGCGTGAAGATCGTCCTGTTAGAACAAGACAAATGATTGAATTAACTCTTGAAGAAATAAAGCCAGACCATTTTATTGTGAGAGGGAATAAAGTAGACTCGTTACTAGATCGTTTACATCATCATTCTCTCTTGACTCAATTCCACACAATTGGACTGGATCAACCAACCCAAAAAACAATTGATATGATAAAAACATTATCAAATGATTCATTGGTATATGCCATTGGGAATCAAGTGGGTGCAGGACAGGAAATTTTAAACCAATTAAACATGGTACGAGTGAATGGTTGAAGTGTCAATTGGATTAGGGATTGTACTTAGTCTAATTTTATCAGAATCGTTGGGCGTTACTGCAGGGGGAATCATTGTTCCTGGATATATATCACTGTATTTGCATCAACCTTTACAAGTATTAATCACTTTCGCTGTGGCAGCAATTGTATATGGAATCATTCATTTATTAAGTAAAGTTATGTTTCTATATGGGAAAAGGCGTTTGGTATTAGCTTTAATTCTTGGTTTTTTCTTGGGCTATCTATCGAGACATTATATTTATTCACCATTCGATAATTTATCTTTTGCTGTCATTGGAAATATTATTCCTGGTCTTATAGCAAATTGGATGGATCGTCAAGGTGTTGTTCGAACATTATCAGTAGTCATCGTAACAGCCGTACTTGTAAAATTATTGGTAATGATTATTTTTGGAGGACAACTCGTTATCTAATTATAAAAAACAACCATTTATTCCAATGATCCAGAGAACATCTACTTTAGTGGTGCTTGCTATTTTAAGTATTGGTTGTTTTTCATTTGCAGTTTCCAATAAAGTAATTGATGTTTCTCCGACATATGATATAAAAGTTAAAGCAGCTCAATTAATGAAAAAGGGCATGGAAGAACTCAAAAAAGCTCGAATGGAAAAAGGTGTTTTTGTCGACTTGGAGAATGACCCAAACGAAACAGGATTGGTTGGTAGTCCTTTTAGTTTAACAACGACAGATGAAGGTGATTTAGATGCCAAACTTACAACTCTAGATCCTAATTTTTCTGCTGCAATGGTTGAACTTTACGTTCGCGCTGGCCTCAAAGCTGGGGATACAGTTGCGGTCTTGTTAACAGGGTCTATGCCTGGCGGTAATATTGCTGCTCTAACAGCTTGCAAAACAATGGGAATCACTCCCATATCAATAACATCTGTAGGTGCATCTCAATGGGGTGCTAATCACGAAGATTTTACATGGCTCGACATGGAAAAAATTCTTTTTGAAAAAGAAATTATTTCGAATCGAAGTATATCTGCTTCTATAGGGGGTAGAAATGATATGGGGCGATTATTGAGCCCAAAAGGTCGAGATTTAATTCGTGCAAATATTGCTGAGCATGAATTGCCAATTATCCATTTTAATCGTTTAAAAAATAATATTCAGGAACGACTAAACCAATTTTCATCCATTATGTCAATAAATACATATGATGCCTTTATTAATGTTGGAGGAGGTGTTGCAAGTTTAGGAACATCTTTTAATCATAAGTTGCTTCCTCCCGGCGTGATTCATCGGAATCATATAGCAGACATTACACGTCCAGGTGGTATTGAAGGTGTATTATCACATTTTGCAAAACAGCATGTGCCTGTTATTCATATATTAAATATTAAATCACTCACGGAATCATTAAACCTTCCATTTGCCCCTATCCCAATTCCTGATATTGGCTCAGGTAAATTATATGCGAATGAAACATATAATCTAGTCGTCACATTTTTAGCATTTTTCGTAATAGCGGGTGCTGTTATTGGCGTTGGATTTCATAGTAAGAAAAAAATAAAGGAACATTTGTTACAGCATGAACCCGACAGTTTACTATAGAAAATTTCTTATTTCAATTTTAGGTATTCTTTTTATTGGAACCTTAGATGCCAAATTGTTAAAACCTTCTGAGAATGGGGAAAAGAAGGAAATCTTAATCATAAATAAAAAAAGACGTATATATTATCCAATTCAGAATGAAGGGTTAGTTTATTCGGTCAAAGGTCCAATTCGATTAGAGTTTATTTCGCGATATCCTGTTCTTAAAAGAAGCAAAACGAGCCATGCGTTCCAATATGAAATTGTTGTGGATAATCAGGACACAATTCAAGTAAATCATAAATATAAAATTCAAAAAAGAATTAAATCGGTTCAACACCCAAAACATCATTATACATATTCTGGGAATTATTTTATAAATATTCCGAAAGGTGAGCATCGTATTCAAATTCTTGCATCCGGGGAATCCAAATATCCCGTTCTATCTAGAGTATTAGCCAAAGATTTTGAGCAAGTTGGAACAGAAAAACGAATTTTAATGCCAATGGTACATCAATCGGCTATTCCACTAACGATACAAGGGAAAAAATTGGATTATTATGAGTGTTCACAAGAATTACCACTTCAGATAGAATCGAATGGCCCTAAATCGATAAAAATATTAAGTAGACTTTCATTTACTGAATCAATGGGGCAAGAATCTTCGTATCGTATTCGAATTAAAAGTGGTCAAAAAGTCGTTGGTACATTCTATTTTAACACTGAACGATCTTCTGAAACAACCATTCCAGACCATCCTGAATGGGTGCCAGGGAAATGGAGATCTTGTGAAATAAAGGTCCCAAAGGGCAAACATGTGTATACCATTGAAATTTTAGATATAAATAAATCTATTTTGGCACGTTTTATTGAGTTTTAAATGATCCGATTCTTATTATTTTCAGTATTAGCATCAATTTTAAGTGCTAGCACACCGCTCTATTTGACTTTTGGATTAGAAAATGGCTACGATTCAAATGTATTAAGATTATCAGAAATTGAAAAAGGGAATGCAACGCAATTCCCTAGCATGTTAGGCGGAATGGATACATTTGATTCACACATTACAAAAGGTTCATTTTCAGGGAAGAAAGAATATTATGTATTTGGTAAAGGTCTCACTTTTTCAGGGTCGGTGGGATTAACAAATTATACCCATTCTTCACCAAAGAATTATGAATCTTATCGATTAAGGGTTTCTTATAAATTAGGATCTTATAAAAAAATTGAATATGTATTTAATCATTTAGGTCAATACTATTTACGACACTATATAGACCGGGATATTTCTTCCACACTTTTAGCTGCAGCAATTTTTACAGATAGGGACCAAAAAATCGGAATATCACATCCATTAATCAAGCGAACATGGGTCAATATATGGGCTGGATATTTGCAACGATATTATAACAATCCTTTTACGGAATTTGATTTAGATATTTATTATGGAAGAATAAAAGTGAATCATTCCATTAGAAAATTCGGTACGATTGGACTTCAGTTTGAGCAGGGTAGAGCTTTGAATACTACTTTTGGAGAAACGGCTGTTGCGAGTGATTTTGATCGAAGTTATAGTTATTATCAATTCTACATCCCAATGGCCAAAACAAAACGGAATCGCTGGACAGATGGGGTTGGAATTTCTACGCGAATGGATATTCGAGCCTATGATGCTGAAAATTTGAGTGATCCATTACATGCAGGACGAAATCATTTAGATGTAAAACTGGATGTTTGGGCGAAAAAAATATTGACAGAATCGATTACGATAAAATCTACAATTCGTTATCGATCACGAAGTACGGAGTCTCAATTTGAGTGGGTGGAATCTCTGAAGAGTTTTAATCAATGGCAATTAGCGTGCAAATTAGAATGGAATATGATTTATGATAATTATTAAAAAAAATATATTAATAGGATTAACTGGATTTATTTTCATATCGGGGTGTATGGAACCCAAAACTGAATTATTATGGGGTATTGAAACAGAAACCATTATAGAGACGGGTGGATTTTGTCGATTTGTGGATATTTATAATGATACTGCCTTTATTGCCGCAGGTCAAGCAGGGGTGCAAGTATGGGATTTACAGACAGAAGATCAGTTAGTTTCAGTCGATCAATATTCTCCATCACAAGATTTAAGTGATATTGCTCAAGTTGAGTATGCATCATCTCTGGGTAAATTATTTGCACTTGAAAATAATAGTCGAGTCGTCATAATGGATTTTATTAATGGAGATTCATTAGCTGTGCTTGGTGAAGAAATGAGTGAAAAAACACGTGAAATACGCATTCTAGAAAGTTCTGAATCTTATGCAATTTTAGCTGCCGATAATGATGATGGATTAAAATGGAATCAATTTAATTATTTTGCGGAATGGAATGTTTGGTCCAACGTGGCGGGTGATGAATTATCTACCCCTGGTAAACCAATGGGTTTAGATTATTTAAATGGGAATATTGCTCTGGCTGTCGATCAACAAGGTGTGGAATTGTGGACACTTGATTCTTTAGGAGCGGACCCAGTTTTTGTCAATCGATTAGATACCCCTGGGAATGCAGAAAAAGTCACATTAACTGAAACGAGTGTATTTATAGCGTGTGATGATGCAGGCGCTCGGCACATTCCATTGGTAAATTATTCGAATGGAGCAAATAGAACGCCTCCTGATAATCCATATGTTGAAACACAATTTGCAGAAGATTTAACCGTGGACCATATTGCAATACAAGGTAATATGGCAGTTTTATCACTAGGTTCCAAAGGTATAGCCCTCTATGATATTTCTTATCCAGGTGCACCTGAACCACGAGGTATATTTGATGTGGGCTATACATATTATTCCACATTCTGGGAAGATCAATTAGTCGTATGCACAAGGGAAGGTCTTGTCGTACTTAATATAATTCAATAAGAAAGATACAATGAAACACATACGCATATTAATGATTTACCTTTTAGGCTCTATTTTATTTGGGCAAAACCTACTGGACCAAGCTGGAATCCCAATTCGTCAGGGAATTCATATCGAATGGTTTAAAACAGTGAGCCCAGGAACAGATGGAACAGCCATATTTGTTTGGTCAGATAATCGGTTTGGCCCACGAAATATTTTTGCTCAAAAAGTGAATGGAGATGGAGAATTACTTTGGGGAGAAGGCGGCGCAGTTATAACTGATTTACCAGGAAGACAAGAAGATCCTGTCTCTATATCAGACGGAAATGGTGGTGTTTTTATTGCGTGGATCGATTATCGTTTTGATGCTGAAGGGGATGTTTTCTATCAACATATTGATGCAGATGGAAATCGACTTTTAGATGATGGTGGAATTGCTTTAGCGCTAATCCCAAGCAAACAAATATCCATTAATATGTGTACTGATAGTTTGGGTGGTGTGTTCGTCACCTGGCAGGATAAACGGAACCAAGTGGATGAAGATATTTATGGAACTCATATTTCTGCAAACCACGATGTCATTGAACCTGCATCTGGTGTGCCTGTGATTGTGGCTGGTGGCGCCCAAATGGCTAAAAGTATTGAATATGCAGGAAATAATGAAGCCTTTGTAGTGTGGGCAGATGCACGAAATGGCGGAAATATGGATATTTATGGTCAAAGATTTGATATGGAAATGAATCCACTTATGGAAAGTGAAGGATTTCCGGTCGCTTCATCTGATTTACTTGAAACACGTCCAAGAACCACATATATGACAAATAATCAATCATTTGTTACATGGAAATCAGGCGATGAAAGTTCTGAAATACTTTATCAAATAATTGATATGGACGGTTTTGTGCTGTCAGAACCTGGAAAAGTATCAGATTTTGATGCTATTCAAAAATCCCCTCGTGTAAAACGTAATTCAAATGGTGAAGTATTTTTAAGTTGGACAGATTTAAGGTTTGATACAATTGATGGCCATATTTTCTTTCAAAAAATCGGATTAGATGGTTCTGTGTTATGGGGTGATGGAGTTCAATTAGATGACTCAGGAGAAAAACATTTAAATGGACGATTTGCACCAGATGAAAATGGAGGCTTATACGTCGTTTGGGAACGAGGGAGTAATCCTGATACTGATATTCCGGCTCAATATATTTCTGCTGATGGAGTTGCAGGATGGGCAGATGGATATAATATTACAATTGCAGAAGGGAATCAGGAAGCACCAAATGTTATTTATTCTCCAGGGGTTGGACTCTTTACTATTTATGGGGATGCATCATCTGGAAGTGTAAATCTGCTCGTTGATTATCCTGCTGATACAGAAGCAGATATATTAGGTGCTACTGGTATGGACGGCGATGTAAAATATATACAAGGGTTTAATTCAAATGTAGATGAAATCATTCTTTTATGGGAAGATAACCGACACGCACAAAAAATATATGCAAATCGGGCTGCCAATGAATCTTTAGAAGTAACGAATGGAAATCAAATTACCTTTTCAGATGATGATGCCTCTGTTGATGATTTATCTTATCCTAGATACTATTTTGATGGTGACCATGTGTATGTTGCTACATTTGATGGGTCAGGTACACCGAAATCAATGCGTATAAATAAATTAACGACTGATTTTGAGAATTTATGGGGTGATTCAGGTATAGCTGTTACAAGTATGATGGACCAAAGTAATGGGAGACTCCTAGGGCTTGAAGAAAGTATTGCTTGTTTTTGGAGTGAATCACAAGCAATTAGCTTAGACATCCTATTCCAAAAGTATGATTCAGATGGGAATGCATTATTAGAAGAAGGTGGTAAAGTTTTATTGGATGGATGGAATGATGAATATGTTTTAAATGTTTTCAATACACCTGATAATAATATTATGATTGTTTGGCTAGATAATGCTTGGGGAAGTACAACCATTAAAATAAAGAAAATTGATTTAAATGGAAATTTAGCTGTTGGATGGTCTTCCAGTGGAATAAATCTGAGTGAAACGGTTTACGATATTCAAGACATATCCGCAGAAGTCATTTCTGATGAAGATGGTATTTTTGTCGTTTGGCGACAAACGACCACAACTGAAACAGAAATATATGGACAAATTATCGATTGGGATGGAAATATTATGTGGGAAAACGGTGGTCTGTCGATTTCAAATGCAGAACATGATCAAGTAAATCCATCCATGGATGTAGATCCCATTGGAAAAACAGCTTTTATTGCTTGGGAAGATTTACGTAATGGGATTGATTATAATGTATTTGGACAAGAAATCGACCTAGTCAGCGGAGAATTAAATGGAGAAGCCATTCAATTTTCTGCAGACACAACACAACAACTTAAGCCGTATGTTAAAAATATATTGCAGGGCCAATATCTCATTTTATGGGAGGATGGTCGTGGTTTTTGGAATAATGATCCATTAATGACTGGCGGTGCTGACATTTATGGAAGTGGGTATGCAACGTGGAATGGAATAACATCGGAAATCGATGGTTTTCCTGTCGTGGCAAATTATCATGAGCAGGGGCAAGTTGAAGTCACAAATTATAATCAAGAATCGCAATATTTACTCCATTGGATTGATTTACGAAGCTCAGGCAAAGAAGATATTTATAATTATTATGGACGAATCATTGAAGTAGCAGATTTATTGGATGTAAAGGATGAGCACGAAGTTTGGGCACAAAATTTTAAATTACATTCAGCATTTCCAAACCCATTTAATGGTGCAATTACATTCACATTTGATATGATGGGAAAAAATCCGGTTGAATTCTCGATTTATGATATATCTGGACGGAAAGTATCAGATAGGCTCATTGTTCCTTCTTCTGCAGGTAAATACCATATTTCATGGGATGGTAAAAATATGCAAGGTCAACAAGTTGGGAGCGGAATATTCTTTTATCAATTCAAGACAAATGATGTAATAATAAAAGATAAAATTACATACTTAAAGTAAATAATGAATAAAATACATTTCTTTCGATGGATAAGTATACTTTTTTTATCCTTATTATTTGGCCAATCTCTAGATTCGCGATATCATACGCTTGATGAAATATATGATTATTTATACGAAATTGAAGATGATCCTGCTACAGACTATTTTTATAGGATAGATACAGTTGGATATTCTACGCAAGAAAATATACCCATCCTTGCTGTTAAAATATCAAATAATGTTCAGGTACGGGAAGATGAAGCAAGATTATTATTTGTAGGGCAAGTGCATGCGGAAGAAATTATTGGAGTGGAAGCTGTTATAACATTGATTGATGATTTAGTATATCCTGAACCGATACTGCAAAATCATGTAAATGTATTACGTGGGAATTTAGATATTTGGATTATACCAACCGCGAATCCGGAAGGTTTAAATGTGGTGAACGAAGGAGCTGATGTAAGTTATAGAAAAAATAAACGAGATTTATCTCCGGATGGGCCATTCCCAAATGGTATTTTCGATTTTGATCCTTCAGTTGGAAATGATATTGATGGTGTAGATTTAAATAGAAATTTTGGATTTAATTGGGTTTTTGGAGACACTTTTCTTGAACCGGATGCGAGTGAATATGCAGCACATTATGATTATTATAAAGGGGAAGAACCTTTCTCAGAGACTGAAGCTGTGGCCATTCGTGATTTAGCCTTAAGAGAACAATTTTTATTTTCAATTGTATGGCATAGTTCACGATCCGGTCGATTATCTGAAAAAATATTCACATCTTGGTTGTGGGAAGAGTCAAAGCCATCACCAGATTTAACATATATGAAAACCATGGCAGATGATTTTGCAGAAGAAATTGAAACAGAAGATGGGTCAGGAACCTATTTATCCGTTTATAGTGGATCGCGAAATGGGAAATTGCATGATTGGTTTTATCGAGAAACAGGGTGCATTCAATATTTAATTGAATGTGGGACAGCAAATATTCACCCCGACAGCACTTTATTAGAGAATACCATTGAACGGGTCAATCCAGCTATGTGGTATCTCATGGATAGATCCATTGGTTATTATATGGATGCATCTCAATTAACAGGACTGATTACAGATGCAATGACAGGAGCCCCTATCCAAGGTGCAATTGTCGAAGTATTAGAACATACTGGATCGGTGTTAAAACCACGGAAAACAGATGAATTCGGGCGATTTAGACGTATTCTAGATGTTGGATCTTATACCGTTTTAGTCCGTGCAAAAGGCTATTTGCCACAAACCATAAATGTTGTGGTTAATAATGCAGCGATTACAAACCAGGATATTGCATTAAATAGTGCCCCTATTTATACATTGAATATATCAACTATAATCCATGACTTATTGACGGTAGAAAGTACAGGGTACTTATCCACAGAATTTGGAATAGATACACTTGTCATTGGTCAATCCAATATTATTGAACTTCCTGAGGATAATTATCACTTAGTTCTATTACGTGGTGAACCATTAATGCCGTGGGAAGGTTCGATTTACTTAAATCAGGATATGTCCATTACGGCAGATTTTCAAGAAGCAACATCTTTTGTCTTGGGTGAATCGTGGCCTTGGAATCATGCAGAAGGTCCATGGCAGGCAGGCAATATTATTCTTAAAACTCAGGAAAGTCCCTATTATGAAAATGGGGATACAACTATGTCAGAACAGTGGATGGAATCAGATTTGATTGATGTAACAGGAAAAAATAGACTTGTATTAAAAGTGGATCATCGATACGAAACAGAGTGGGATTATGATCCGATCTCAATTTTAATTTTAGATAATAATGATTCTCTTCTTGCGAGCAAATCGTGGACGGGATTAGCCTGGGAACATATTCAAGCAAATTATATAACGGCTGTTCGTGAAAGTGGTTTTGATAGTGTGAAAATCAGATTGAGTTTTATGCCAGATGAAACGGTGAATTACCATGGGTGGGAATTACAAGGATTAACATTATTTTCAATTCACGATGATTATCTAAGTGTTGTTACATCACAAGGCGGTCCAATGCCAAAAATTCCATTAACGCTCAATGGTATATTCCCCAACCCATCTCAAGGACAGTTCCAAGTTGATATTGGTCATTGGCCTGGTGGAAAAGGCGGCATTACGATCTATAATTTATTAGGGCAAGAAATAACTCAATATCCAATAAATCAATTATCACCGGGACGACATTTCATTCGATTGAATTTGGAGCAATCTGTGAATAAAATTTTAAGTTCTGGAGTCTATTTTATCGTTTTAAATACAGATAGGGAAATGGTTACACAAAAATGCGTATTTATGAAAAATTAATTCTTACAATTCTACTGACTAGTTTCAGTTTTGCTGATGGTTTATCTTTTCGAGGAAAAACAACCGAAAATCTCATTCAAGAAACGATTCCATTGGCTTTTCAACATTTTGTTGAAACAGAATTGGATTTACCCCATTTAGCGAATATGAATCGCGGAAGTTACCTTATCATTGTTCCAGATGGATTGGTTAATTATTTAGATCAATTTGTCTCTTTTAAAAAATCACAAGGATTTGATGTGATTGTTTCTCTACTTTCTGAAGCAGGGAGTAGTTCCGATGAAATTAAATCATTTATTGGCGCAACATTGGCAGAAGATCCAATGTTAGAATATGTTCTCCTAATTGGAGATGTAGACGGATTTGCCGCTTTACCTTCGTTTTATTATGGTCCTGAAAATGATGTATCTGACCAAAAATACTCCCATTTGGTTGGTGATGATTTTATCCCAGATGTATTTATTGGAAGAATGTCTGTTGATAATTTGACTGATTTAATTGTGATTTTATCAAAAACAATGAAATATGCTCGAGATCCTTTAGCCTATGATCAAGATTGGCTAAATCGCGGACTCGTTGTGGCTGGGAATTATAGTAATACATATCCGATTCCCATTACACCCAAATGGACATCCTATTGGCTGCGAGATGAATTGCTCAATTTTGGTTATTCAAATGTGGATACTGTTTTTTATCCACCAACGCAACAAGGAGCACCTCAAATTATTTCAGCCATTAATCAAGGTGCCGGCATTGTGAATTACCGCGGATGGGGAGATGCCAACGGTTGGCATTATCCCGAATTCCATGTGAGCGATGTAAATGATTTAAATAATGGTTGGTTAACACCTGTATTTATGAGCTATGTCTGTAATTCAAATGATTTCGCTAATAATGTTGACCCTTGTCTGTCCGAAGCTGTGTTACGTTCTGGGACACCATCTGTCCCAAAAGGTGGCGTAGCCTTCATTGGTCCATCGGATCTTCATACAAGTACAAAATACAATAATATCATTAATGCCTATATGTATGATGCAATGTTGAATCATAAAGTTGTGGAATTAGCACCAGCTATGCTTGCAGGACAATTGGGGTTACAAAAAGAATTCCCTGAGCAAGATGATGCGGGGGAAGCTCAGGAATTTTATACTCATGTTTATAATATTTTAGGCGATCCTTCCTTACAAGTTTATACAGGAACTCCGAATTTGTTTTTGTTTGATATGGATCCAGTCTATGAAAATGATGGTCTTTTAGATATTCGCATCACAAATGAAAATGAACAAATGGTTGCAAATGCTGTTATAAGTGTTATGGTAAATGGAGAAATCGTCGCCAAAGGATTGACAGATAATACCGGACGATTCTTAGCTAGTGTGGATGTCCAAAATATTGCGGAAATAGACATTTATTCGAATAAGAATGATTTTATTCAAGGCCATTTCGTTGCCAGTGTTGAAAATGCAACATCTGATATTCATTTAAACCAAATAGCCGTTTCATCCGAAGATAATGACGAAAATGTAGCATTAGGTGAATCATTTGAACTTTCAATATCGCTAACAAATAATTCCGATAATGTGGCAGGAGGTTTTATTGGATCGTTATCGTTTAATGCTGGAGTAGAGCCTCAACTCATCGAAGTAAATATTCCTGAAATAAATTCAGGAGAATCAGCTATTCTCGTTATATCTGATTTAGTGATATATGAACCTTTTCACTCTAACGGTGCAGCCGCTCGACTTTCGGATAATAATGGAATAAAAATGGGTGATCTTGTTATTCCTGTAATAATGCCCAATTTTGATATTTCCTTTTCAAATACAAATCTTACACCAAATTCAACATTTACGCCTGCTCTATCAATCAAAAGTTACACGAATGCAGATTATAATGATTTTTGGGTTGATATCTCATGTTTGAATGATTCCAATGATTGTGTTGTGGGACCGAATGATGATTTTCAAGGCAATTGGACATCCATAGCTGCGTTTGAAGAGCAATTGTTTACAAATAATGCCGAAATTGGTTTGGGTGATATTTCTTATGGCAGCGATATAACATTTTTCGTGGACTTTTTTAAAGGTGATAATTCTATTTATAGTCAAGAAGTTAAACTACACATTGAACCACAAACAGAAAGCCTTCCGGTGGCCCCATCCAATTATGGGTATTGGGCTTATGATAATACCGACTCAGGATTTGACCAAACACCCACATTTAATTGGATAGAGCTAGACCCATCATTTGGGGGAACAAATGGAACAGAATATTTACTGGACGATGATGATCACGTTGATATTGCTTTACCCTTTACATTTCAATATCATGGGCAAGCGTATGATGGATTAACCATTAGTTCAAATGGATGGGCATCATTTGAATCCTGTTATATTGATTACTTTTGGAATTATACGATTCCGATGTACATGGGACCAAAGGCATTATTAGCTCCTTTTTGGGATGATTTAGAAGTTGTGGATGAAAATTGGATTCGGGTTTATACGTGGCATGATGAAGCGAATGGTCGATTCATTGTGGAATGGTCTCGTGTGTTAAATGGATATGATGAAACGACTGAAGAAACATTTGAAATTATTCTATATTCTCAGAATGCTATTCCAACAGAATCTGGGGACGGTGTCATCGAATTCCAATACTTAATCATAGATGATGTGGATGCAACAAAAAATTATGCGACCATCGGGATTGAATCACCGGGGAAAAATGATGGAATTCAGTATTCCTTTAATCATGGACTTGCGTCTGGAGCTGCTCCGCTCGAGAATGAGCGAATCATTCGATTTACCACAGAAGCTCCCGATAATTATGTTGCACCATTAGGGATTGAATCTGAAATACATCCAAACACATTTCAACTATCATATGCATATCCGAATCCATTTAACCCAACTACACATTTAAATGTTACTTTGGGAGAAAGTCAATATTTATCTGTTTTGATTTATGATATGCTTGGCAGAGAAATAAATACACTTGTTTCTACATGGATGGATGCGGGGCAACATCATTTATCATGGAATGGCTTTAATCTAGCAGGGGAAATTGTATCTTCAGGGCCGTATTTTATTGTAGCTAAAACCAAAAATGATACTCGCATTCAAAAAGTATTATTTATAAAATAATGTGTAACATTCGGAATCAACAAGCATCCAATGGGAAAAGGAAAAAATTATGATTAATGTATATTCAACTACTTTTTGTCCATATTGTGTTAATGCAAAAAGACTGCTAACAGAAAAAGGGATGGATTTTGAAGAAATCAATATTGAAGAAAAAGGCATTAGCAGAGAAGAATTAGTTGAAATAACGGGAGGACGGTCTGTGCCACAAATTGTGATAAATGATAAACCCATTGGCGGATATGATAATTTAGTTCAACTAGATCAAGCTGGGGAATTATCCGCCTGACTTTCATTCGTAAACGTGTTTTATATGTATTCCTAGTGGGTGTAGGAATGCTGGGATGGACATCCTGTTCGTTTTTTAAAGTAGAAATAGACCCATTTATTGATCTTCCAGCCCTTGATGCGCATATTCTAAATACACGTGATTGGCTTCATTATGCACAAGAAGAGTACGAAGCATTTCAGCCCCTTTTAAAAGAAGAGCAAGCTGTTAATATTAAAAAGAAATTCAAAATATATCAGCGATTAAAAGCATTAAACCTTCGAATGGGGCAAGCATTATCTGATATTTCCAATTCTTTGGAGGAACAAAAGAATATGGCTTTACAATTAAAAGGGCAGCCGGGATTGGTGTTTATAGATTCTATATCCGGGAAATCCCATCCATTATTAGATTTGTTGGTGGCAAATAAACAAAGAATTAGTCAATCGCAATCTGTTTATGAGAGTGGAAAAATAAAATGCATCAGATTATTTAAAAAACGAAAGAAGCGACTTGTTTTTATTCGAGATCAAGTAAAGCCATGGCAGAATGAAGTGGCTGAATTAGCATTAAAACGGCATGAAATACGCGAAAGTATGATTCAATTTGAACATACCCTAGGTGAAGCAGTTTTTCAGCAGGAAAATGAATTATATAAGAAAAATATTTCTGATCTTTCTCGGCGATTGAATAAAAGGATAAAAGCACTCAATCGATTTGAAAAAAATGTTAATCACATGATAAGGATTGCTAAAAAAGAAGTGGGCGCATTCGTTTATAAAACACCTATAAATGACCCCAAAAAAGAGTATGAAAACCGATTTGAACAAGATTTAATTCATTACAAAGAAACATTAAATGAATTAAAGAAAACATTTGAATCGTTATAAATGATACTACCGTATAATCGCCACCTTTTGGTTAAAGGATTTTTCCTGCCCTGAAATATGAATAAAATAAATGCCGCTGGATACATTTTGTCCAGTTGTATTTTTACCATACCATAAAAATTGATCTGAAGTAGGTTCATTATACATTTTTGAAAATGATGAAATTAATTGACCTAATACATTATATATGTCAATGTGAATGGTCTGGGGTGTTATTACAAGTATATCCATATTCATTGAATTTGATTCATTGATTGAGCCATAAAAGGGATTAGGCGATAATTGAGATACACTATAATCTTCGGAATATCCTTCCGATAATACGAAATCAAATGAATAGGATGATTGGGCATCTGACCTTGCAGTTACAACGGCCGAAATCCAGTCAATCCCTAAATCTGGGTCTATATTTATAGATTCACCATTTCGAACAACAATATCGCCATTATTGAGAGAAAGAATCACATTCAAATCTAAATCCAGATTTGAAAAAGATTCTCCCATAATCATTAAATCCATTGGATCGTTGGTATAAATTGAAAAATACCGACTGCCATAATCGGAAACGGAGCTTGGATGTTCGATCACTGTTTCACCGGCAAAATAATAGGTCCCAGACATGGGTGGGTAAGAAATAGGGTAATCCAAAGCTTCCTTGTAGGTATAAGGTGCAGAAGATTCATTGTTGGATAAAAGTCGATTGGCAATCGCCATACTGGATAATGCATATTGAAAAGTGGATGAATGATCTTCTAATGCATTATGAATCGCTTCAATATCCTTTGGTGTTTCTTGATTTCCATAGGATTTGGAATAATCCCAAATATCTTTAATTGTTTCATGTCCACCTATGTGTTCGCTAATATATTGAAAAAAAATAAATGATCCATAACATCGATAGCAGCCATTGGATTCATCATTCAATGATTTTTCCGGATAATTAAACCACGAATTCATGTAACGATATAAATCATTAATATGGTCGTATACCACATCTTCCATCCAGACAGCAGTGGCTTCCATCATCCAAATTTCTTCATAGCAATTATAGCCAAATTGAATCGCATGAAAAAATTCATGAGCAGCCGTTACTTGTATATTTTGTAATTCAGTTTTATCCTGAAACCAAGATGCATCATAATTATTTCGAATTTCGATATAACTTGCACATGCATTATTTTCTGTCGCTCCAGATGTGGTATAGGCTAACCCATAATATTGAGATGGAAGATTAGCTACGTAAATGTCATAAAGCCCTGAGCCACCTTGCAATCCATCTTCTGGAGGTGCATTGTATCCTAATGAATCAATTTCAACCGACCAAACATACTCAAAAACATCCGCCACTTGATTAATATAATCCGAGAGTCCATCTTCATCCATATCTTCATTATTAACAGCATGTGTTCCTGTCAAGTCATAATGAATAGCGAAATGGTTTGTTTCATGCACGAGATTTAAAGAATCATTTCGAGTATGCGATACATTTTTAGACTCAAACGTGAATCCGTATTCCTTCAAATCTTGTTTAGTTTGCATTGGGAGATTTTGTCCATTCCGAAGGATTTCCAATACATGAGCAGTTCCATCTGTCGGGCCAAATTCGAATGACGTTTGCCCAAGGATTAGGTTAGCGGAAGACAGCGTTTTAGGTTGACTTGCGAGAAGGGGAAGGACAAGAAATACACTTAATCCTTTGCACATTAATTTCAATGGAACTGTTAACGCTTACGTTTACGTTTAAAAAATCGATAATACAAACCCATGAGGACAAGTCCTAAGGCATAGAATAAGGCGAAGTAAAAGAAATATTCCTTCATAGACGAACAATGTTACAAATGGAATGGGCGATGTGTCAATCGACTAAAAAATTTGATCCAAAATATAGGTTGAAAGTAAAATGATAATTCCAGACTGCAATTCTTTATTAGGCGTTTCAGGATCTTGGTCTTGTTGTATCAATCCAGTTACCGTTAAAGCTGTTCCTAAAAAATACCCAATCGTTTTCATGCGTTTTGACGTAAACTGGACATCCGGTTCTTTGGGCGGTAATTCTATAGTGGGCTCAATTTGCACAAGAGTATTTTGAGTGCTTTTTTCTGCAAGTATTGGAACAGAATCAACAGGGTATCTTAACGAAACCAATATTTCTGGCGGATTTTCTGATAGATAAAATTCAAATTGATCCACTTTTATGGCAAGTTTAATTCCTATTTGTGAAGATTCATTCATTGTGATGGCTTGGAAATCTCTAACAGGGTAGGAATATGCGGTATTTGCTAATCGATTGGAATCAGAAACAACATCATACAAAGTAACATAAAACCAGTCATTCTTTGCTTTCCATCCTGTTATATTTTCTTGTGGTACAGGTTGATCTACGCGAAGGGTCATGACAAGGCCATTTTCTCGTGCTTCAATCCCAATTGATTGAACTACCGCTTGGGCAACCAATAATTGGATGAATCCTAGAAAAAAGACATATTTGATATAGTTTGAAATCATTCTAAAGTAATAAAACTAAGAAAAGGAAAAATAGTTTCTGCCAAAATTAAGGTGAAACATGATGTGTGTGGTAATGAATTAAAACGATTTAACCTGTTTTTCATCATTGTAGATAAATTTCAGACAATAGAGTACCATATGAAAGCGTTTGTCGTGTCGTCATAGGATGATGTAATTTCCGCTCTCTAAATATAAGGAAATTCATGGCAGGACATAGTAAGTGGGCCAACATTAAACATCGTAAAGGTGCACAAGATGCAAAACGCGGAAAAATCTTCACAAAAATAATTAAGGAAATTACGGTTGCTGCTCGATTAGGTGGCGGTGATGTTGACGCAAATCCTAGATTACGTAAAGCAGTATCGAATGGTCGCTCAAACAATTTACCCGCGGACAATATTAAAAGAGCAATACAAAAAGGAACAGGCGAATTACCCGGCGTTTCTTACGAAGAAGCCACTTACGAAGGTTATGGCCCAGCAGGTGTCGCTATCATGATGGAAATTATAACAGATAATAAAAATCGAACTGTAGCTGAAATTCGTCATTTAATGAGCAAAAATAATGGCAATTTAGGCGAAAATGGGAGTGTCGCATGGATGTTTGATCGTAAAGGTCAAATTGTTATGGAGGCAACGGTTGGTAATGAAGATGCTGTCTTTGAAGATGCATTGGAAGCAGGTGCCGACGATTTTGAATCTGAAGATGGGTTTTATACTGTGTCCACCGAGCCGACACATTTGATGGATGTGCGTGATAAATTAGAAGCAAAAGGGTATGAAATTAAAAGTGCGGAATTAGATCTTATCCCAAAAAATCTTCAAAAAGTTGAATCTGACGATGTCCCAAAAATATTAAAATTAATGGATGCCTTGGAAGACAATGATGATATTAGTCATGTATACGCTAACTTCGACATTGACGATTCCGACATGCCTGTGGAATAATCGTGATTCGCGTAATCGGGATTGATCCAGGAATTGGAATTACAGGATTTGGTATTTTAGATGGAAAAAATGGAAAAACACGATTACATAGTTATGGAACCATTACACCTCCCAAAAATCAACCTATCCATGATAGGCTTAAATATTTATATAATGAAGTGCAAAAATTAATACATACATATAAACCAACTGTAATGGCTATAGAAGATTCTTTCTATAGCAAAAATGTGAAATCAGCTTTAACATTAGGACAAGCACGTGGTGCCCTTATATTAGCAGCAGCAAATGAAGGAATTGATGTTCGCCAATATGCCCCAAGAAAAGTGAAGCAATCAATTACGGGAAATGGTGCAGCAACAAAAGAACAAATTCAATTTATGGTAACAACCATCTTGAAAATGAAAGAGCCACCATCCCCATTCGATATTTCAGATGCGATTGCTGTTGCTCTTACCTATTACAATCAAGCGAGATTTGAGAATTTATGATTGAAACTCTCTCAGGTATTATTCAGAAAAAAACGCCACATTTTATAGTAATTAATGTCGGTGGTATTGGACTCAGATGTGCCTGCAGCATAACGACACTTCAAAACCTTCCTAAAGAAGGAGAAAAATGTAATATTTCTACCTACCTACATGTGCGTGAAGATGTGCTTGATTTATATGGATTTGTCCTAGAAGAAGAGCGCCAAGCATTTTTGCTCCTGATTGGAATTAGTGGTATAGGTCCAAAGTTAGCATTAACTATTTTATCTGGCATGGATACTAAACGGCTAAAAGACAAAATTGTATCAGGAGATGTGAGCGCCTTGACATCTATACCTGGAGTAGGACCAAAAACAGCCAAAAGAATTATTATAGAATTAAAAGATAAATTTATAAAAATGGATTCCGATTCGTTAGGGTTTGAAGAATCAAATGAATCTGAATCAAGACTTGTTAGGGATGCAATACAAGCACTCGTGTCGCTTGGATATAAACAACAAATTGCAAGTCGTGTGCTACGGCAAATGGAGAAAGACGGGAAGACAGATGGGGATCTAGCAACAGTGATTAAACGAGCATTAGCCAAAATAGGATAAAGAATGAAATTAGCGAACCGGTTAGAAAACCTTGGAACAGAAACAGCATTTGCTGTTTCTTTATTAGCAAAATCTTGGTCAGAGAAGGGGCATAGAGTATATCCATTTCATCTTGGAGATATGAATTTACCGACACCAGAAAATATTATTGAAGCGACCATAAAAGCCATTCGGGATGGTTACACTGGGTATGCACCTGCACAGGGTATTATGCCGCTCCGACAAGCTTTAGCGGATAATATTGGGTCTATGCGGGGTGTTGATTACACTCCGGATAATGTTGCTGTACAACCAGGTGGAAAACCAACCGTGTGGAAATTTATAGCTGTAGTTATGAATCCGGGCGATGAAGTATTATACCCGAACCCTGGATACCCAATTTATGAATCACAAATCGAATATCAAGGTGGAGTTGCTGTCCCTTATGGATATACAGAAACGTCTTCAGGGTTTGCGATAGATTTAGAAAAATTAGAAGCATCCATTACGCCTAAAACAAAAGCGATTATTTATAATAATTATCAAAACCCAATTAGTGCTGCATCTACGAAAGAAGAAATGGAAACAATTGCTGCTCTAGCCATAAAACATGATCTTTGGGTTATGGCAGATGATGCTTATTTTGAAATACGTTACTCTGACTCGGATCCATTATCGATTGTTTCACTTCCTGGCATGAAAGAACGAACGGTGATTTTGTATACATTTTCTAAAAAATACGCCATGACTGGGTGGCGACTTGGAGCAACTGTTGGTCCTAAGCATTTTATTGACATGGTTGCAAAACTCAATGTGAACGATGAATCGTGCTCTAATCATTTTATACAACATGCTATGGTTGAAGGTCTCGTCGGAGATCAATCAGGATTTCAAGCTATTTTGCATGAATTAAAGCGAAGGAGAGATGCAGCTGTTGGAGCTTTAAATGCCATAGATGGTATTTCAATTCCAACTCCCGAAAGCACATTTTATCTTTTCCCAAATGTAACTGAAATAATGAACCGGAAAGGATTTGCGCATATTGGACAACTGCAAGAAGGGTCATTAGAAAGTACGGGAGTTTCATTTTGTACTCGAAACCATTTTGGACGTCCCGTTGATGGTGAAAAAGATTTCTTTATAAGATTTGCATATTCTGGTATATCTGTTGAAGATATTCAAGAAGGTTTAGCCTTATTGAAAACTTACTTTGAACAATCTTGAATTAAAGCAATCACCCCTTCATAATCGTCACGTTGCACTGGGATGTAAAATGGCCCCATTTGCTGGTTTCTCGATGCCAATTCAATATGATGGTATTGTGAAAGAACATGATTCAGTTAGAAATAATGCGGGTCTTTTTGATGTAAGTCATATGGGTGAAATACATATTTCAGGTCCTGGAGCTGAATCATATCTTGATTTATTAACAATTAATGCTTTATCTAACCTAGAAATTGGACAAGCTCAATATACTGCAATGTGCAAGGATGACGGTGGTATTATAGACGATGTGATTCTTTATAAATATGAAAATCATTTCATGATGGTAACGAATGCAGGGAATCATGAGAAAGATTTATCCTGGCTTAAATCTCATCAACCGAAAGATGTCATTATTCATGATAAAAGCCAATTCATTGGATTGATTGCTATTCAAGGTCCTAAGGCGCGAGACATATTGCAAAAATGTACATCTGAAGATTTAAGCCAAATTCAATTTTATCATTTCATTGAAGGTGAAATATCGGGACATTCCGGAACAATTTCTCGTACAGGTTATACAGGTGAATTGGGATTTGAATTATATTTTAATTCGGAACATATTTCAGCCATATGGGACCAATTAATGGTTGCTGGCGCATCCTATGGACTTCAGCCTGCTGGCCTAGGAGCAAGAGATACGCTTAGAATGGAAATGAAATATTGTTTGTATGGAAATGACATTAATGAAGATACTCATCCATTAGAAGCAGGATTAGGATGGATTACTAAAATGACTAAAAACCAATTTATTGGGAAAGATTCACTTATAATTAAAAAGGCAAACTTAACAAGACGACTCTTATCATTTGAAATGACAGAACGTGCCATTCCGAGGAAAGGCAATTTGATTTATTTTAATAATGAACACATTGGATTTGTAACAAGTGGTACTCAGTCGCCGTCACTAAAGAAGGGAATAGGACTAGGGTATATTCATAAACCCTTTGACAAAATAGGACAAATTATTGAGATTGATATTCGCGGAAAAAGGAAAGAAGCGCTCATTGTGAACCCTCCTTTTTATAAAAATGGCACATATTTGAATTAGAAATATGATATTTAATGCTACTCAATCGACTGTAATCCCTATATTTAAGGTAAAATTAAAATTTGTCTTATGAAAAAGAGCCGTGTAATTTCCAAGGCTCTAAACCTATTGAAAAACAATGTTTGACCAAATAACAGATAAATTTGATTCTGTATTCCGAAACCTGCGTGGACTAGGAAAAATTACAGATCGAAACATAAGCGATACTACGCGAGAAGTTCGTCGTGTCCTATTGGATGCGGATGTGAATTTTCGTGTGGCTCGTGATTTTATCAAAAGAGTGCAGGAGAGAGCTCAAGGAACTAAAGTTACTAAGTCAGTAAAGCCAGGCCAACAGTTCATAAAAATTATTCATGATGAAATGATTCAATTGTTAGGTGGATCTGCACAAGATTTAGAATTAAAACAAAATCCATCCGTCATATTGATGGCAGGATTACAAGGATCTGGGAAAACAACATCTACTGCTAAACTTGGTCATTTATTAAAGAAGCAAGGGAAAAACGTTTTACTCGTGGCTGCAGATGTATATCGTCCGGCGGCAATAGACCAATTGAAGAAAATGGGAGAATTGACAAATATTCCAGTTTATGACGAAGGAACGGGTAATCCTGTGGTCATTTGCAAAAATGCTATTTCTCATGCGAAGGCACATCAATTAGATGTTGTCATTTTAGATACAGCGGGTCGGCTACATGTTGACGGAGAAATGATGATGGAGATTCAAGCAATTGCTGAAGATTCCACTCCAGATGAAATTTTGTTTGTTGCTGATGGAATGACGGGTCAGGATGCTGTGAATTCAGCAAAAGTTTTTAACGAAGCATTATCATTATCAGGTGTTATTTTAACTAAAATGGATGGCGATGCTCGTGGTGGAGCAGCTGTTTCAATCCGTGAAGTAACGGGTAAACCAATAAAATTTATAGGTGTATCTGAAAAAATAGATGGATTGCAACTTTTTGATCCTAAACGAATAGCTGATCGCATACTAGGATTTGGCGATGTTGTTTCATTGGTTGAAAAAGCCCAAACACTTGTTGATGAAAAAGATGCTGAAATTCTTCGAAAAAAAATGATGAAAAATACATTCAATTTGGAAGATTTTCGGAATCAAATGCACCAGTTGAAAAAAATGGGTTCTATGAAGCAAATCATGGGTATGATGCCAGGTGTGAATAAAAAAATGTTAAAGGGCATGAATTTAAACGATAAACAAATGGATTGGACTGAAGCTATTATTAATTCCATGACATTAGATGAACGCTCAAACCCTAAAATGATTAATGGGAGTCGACGGATGAGAATCAGTAAAGGATCCGGTCGCCCTGTTCACGAAATTAATGCATTAATAAAACAATTTGCAGAAATGCAGAAAATGATGAAAAAATTTGGTAATATGAAATCACCAAAACTCCCAGGAATGGGATCTTTTGTAGGAATTAACTAAGGAGAAAACGCGTTGGCGACTAAAATTAGATTTAAACGTATTGGAAGACGAAACAGACCATTCTACAGAATGGTTGCTATTGATTCTCGGAAACGGCGAGATGGAGCAGCGATTGAAGAGTTAGGATGGCTTAACCCGATTGATAAAGAAAAATCATATTCTTTAAAGGAAGATCGAATTCTATATTGGCTAGGAGAGGGAGCGACCCCATCAGATGCAGCTCATGCTTTATTGAAAAGAGCCGGTATTGCCCATAAATGGCATTTGATTAGCCAAGGATTGGATAAAGCTGCTGTAGAAAAAGAAATGATGAAATGGTCTATGAACCGTGAAGATGTTTTGAAAGGCCGAAAAGAAAGAGCTGAAAAGAAAGTTGCGGAAGTTGCTGTTGAAGCTCCTGTAGAAGCAGCACCAGCTGTAGAAGAAGCTCCAGTTGAAGAAGAAACTCCAACTGATGAAGAAGCACCAGTTGAAGAAGAAACTCCAACTGATGAAGAAGCTCCAGCTGAAGAAGAAGCAGAGGCTGAAGAAGAATAAATTAGATTTAATTGAAGTTGAGATTGAATGTTTAACTGATTGGAGGATACCATGCAGGAATTCATT
>CAZGFQ010000003.1:64465-93861 GCA_964525185.1 uncultured bacterium
TTGAAGTTGAGATTGAATGTTTAACTGATTGGAGGATACCATGCAGGAATTCATTGAAAAAGCAGTAAAATTGTTAGTAGATAAACCTGATGAAGTCAATGTGAATATCGTTGAGACTGAGCAAAGGATTATCTATGAATTGACCGTTGGCGAAGGAGATTTTGGAAAAGTCATTGGTAAGCAAGGTAGAAATATTTCTGCTTTGCGCACAATTGTATTTGCAATTAATGCCAAAGAAGGTGGCAAACGAGCTCGACTGGATATAATAGACTAACACTTTTATGGCACGAATTCACCCAATAGCAAAGATTACAACGACTTCAGGGTTAAAAGGGGAAGTTCGGTTACGACCGCTCTCAAGATACTTTGAAGATTATGTAAAAGATAAATCATTAATGATTGGTTTCTCGCCGGATACGTCTACTGATGTGTCGGTTGAAAAAACAATTGGTAAGGGTAAAAAAGTTCGTTTCAAATTTGAAGGTATCAATTCGATTGATGAAGCTGAAAGGTTGATTGGTCAAACAATTTTTGTTGAAGCATCTGATTTTGATGCAATCAATATGATTTCAGTCGATTTAATTGGTTCAACTGTTATTACGGATGACAGTAAAATGGTTGGAGTACTTCAAGATGTTATTTGGTTGCCAAATAACGATGTATATGTGATAAATGATGGCGAAAAAGAGCGGTTAATTCCGGTCATTCCCGAAGTGGTGAAAGGGATTGACTATGATGAGAAAGTTATTTTAATCACACCTATGGACGGTTTGCTCGATTGAAACAGATTGCCCTGATTACACCAGTCCCGGGCACCATAGAAACGCTTATTGAAAATAGTATCTTGCGTAAGGCGAGGTCAGAAGAAATAGTTCAATTTCATATTATTGATCTTCGTGAATTCGGTAAAGGGAATTATCGGCAAATTGATGATAAACCTTTTGGTGGTGGTGAAGGAATGGTCCTAATGGCTGAACCCCTACAACACGCCATAGAAGATGCAATCCAAAAAGTAGGTGGCATAGATGGAACTAGAATTATTTATCCATCTCCCAGCGGAAAAAAATGGTCTCAGGATTTTGCAAATGAATGCAGTAACGATTTTCGTTTTATTTTTATTTGCGGTCATTACAAAGGAATTGATGAACGTATCATTGAGAAATATGTAACACATGAATATTCCATTGGAGATTTTGTTCTTACAAGTGGAGAAATACCAGCCATGTTGATGGCAGATAGTATAGTCCGATTAATTCCGGGCGTATTGAATTCTTTAGAATCTGCCCTTTCTGATACATTTCCAAGTGGCTTGTTAGATCATCCGCATTATACTCAACCTAGAGTAGTGGATGGGATGGAAGTACCCGATGTGTTGGTAAGTGGGCATCATGCAAAGATACAAAAATGGAAAATTAAAAAAAGAGAAGATAGGACGAAAAAAAGTCGGCCAGATCTTTGGGAAAAATATTTAAAAGAAAAAAATGAAAATGGAGAATAGGAATGGATAAATTATTTGAAGCAACAAAAGACCAGTTGAAAACAGATGTGCCTGATTTTGGTTCAGGGGATACTGTTATTGTAGATGTACGCGTCCGAGAAGGCAATAAAGAAAGAATTCAGCAATTTCAAGGTGTTGTCATTGGCCGTCGAGGTAAAAAAACCATTGATGCTACTTTTACAGTAAGAAAAATTTCGAATGGGATTGGTGTGGAAAGAATTTTTCCACTTCATTCACCAATGGTTGCAGATATACATGTAAAACGTCGCGGTAAAGTTCGTCGTGCTAAATTGAATTATCTCAGAGATTTAACTGGTAAAGCAACTCGAATTGCTGAAAAGAGATAACCAAATTCATCTTTAATGATTAGCCCCTCTATGTTAACATAGCAGGGGCTTTTTTTTTATGAATACAAACGAAAAGATCATACTTACTATAACAGGACTATCTCATTTAGCAGTACATGTTATTATGTTGATATTTCCAGCATTATTTCTTGTTTTGCAACGTGAATTCAATTTGGGGATGGATCAATTAGGACTCATGGCATCGATTAGTGCATTTATGTTTGGTGTGGGTGCAATTCCTGCAGGGTATTTTGAATCTAAATTTGGCGGTCGGTCCCTTTTGCTTATATACCTTTTTGGAACAAGCATTTTTTCTTTAAGCATGTTTTGGATTAATTCCATCACTATGTTATATATCTTATTGGGTTTTATTGGACTTTTATCGAGTATTTACCATCCTGCGGGACTTACGTTAATCTCTCGTAGAGTGAAGCATTTGAGCAATGGAATGGCTTACCATGGCATTGCTGGGTCAATTGGTTTAGCAATAGGTCCATTATTTGCATCCATATTATCGGAATCCTTTTTTTGGCAAATGCCCTATGTGGTAATGGGTGTTTTAAATGCAATGTTAGGATTACTTGTATTAATTAAAATTCCAATAACGAGTTCAAATTCTATAGATGAAGATGTAGATGAGCATCCCGGAACCAACAAAAAGGGATTATTGTATTATTATGGTTTTTCTATGACAATGGGATTTGTATTTGGCGGTTTTGCAACATTTATGCCAGCCCATTTCAGTCAGCATACTCAAGATGTACTTCCTTTTTTATCCCCTGTTGTTAAAGGCGGATTATTCACATCATTAGTATTTACCATTGGAGCTTTTGGACAAATGATTGGTGGGCATGTAGGTTTACGGTTTCCAAAACCAACCATTTTAATGTGGGTTGCAATTCTCAATATTCCAGTTTTGTTATTGATGGGATTAACAACAGGATATGTCCTTATTTTTGTAAGTTTATTTTTAGGTATTTTTTATTTTATTAGCCAACCCATTGGAAATGCACTTGTTGCTGATTTAACACATCATGGCCATCGCGGTTTAGGATATGGAATTAGCTTTTTTCTTAGTTTTGGGATTGGCGGTGTATCAGCGGCTTTCGGTGGATGGTTGGCTGAAATGATGAATATTTCTGCTGTATTTATATTTATGGGATTTTCCCTTTTTCCTGCAGTGTACTTTACCATAAAATTATCAAAAAAAGTCAATCCTTGAATTGATGAAAAATAGGTTAGAATTTCACATCATCTATGAGTAACAAAGAGCTACAGAAAATCCCGCAAGTAAGTGAAGTAATACTTGAAGTAAATAAGTATACAACTCTACATATAGACTATATAACAAAATTATCACAAAATGAAATAAAGAAAATCCGAGCTCAAATAATAAAACAAAATATATCTGCTACTCGTAAAGAATATATAAATCAAATTGTTAATAATGTTTTAAAAGAGATTGATTATTCAATTAAAAATGTAATTAATGGAACGGGTGTCGTTTTACACACAGGGCTAGGACGTGCCCCGTTTCAAGGTAAACTATTAAAAAAAATTGCTCAAAAGTTAGATGGATATGTCAATTTAGAATTAAATCTAAAAACGGGAAAACGTGGCGAAAGGCAATCTCATGTAGACCCAATGATATCTGCTATTACAGGCGCAGAATCTTCTCTGGTTGTTAATAATAATGCAGCGGCAGTATTACTTACTTTAAATACAATGGCAGAGGGAAAAGAAGTTATAATATCTAGGGGGCAATTGGTTGAAATTGGTGGCTCATTTCGAATTCCAGATATCATTGAAAAGAGTGGTTGTATTTTAAAAGAAGTTGGATCCACAAATCGAACACATCTAAAAGATTATGACAATGCAATATCCAATAAAACAGGTTTAATTTTGTGGGTTCATACGAGTAACTATATTGTAGATGGATTTACAAAAGATGTGTCATTAAAAGATCTTGTGGCCCTTGGTAAAAACAATAAAATACCTGTATTTGCTGATCTTGGAAGCGGGGCAATTATACATATGGATTCTATGGGTCTTCCTTCAGAATTACCGGTAAAAGATGTAGTCGAAAATGGCCCAATCATTACATCCTTTTCTGGCGATAAATTATTGGGTGGACCGCAATCTGGAATTATTGTTGGGAAAAAAGAATGGATTAAACAGATACATTCGAACCCGATTTATCGTGCAGTCCGTTCCGATAAAATAACACTGTCCCTCTTAGACGAAACGTTACGACAATATCAGAAAAAAACAGTCCATAAAAACAACATTGCATTAAGATTATTATCAACAAAGAAAGCCACGTTGAAAAACCGTGGTGAAAAAATTCTTTCATTGATCCCAAATAAAAAAATAAAACAATTAGGTTTAACATTAGTTGATTCTTGGGTTGAAGCTGGTAGTGGATCATTACCCGTTCAATCCATTGAAAGCGTCGCACTGAAATTCGATTGTAATTCAATAAAACCAAACGAATTAGCTTCTCTGCTTAGATTGGCAGAACATCCGGTTTTGGGATATATCAATCGAGGCTATTATTTTATCGATTTAAAGGCTGTTTTACCAACACAGGTAGATCGATTAGCGACTATAATATCTGATATATAATGATGCAACAAATTGTAGTTGGAACAGCTGGTCATATTGACCATGGAAAAACATCTCTTGTAAAAGCATTAACAGGAACGGATACCGATTCACTCCCTCAGGAAAAAGCCAGAGGTATGACCATAGACCTAGGGTTTGCCTATTTAAATGAATCAGTCACTATCATTGATGTTCCAGGACATGAAAAATTTATAAGAAATATGGCAGCGGGTGCTGCTTCGATACATGTGGGGTTAATGGTTGTGGCTGCCGATGATGGAATTATGCCACAAACAAGAGAACATTTAGACATTTTAAATATTATGGGTATCCAAACAGGAATCATTGCTATTACCAAAATAGATTTAGTGGATGATCCGGAATGGGTTGATTTAGTTGAATTAGATATTCTTTCCTTAATAGAAGGATCTGTTCTTGAAGGTGCCACCATTTGTAGAGTATCAACCGAAACGCATTTTGGAATAGATGTATTAAAAGAATTATTAGAAACAACTGTAAAAAATGTTAAACTGGAAACAAAATCTCGTTTATTTAAAATGAATGTTGATAGAGTATTCACCAAACAAGGATTTGGTGTAATTGTTACTGGTACCGTTGGGACTGGTGAAATTCATAAAAATGATTCACTTGAATGTTTACCTGGAAATATTCCTTGTAATGTGCGTGGAATACAAACTCACGGTGGAAATGTTAGCAAATCAGTGGTTGGTGATAGAGCTGCGTTGAATTTAACCCATATAGAAAAAAAGGATATCCGACGTGGGAGTGTATTAGCATCCAAAGGTGCATTACAGACAACACATGTTATTATAGCTCAACTTCATATGTTGAAAGGCACACATTGGGTCATTAAAAATAAGCAACGTATTCGATTGAATATTGGCACAAATGAAATATTAGCACGAATAAATATTGTTGGTGATCCAATCAAAAATGGTGAAATAAAAAATACACTTATTACATTCGAAGAACCAATTGCTGTAGCCTCTGACGAAGCATTTGTAATAAGGTCTTATTCTCCGATGGAAACAATTGCAGGTGGAATCGTTCTTGATAGTAACCCATCTCATTGGCGTATTGAAAAAAATCGCATACAATTACTCCCAAAATCTCCAAAAAAACGATTTAAATATTGGGTTGATACTCAATGGCAAACTCCAAAATCATTGAAAGAATGGTCATTAACATTTTTTGTTTCTTCTTCTCATATTTCTAGCTGGATGGATGAATATGGAATTATGCTTAATGAAATAACAGGGATTGTTTATAGCAAAATAATGAAAATAATATCACAAAATGCTATTTTAAAATCATTGGAAAATTCATATGAAAAAAATCCATTACGAAATGTTATTCCTGGAGATGCGATTTTGAGTGATTGTGGAATAACGAACCTTTGGGGAAATGAAATATTGAACCAAATGGTGCATGATTCAATATTAGAAAAACTTGGAAAAGGGTTTTCTATCTCGGGATATGAGTATAAGATTAAGAAGTCAGATATAGCAGATATGGACACGATTAAAGAATTATTTCAGGCAAACAATTTTGATCCTTTATTAAGTAAGGAAATGCAAGAATCAAGCCACCTTTCTCCGAAACGATTGAGTGATATACTTCACTTATTAAAAGAAGATGGTTATCTATTTTCCATTGGAGACAATCTTTGGATTTCTAAGAAAATAAAACAAAACTTGTTCAATATTATTTCAAAATATTTTACGACTCATGAAACATTGTCTGTTGGGCAATTTAAATCGTTAACAAATCAATCTCGAAAGGGTGCTATTCCGTTATTGGAATATTGTGATAAAATAGGGTGGACAAAAAGAGATGGGAATGACAGAATAAAAGGAAGTGAAATCCATGAGTAGTTCGCTGAAACCGGCAACCCCATTAATGAAACAATTCCTGGAAATTAAGAATAAATACCCAGACACTTTATTGCTATTTCGAATGGGAGATTTTTATGAAACATTCGATGAAGATGCCAAATTAACAGCTAAAATACTCGGGATTGTATTAACAAAAAGATCAAATGGAAAAGCATCCGATGTGCCATTGGCAGGGTTTCCATATCATGCGATTGATAATTATTTACCAAAACTGGTTAAAGCTGGACATAGAATTGCTATTTGTGAACAAATTGAAGATCCTAAGTTGGCAAAAGGAATCGTTAAAAGAGATGTTGTTGAAATTGTAACGCCCGGCACTCTTATTTCTGACCAAGCATTGAACCAGAAATCGAATAAATATATTGCATCACTATACTTTAACCCAAAAAATGATCAAGTAGGATATGCTGTATTAGACCAATCAACTGGTGAATTTTTCCTTGGAGAAACGACTGCCAACAGTATTATTGATTCCTTAAGAAAATTTGGTCCAAGTGAGGTATTAGTTAGTAAAGATGTTGTTTACTCATTTTCTGATTGGTATAAAGAATTACGCCCTTTTATAACGCAACTTGACCCTTATGATTATTATTATGATCAAGGATACCAATTACTCATCAACCATTTTAAAGTAAAATCACTAAAAGGTTTTGGATGTGAAGAAATGGTTGATGGAGTATCAGCAGCTGGAGCACTCTTTTACCATGTTACTCAGAATTTAAGTTCAACTCTGAATCATGTTTCTAAAATTCAAAAAGTTCAAAATGAAGATTTAATGGGATTAGATGGATTTACAATTAAGAATTTGGAAGTATTCCATTCATTAGCAACTCAAGGGACACATGGTACATTAATTGATACGATTGATGGAACCACCACAGCTGGTGGAGGGCGTCTTTTAAAAAGATGGTTATTTCAGCCGCTGACAGACATAAAAATTTTAAATATGCGATTAAACATTGTTGAATCTTTTATTTCAGAAAAACGATTATTGAAAAAACTTCAAATTCGACTCAAAGATACAACAGATATTGAACGTGTTTTGGGGAAATTGAATAAATCAAAATGTTCACCACGGGAAATGGTAGGGTTATCTCAAACATTATCTATTATAGCTGACTTAAAAACGACTTTAAATGAAGCTCCTAACGACACCTTAAAACAGTTTTCATCATCCTTTGTAAATGCCCAAGAATTAACAGAAAAAATTGATTCTACACTTAATGAAAATGCACCCATTAATGTAAAAGATGGTGGTGTCATTCATGATGGCGTCAATCCAGAACTTGATGAATTACGTAAATTATTAAAAGGTGGAAAAGATTGGATAAAATCGTTTGAAATTGAAGAAAAAGAACGCCTAAATATTTCTTCACTAAAAGTACGATTCAATAAAGTATTTGGGTATTATATTGAAGTAACAAAGGTCCATGCGGACAAAGTTCCTGATTTCTATATTCGGAAACAAACTTTAGTAAATAGTGAGCGATATATCACAGAAGAATTAAAAGAATATGAAGATAAAGTACTAAATGCTGAAGAAAAAATATTAGAAATTGAATTGAGGTTATTTACAGAATTAAGCATATTTGTATTATCAAAATCATCCATGATTCAAACAAATGCCTATAGCTTGAATCAATGTGACTTATTGGCAAGTTTTGCTCATCTTGCACTTAATAAAAAATATTGTCGCCCAAAACTTTCACTTGGACCCGAGTTAGATATCAAGGGGGGAAGGCATCCAGTTGTAGAAGAATTATTGCCATCTACCGATACATTTATTCCTAATGATTTAATTTTAAATGGTACATCTAGCCAAATTCACTTAATCACGGGTCCAAATATGGCTGGAAAATCAACTTTTCTTCGTCAGACAGGCCTTATTGTTCTCTTAGCTCAGATTGGCTCATTTGTCCCTGCTAATGAAGCAAAAATTGGAATTGTCGATCAATTGTTTACTCGTGTAGGAGCAAGCGATAATCTTGCGGGAGGAGAAAGTACTTTCCTTGTTGAAATGAATGAAGCAGCAAATATATTAAATAATGCCACTTCCAATAGTTTAGTTTTACTTGATGAAATTGGACGAGGTACTGCCACGTTTGATGGTTTATCTCTTGCGTGGGCCATTACGGAATATCTCCATGATGAACCATCTATCAATCCGCGGACCTTATTTGCCACCCATTACCATGAATTATCCGATTTAGAAAATACATTGGATCGATTAGAAAACTATCATGTAGAAGTGCAGGAGTTTGGTGACAAAATTGTATTTTTAAGAAAAATATCGAAAGGATCCGGAGATAAAAGTTATGGAATTCATGTTGCGAAAATGGCGGGCCTTCCCTTTAAAGTTTTAAATCGAGCTAAAGAGATTTTACATTATCATGTATCGGGGCAATCTTTAGAAAATGGAAACAAAATGACAGTTCCTGCGTCTAATCAAGTGTCATTATTCGATCAGCAAGAATCTAAATTAAAAGAGGCTTTATCCACATTGGATATCAATAAAATGACCCCATTGGAAGCATTAGAAAAGTTAGATGAAATAAAAAAAGACCATGGTCTATAAAATTGTATTATATCTAATCATCCTTGTGAATAGTGGATTTGGAGAAAGCTATTGGGTGAAATATGGTTGGGAATTATTTAATACGGGTGGAGCTGCTCCATCGATTGCCTTAGGAAATACGTTAACGGCATATCATGGGAATTATGTTGGATCCTATTTAGTAAACCCTGCTCATCCCATTTCTCAAAAAAAAATATGGACCATTTCTCATCAAAGTCGTTTCGCTGGAATGATTAATCGGGAATTAATCGGTTTTCCTATAAAAGTGAATAAACATATTATTCAATCATTACTAATTTATGAAGGAATTGGCCAAATACCCGATACGAGAAATATGTTATTGGATTGGGGGATGGATGGACAATTTGGTACCAATGATATTGGAGAGGGAAATGGTATTCTTGATGAAGGTGAAAGATTGGACCCAGAAAAAGTTCAATTTTTCGGCCAACATCAATTTGGAGCCTATTTTTCGACGCCAGTATCTTTTATGAATCAAAAAGGCGGAATTGGAATGAAGGTATTATATCATTCTTTAGGCGATAACTCAGGTGTTGGTGTTGGGTTTAATATTGGAATTATAAAAAACCTTGGAAAAGGTCAGTTCGGCGTTTCCGTAAAAGATATTCCATCGTCAGGCATTTTATGGAACAATGGGGCCATTGAAGGAACAATACCGTCTGCGAATATTGGATATTCATTTCCAATAGTATTCAAAAAATTCCCCATTAAGGCATTTTATAATATTGGTTCTCATTTAGAACCAAATAATCGAAATATGTTTAGTGCATTTGGGTCTGGAAATATTGGCGTTTCGTTTGCAGGGAGCGCAGAATGGATTTATCGGGAAAATATTTCATTACAGTTAGGAAGGTCCAAAGATGGGTTTATATCTAGTGGAGTGGGGTTAAACCTTAATAATGTGTCAATTCATTATGCATTTCGGTTAATGGAACCAGCTACGCAATTAGGAAATAATCATTATATATCACTCTCATTTCATCCAAGTTGGATATTAGAAAAGTTAATTTCTACAGAATAATTTGCTTTTTAGCATTAATGAATAAAAAATAAGGATTTATATGCCTTCTTCATTGCGGTTATTCTCTAAAAAGGTGTAGTTTTGCCGGCATTTTTAGAGATAAAATTATATGATTAAAAGTATGACAGGATTCGGCAGGGGGTCTGCCGGAAAAAACAACAAAAAAGTAAACGCAGAAATTCGTGCGGTGAATTCTAGGTTCTTAGAATTAAAAATTAGGGGAATTACCTTAAACCCTCAGTTAGAAGGACTAGTCAGGGAAAGAATTTCTGATACACTACAACGTGGGAATATTCATTTAAAATTAGAATTTCCTGCTACTCAAGACCCAAGTGCGATGAAATTTAATCGTGACCGATATGAAAAACTACAATCTGTCGTGCAGGAAATTCATGTAGAATATGGACAAAGATTAGATATTGGTGATATTATTTCAGCCAATGATTTAATAGCTGTACCAGAACCGTCTGACTTAAATAAAAAAGTATTATTAGATGCTGTTTCGAATGCATTGAATCAAGTGAACCAAATGCGTGAAAAAGAAGGTGATAAACTCAAAATTGATTTAGAATCCAGAATTAATCGTATAAATGAAAAAATATCAATCATTGAAGAAGAAGCAATAAAATTTAGCGACGAAAAAACCCAAGCATTGAGAAAAAAAGTTTCTGATTTATTATCTGATGGTGATTTAGATGAAAATCGATTGATACAAGAAGTTGCCTATCTAGTTGAAAGGGCAGATATTACAGAAGAATTAGTTCGGAGTAGGAGCCATTTTGAGCAATTTAACGCTTTCTTAAATACGACGGATGAACCTGTAGGAAAAAGGTTGAATTTCCTATTGCAAGAAATTGGAAGGGAAACGAACACAATTGGGTCAAAAAGTCCTATGACTCAAGTGACTAATCTAATTATTGATGTAAAAGGCGAATTGGAAAAAATTAGAGAACAGGTACAAAACGTATTGTGATAAATATTATTAGTATTTCGGCTCCTTCAGGCTCTGGAAAGACAACACTTTGTCGCGCACTGCAAAAGGAGCACCCAGAAGTGAAATGGTCCGTTTCCTGTACAACAAGAGAACCAAGGCCTTTTGAAGTTGATGGTTTAGATTATCATTTTATTTCACATGATGAATTTGAAGAAAAAATAAAATCGGGCGATTTTGCTGAACATGAAGATGTACATGGTCAATATTATGGTACATTAAAAACAACACTAACCAATGCAATAGGCGCTGATACCTTTCTCCTTTTAGAATTAGATGTAAAAGGGTCCATGCGCATTAAAGAATTATATCCAGATAATGCGTTTTTGATTTTCATATTACCACCCAGTATGGACCATTTAAGAGATCGCCTCAGAAAACGTGGTGCTGATTCAGAAGAAAGAATAGAAAAGCGATTACAGCGGTTTGAGGAAGAATTAGGTTACAAAGACAAATTTGATTACATTCTTATAAATGAGAATGTAGAAGATGCAACTAACGAATTACTTGAAGTAGTAAATCAACTAAACGAAGGAGTCATACATGGCACTTAGAACCATCCCATTTAGGGACATAGAAGATAAAACAGAAAATATGTACGAAGCTGTTGCAGCAATGTCTAGTCAAGCAAAACGTATATTATATGAACGCGTTGTGGACGCAACATTAAAAAGCACTGAAAATGATGAATTTGGCGTATTTGATGAAGTAGAAGAACCATCACCTGAAGAATATGTGGAATTAGAAAAACCAACAACAATAGCTGTCGGTCAATTTTTAGATGGCGATTATACCTGGAATAAACCCATTACAGAATAAAGATCATGTCAAGTCCAGATCCTGCACAGCAATATTTTGAACAAACAAAAGCTTTGTTCGGTGATGAATTATTTGTGCAAGATGAAAAACTGGATATAGTTATGGAAGATGGTAGCGTTGGCCCCAAGTCGCTTTCAGAATACCATCTTCAAATATCCGAATGTATGAAATGTGGCTTAGGGGAAAAACGAGATAAGTTTGTTTTTGGTGTTGGGGACCCGAATGCAAATCTATTACTTATCGGTGAGGCTCCTGGCGAACAAGAAGACTTACATGGGGAACCATTTGTTGGTCGTGCAGGTAAATTGTTAGATAAAATTCTAACTGCAATCGACCGCTCAAGGGATAAAGATGTTTATATTTGTAATGTTCTGAAATGTCGTCCACCCAATAACAGAGATCCTCTTCCATCTGAAGTAGAGCAGTGCGAATCTTATCTTCATATGCAAATCAAATTAATTCAGCCTAAGCTCATAGTTGCTTTAGGGCGAGTTGCAGGGAAAACGCTACTTGGGTTAGATGTGCAACTTAAAGAGATGCGGAATGAAACATATGAATATGAAGGTATACCACTTCGTGTTACATATCATCCAGCTGCCCTATTAAGAAATTCTAATTTTAAAGCTGCTGCTTGGGACGACTTTAAATGGATAAGAGACTTTTTAGAGAAAAATTAAATCATGGCGCCTGGAAATAAAGAAAACTTATTAAATGTTCAACCGCACTCGGAAGAAGCGGAAGAATCAGTATTAGGGTCAATGCTTGCCCAAAAAGAAGCAGTCAGTAAAGCAATACAATGGTTAACACCAGATGCTTTTTATAAAGATGCTCATGGAAAAATATTTTCTGTAATGATTCAATTATTCAATCAAGGTGACCCTATTGATACTGTTTCGGTCATGGATATCTTGAAAAAGAAGAATGAATTAGAAAAAGTAGGTGGTGCTTATTATGTGACTGGGCTCGTTGAAGCTGTGCCAACTGCAGCTCATATTGAGCGATATATTAAAATTGTTATGGAGAAATCCATACTAAGACGTTTAATCAGTTTATCTCATAATATTGCTAAAGAAGCATATGATGATTCTCAAGAAATTTCTGAAATTCTCGATTCTGTAGAAAGATCTATTTTTCAAATCACTCAAAACCAAATGAAAGGTGGATTTGTTGAAATTGATTCTGTCCTACAAGATACATTCGAAAGAATAGACAAGTTAAGTCATCAAAAAGGATCAGTCATTGGGGTCCCAACTGGTTTGTTAGATCTTGATGAAATGACATCAGGCTTTCAAGAAGGTGATTTAGTAATTGTGGCAGGTCGTCCTGGTATGGGAAAAACGTCTTTAGCATTATCCATGATGCGTAATGCAGCTGTTGATTATGAATCTGGCATTGGCATGTTTAGTCTTGAAATGTCAAATCATCAATTAGCCATGCGTTTATTATGTTCTGAAGCGCGTGTTGATAATCATTTAGTACGGACAGGTAAATTACCAAAAGCACACTGGAAACAATTGAGTGTTGCCGTGGGTCCATTATCAAAAGCGCCTATATTTTTAGATGATACACCGGGATTATCCGTTCTAGAACTAAGAGCAAAAGCCCGTCGCCTAAAAGCAGAACATAATATTCAGATGATTGTAGTTGATTATTTACAACTCATGTCTGGTCCGAAGGGAATGGAAAGTCGACAACAAGAAATATCAACAATATCCCGTTCCTTAAAGGGGCTTGCAAAAGAATTAGAAATACCTGTAATAGCATTGTCTCAGCTTTCGCGTGCAGTGGAAAATCGCGCCGACAAACGTCCACAATTATCCGATTTGAGAGAAAGTGGAGCTATTGAGCAGGATGCTGACATTGTCATTTTTCTTTACCGCCCGGAATTATACAGTGAAGATGAAGAAGATGAAGGTAAAGCTCAAATAATTGTAGCAAAACAAAGAAATGGTCCAACAGGACAAGTAGATGTTTCATTTATAAAACGATATACACGGTTTGAGAATTTGTCAAAAATGGCAGAACCGTTTTAATGGAAAACCCCCTTTCTAAATTAGCTCCCCAGCTATTTGGAGAATATCCAAAATCGTTCTTAAACCTCTTCAATAAAGTTACAATTCCCCCCGAAACGTCGGAAGAATGGGTGAAAACTCAATTATGGGAAGCATACCAATTTGGTGAATTAAATCATGAAGGGCAGAAGCGGAAATCTGGTGAAGCCTATTTTATGCATTGTGTAAATGTTGCAGAAACGCTTGCTATTTGGCATATGGACTTAACGACTATCATTGCCGGATTACTTCATGATACAGTTGAAGATACAGATGTAACAATTTCAGAATTGGAATCTAAATTTGGAGAAGATTTGGCCAATTTAGTAGATGGTGTCACTAAAATTGGGGAATTAGAATTATCTTCTCGTCGAGAAAAGCAAGCTGGGAATTTTATGAAAATGCTACTTTCGGTTGCAAAAGATTTGAGAGTGGTGATTATTAAATTTGCAGATCGACTCCATAATATGCAAACAATTGAATACATGACTAAAATGAAACAACGTCGAATAGCCGTTGAAACTCGTGATGTGTTTGCCCCTTTAGCCCATAGACTTGGAATGTCACAAGTAAAAACTCAATTGGAAGATTTGGTTCTTAAAACGCTTCACCCAAAAACCTTTAAAGAGATTGATTCTAAAATTAAATCATCGAAAAAACAGAGAGAGAAATTTATTCATGAAATTATTCAGCCTGTAGAATCGGACTTAAAATCATATAAAATTCATCCAACCATTTATGGACGCTCAAAATCTCATGCTTCGATATATGGGAAAATGATTAAACGGGATAAATCGTTTGAAGATATTTACGATCTATATGCAATTCGAATTATAGTTGAAAAAGTGGAACAATGCTATTTAGCCTTAGGGATCGTCCACAGTATCTATACACCCATTCAAGAACGATTTAAAGATTTTATTGCAACACCAAAATCCAATGGATATCAATCTGTTCATACAACGGTTGTTGGCCCCACCGGGCAAATGGTAGAAATCCAGATTAGAACCCAAGAGATGGAAAATACAGCAGAAATTGGAGTTGCGGCTCACTGGGTATATAAAGAGGGAGATCATAAGTCAAAAGATTTAGATGTGAGTGTCAAATGGCTCCGTGAATTATTAGAAATGCTACAAAGTGAATCTTCAGATTCAGCAGAATTTATGAATTTGTTAAAAATTGATCTTTTTAATGATGAAATTTTTGTTTTTACCCCTAATGGCGATTTAGTTCAACTTCCTGCAGAATCATCACCTGTTGATTTTGCCTATGAAGTTCATACTGAGGTTGGGTTTCATTGTATTGGTGCTAAAATAAATCACCAAGTTGCACCATTGAATACAAAATTAAAAAATGGTGATATGATTGAAATTATTACAAGCAAAAACCAATCACCAAGTTATGGATGGCAAAAATTTGTTGTAACGAGTAAGGCACGAAATGCCATATCGAAATACCTACGTAAAACGCGTATGGAAGAAAGCATCAAACTAGGCGATGAAATATTGGTAAAAACCCTTCGGAGATTAAAACGATTAAAAGATAAAGATGAAATTCGTTTATCATTTGAAAAGTTTGCATTCAAAAATCCGGATGAATTGATGAGTGCCTTGGGTGAAGGACGATTAACTGTCAGAGAAATATTTCAAAAGTTACGCCCACAAGAAGATATCAAAATCGATAAAACAGAAGATGACGAATCCAGCCGGTTTTTAAATTTTGCACGATCAAAAACCGAGGGAATTGTACTAGATGGCATTACAGATTTAATGGTGAATTTTGGTAAATGTTGTAATCCAATCCCGGGAGATCGCATGATAGGGTTTATTACCAGGGGTAGAGGTATAACTGTTCATCGGTCAAATTGCAAAAGTTTACCATTATTAAGCCATGAGTCAGATCGTTTATTACCGGTGGATTGGAAAGTGAAACGGAATGATTTATTCAGTGTTCGAATTAAAGTTGTTGGACAAGATTCGACAGGAATGTTGAAAGATTTATCCGAAACAATTTCTAACATGAAAATTAATATATCAAGTGTAGATACAAAAATCATCGATAATATTGCAACAACATTTTTTATTATTACAGTAAATAATAATCGGCAGTTAAATAGGTTAGTTAAAAAATTGTCGACTATAAAAAATGTCGACTATGTAGAAAGGACCACCAGATAATGAAAGTAAAAACATATACAAAAAAAGATGTGGCAACAGAAATGGCTGCTCGGCATAATCTAAGTCTTAGGAATTCACAAGAAGTAGTGGATGATTTTTTTGATATTCTCCGAGGATATTTAATTGAAGATAAACCATATGTTAGAATTGAAATTCGGAATTTTGGCGTTTTTGAATCAAAACCTACTAAGGCAAAGCCCAAGGCGAGAAATCCACGGACCAATGAAGAAATATTTGTACCAGCTCATAAAAAGACACGATTTAAAGCGGGAAAAATTCTAAAAGAACATTTAAAAAAACCGATTTAATAATGGGGAGAATATTAGGGATCGATTATGGCGATCGTCGAGTGGGAATCGCTTTAAGTGATCCATTGAAAATGATCGCTTCTCCATTTGACACTTTACTTATTCGTTCTGATGATGATTTATTAAATCAACTCGAAGCACTTATTACAGAGAATGAAATTGAAGCTATTGTTATTGGGTTGCCCATAGGAATGAAGGGAAATGAAACAAAACAGACTTTACATGTAAAATCTTTCTCTAAGAAATTGGGACAATTTAATTTACCTGTATTTCTTGAAGATGAACGTTTATCTTCTGTATCTGCTAAAAAAAGTTTACACCTACAAAATATAAAAACAGGACATGAAAAAGGTCAGGTTGATAAAGTTGCTGCATCTATTCTACTTCAGCAATATTTAGATAAATCATATTAATGAATCAATTGTTGAACAAACCTTTTTGGCAACTAGCCATTCTTTCAGGAATTTTATTGGGAGTAGCCAATCAACCTTTTCACTTAGGGTTTTTAGCTTGGTTCGGATTTGTACCGTTACTCCATGTATTTTTGCACTCCACACCAAAAGATAGTGCAAGAAATGCTTTTATTTTTGGGTTAACATTTCATTTTATATCTGTTTATTGGATTGGGAATAATTCTGGTGCATCATTTGGAGTTGTATTTGCTTCTTTAGTGGGAGCAGTAATTTATTTATCTTTATTCTGGGCAGTGTTAGGATATCTATTTTCATTAATGACAAAAAAACGTGGCATCATTTTATATTTATTTCCATTTTTTGTTGTTTCGTTAGAGTGGATAAGAAGTTTCGGCCCAATGGGATTTCCATGGTTGAATCTTGCATTAACCCAAAGTCATTATTTACCACTCATTCAAATTATGGAAATTACAGGAACCTATGGTGTAACCTTTTTGATTGTCGCTATAAATGGTATTTTTTATACAGCTATAACAAATACAGGATTATCAAATAGAATTATTGTTGCCACAGGAATCTTTTTTATTAGTGTATATATTGGTGGTTCAGCACGTATGGACACCTTTAATGAAATTGAAAAGTCTGTATCTATTGCTGTTATACAACCGAATATTGATCCGAATGAAAAATGGGATAGATCATCTCGTGATAGAACGATTGCCACAATGGATTCTTTGCACCAAATTGCCATTCGATTAAATCCTAATATGATTTTATGGCCCGAAGCAGCACTTCCGATTTATCTAAGAATCAATAGTCATCATAAGAAGCGGATTCAAACAATTGTGGATCAATCGGGTATTCCTATGCTGACGGGAATTGTTGATCGAAGAATTATTGACCAAGAAAGGCACTATTTCAATGGATCCATGTTTTTTAAGCCATTCAAAAAACAATCTTATTATAATAAAGTACATCTTGTTCCTTTTGCTGAATACATTCCTTTGTCAGGAAGATTCCCTGAATTGAAATCTCTTAATTTTGGTCAAGGAAATTTTACCCATGGAACAGACTTTACCATTTTTTATATAGACTCTATCCCTTTTTCAAATATGATTTGTTATGAATCGAGTATGCCCAACATTGCACGATCATTTGTTAAGGGAGGGGCTGAACTATTAACCATTGAAGCAAATGACGGCTATTTAGGAAATACGGCAGGCCCATATCAACATTTTGAACTTGCGCGTTTAAGAGCTATTGAAAATCGTGTACCCATTGTTCGTTCTGCGAATACAGGTATATCAGGGCTAATATTACCTAATGGTTTGGTTGAACAAAAAATTGAACTGGGCGAACAATCAGTCATTTTAGCTCAAGTAAATATTGGAAATGGTGGAAGCATTTATTCCAAAATTGGAGATATATTTGCCATCATTTGTTTTATGTTTTTAATATTAATTGGATTCCAAACATGGCGAAAATATTCTTAAAACTTATTGTTCTTTCTTTAACCATTATTCCTTTGAATGGGCAAGATGTTGATAAATCAAAATCATTATCTCCAGTTGTTAAATCACTCCTATTACCGGGTACGGGCGAATATGCTTTAGGGAATAATGTTCGAGGACGAACATTTGTTATTTCTGAAATTGCTTTAATATTTAGTGCCGTAAGTGCTTATCATTTCTCAAGTGTAAATGAACGAAAATATATTGCATTTGCCGCAGAACATTCTGGAGTACAAACGGCTGGAAAAGATCATCATTATTGGGTAGATATTGGAAATTATTTATCCATCAACGACTTTAATGAAGAACATCTTCGTTTTAGGGAAAATGATGCTTTATATGAAGAAACAGATGAATGGAGTTGGGAATGGGATTCTGACAATAATAGATCTATTTTCGAATCTACACGAATTAAAAGTGATATATGGAAGTTAGGTGGAAAATTTTTAATAGGTGGGCTTGTTGTGAACCATATTGTTTCCGCAATTGATGCATTATATCTTACACGAATTTCAAACATAAAAACGGTAACAATAATGCCAACAATCGATCCGGTTCACGAATCGGTAGGATTTCAATTATCTTGGAGATTGCCTCATTGAAATTGAACCCAATTACAGAATTATTTCTTTATTTAAATCTGGCGTTAGCACCATTACTCATCAGCCAAGGTGACCATTTCCTTTTTTTTATTCCAATTTTAGGTTTTATTGCTTGGACTCATAAAAATAAATTATCATTATGGTTTAATACAATAAAACCATTTTTCATCTATTTTCCTGTTTTGGGAATCACCTTCATTGGCATTTCTTTATTTTTTACACCCATGACTTGGAATGAAATATTATTTCATTTTACGATGGCAACCATGAGATTATGGATTATGGTTTCATTCATGTCATTTTATTTACTTTCAGAGAAGAAAACGTATATTATTACTGCTTTAAGAAGTGCAAGGCTTCAACTTGGATTCAATGGGAAAGTGGGGGAAGACTTTATTCTATTTATTGAAACAATATTACGCTTTTTGCCCAATCTCCAGTCTGAATGGGAGCATATTTTTCGAGGGCGAAAATCATTAGGTTTATCTGTGCCCATATCTCGAATGGATAAAATAAAAACATTCTCAAATGAATTACCTTATTTTATTCATACGAGTCTTAAAAAATCAGATCAATTAACTCAAGTAATGCTTCTTAGAGACTACGGTAAACAATCTATACGGGGCGTTTATCCATACAATCCACTTACACTCTTGGATGGACTTACTATTTCAGCTATCCTGCTTTCCTATGGCATCTTAAATTATTATGGCGCGATATAAAATAAAGATTCAGTATGATGGGTCTGCATTTTTTGGGTGGCAACTTCAATCTTCAGATCGCACAGTACAAGGAGTTATTGAAAAAGCACTCCAACCATTCTCAAGCGAATCTAGAATAGTTGTGAATGGAGCAGGACGGACTGATACGGGCGTCCATGCAATGGGGCAAGTAGCTCACTTTGATCTTGAGACTCGTTTGGATGAACTGTCGTTAATGAATGCAATTAATGGACATTTGCCACATGATTGTCGAATCATGGCGTTGGAAATGGTCGATGATTCTTTTCATGCACGATTTACAGCTGTGAAGCGACATTATCGATATCAATGCATGCTAGAGCAAAAAATAATGTATCGCAATCAATGTTGGATGACAAAGTCACTAAATATTGATCAATTAAATGAATGCGCTGGCATTTTCTGCGGGACACATGATTTTTTATCCTTTAGTAAATTCAATGAAGAATTAGAGCATGCTCAATGCATTATTTTTAATGCAGAATGGAAAAAAGAGAATGGAATGATCGTCTTTTTAATATCGGCAAATCGATTTCTTCACCATATGGTTCGATATATTGTTGGATGTACTATTCAAAATAATTATGGTAAAATGCCATTGAAAAAAATAAATGATTTGTTGGACTCTCCACAAAAAAATGTCCAAATTTTCAAAGCACCAGCGCAAGGATTGTTCCTTGATCGAGTGGATTATGCATAAACAAAATTTTAGAAACATATTAATATTAGCCACATGGATAAGTGTTAGTTTTGGCGGTGTATCTCAAGGGAGAGAATCAGCCATTACCCGGGCTATTAAAAAGGTAGGTCGATCGGTCGCAAGTATCAATGTGGTCCAGAATCAACAAATGTATTATAGAGATCCGTTCTTTTCTTTCTTTTTGCCACCATCTGGAATGAATATTCCTTCTCAATCATCGGGAAGTGGTGTCGTTATTAGTCCAGATGGATATGTATTAACAAATTTTCATGTCATAGAAAATGCAGTAGAAATAACAGTCACATTAACAGGTGGATATGAATATGACGCTGAAATCATTGGGTTTGATCAAACAACGGATTTAGCCTTACTAAAGCTAGATGGACGGAATTTTCCATATGCTGAATTTGGTGATTCTGATGATATTATTATTGGTGAATGGGTGATTGCATTGGGAAATCCATTTAATTTATTTGATATGAGTGATCAACCTACAGCGAGTGCTGGCATTATTAGTGCGACCCATATGAATTTTGGACGACAAGAATCAGGGAAAGTTTTTCAAGATATGATTCAAACAGACGCTGCCATTAATCCGGGAAATAGTGGCGGACCTTTGGTGAATGCTCTTGGTGATGTTATTGGAATTAATACATTTATATTTACGGGCAATAATGCGTATAAAGGGTCTATTGGAATTGGGTTTGCTATACCAATCAATCAAGCAATTGATATTGCAGAGGAATTAAAAATTGAAGGTCGCATTAATCGGAGTTTTAGAACAGGATTAGGAGTGCAGCCTTTAAGTCGTAGTTTAGCGCGATATTTAGAATTAGAATTAAATGAAGGTGTTATTGTAGTTGAAGTTGAACAAGGGAGTCCTGCAGAACAAGCGAGACTTACACCGGGTGATGTAATTGTAAAAGTTGCTGGCAGAAAAGTTCAACAACCTCGAGATATTCGAAATATTATTTCAGAAATGGATAAACGGTCAGGCGATATTCTTAAATTAAAAATATATCGTGATGGAAAATACAAAACAGTAAAATTAAAACTAGGAGCTTTCGATTGAGACTTGCACCAGAAGGTAAATATATATTAATAGGAAGTTTAGTGTTAGCATTGATTTCCTTTGGCATTATTAATGAAGGAATCTTGGCCTGGACAGGATATATCTTTTTATTCCTATTTATATTTTCATTAAACTTTTTTAGAGATCCTTATCGATCTATTCCAGAAGGAGATAATAATATTATTTCACCTGCAGATGGAAAAATTGTTACTGTAAAATCAATTACGGATGCCACTACAGGAGAAGAGCGGCAACTCATTTCAATCTTTTTAAATGTTTTTAATGTGCACACAAATCGAATGCCGGTTGATGGCTCATTCGAATCTGTTGTATATAAAAAAGGAAAATTTTTAGCCGCTTTCGATCATGCGGCATCTGATGAAAATGAACAAACAGTTATTGAAATTTCTACCAATCGTGGTAAGGTTGGGTTGAAGCAAATAGCTGGCCTAGTCGCTCGTCGAATTCATTGCTATGCTAAAGAAGGAAATAGTATGTCAAAAGGTGATCGATTAGGGTTTATCATGTTTGGAAGTAGGACAGATTTAATATTACCCATGAATGTAACTATTAAGGTAGAATTAGGACAAAAGGTTACGGGGAATCAGTCTATCATAGGAGAATGGAATGGATAAAAAGGAAAAAAGAAAATTAGCTAGAAAAAGGTTTATACCAAATTTCTTGACAGTCCTAAATATGTTCTTAGGCTTTGTTTCCATTGGACTTATCATGGAAGGACAAGTTGTTTTAGCTGGTATTTTCATTCTTATTGCAGGTATTTTTGATGTTTTTGATGGAAAAATAGCTCGTATGTTGGGCATTTCATCTCGATTTGGAGTTGAATTTGATTCAATGGCAGATACAGTTTCATTTTGTATTGTACCATCCGTACTTGTTTATAAACTTTATGTAGCTGGATTACCACCTGTGTTAGGGGCTATGTATAGTTTTTTACCACTTATGTTTGGGACGATACGTTTAGCTAAATTCAATTTAGATCAAGATCCTGATGTGGCTAAACATTATACAATAGGGCTTTCAACACCCATTGCTACCATAACATTATTTGCTTATTTATTTTTCAACTTAGAAGTGAATGGGGACCATGGTGACCCAAGGACTGCTTTGGTTTTAGTTGCAATTTTGGGCTTTTTAATGGTTAGTCGTGTTCCTTTTTCAAAATTTCCATTACTATCATTTAAGTCCGGTGCAACCAATTCATTTTTACTCATTGCTTTTATATTTACGGTCATATCTTTAGGGATATGGCAAGGATATGTACTCCTTCCATTATCTCTTTTTTATATTAGTTGGAATATTTTTAGATGGATGGCTGTACAAAGAAACCATCATGCGCATGATGAAAATAATCATGAGTCAAACATAAATGAGTCTTAATTTCTGCCATGAATAAAAGGACAATATCTCTCATTATAGTCGGATTATTTCTCGGAGCTGCTCTAGGTGGGATTGTAGGAGAATTAATCGGTACCTTTTTGCCGGATGGCGTAGTGAAAGATTTTTTCCTTACAAGTTTTGGGTTTGATTTGGCAGGATTAGTTGGAAATGAGTTAGGCGTCATTATGCTAGACCTGAAGGTGATTACACTTAAATTCGGGTTATCAATTAAAGTAAATTTCACAAGTGTAATTGGATTTTCATCCGCTTACTATTTTTTGAGATATTTTAGATAGAAACAATTGGAGATATTTATGAATCAAAATGAAGTTATATATGCCGTATTTAATTTGGGTACAGGAGAAATTATTCTCATATTACTCATTGTATTGCTGTTATTTGGTGCAAAACGTTTACCTGAATTAGCAAAAGGTCTTGGGAAAGGGATTAATGAATTTAAAGGGGCAGTGGATGGCGCAAAAAAAGAAATTGAAAATGTGGAAGATACTGTCAAAAACGCATCTGAGAAAAAAGAGGATGCTTCAGAATAATTTCTGAGTCACATTTCCCCATTTTATAAAGGCCAATGCACCAGATTTATCTGTTCATCGGCCTTTTATTTTGGTCAGATGTGTGGAACCAAATTTTAATAAAATCGTACAGTGTAAAACAAAGAACCCTTTTCCTTAAATGATATCATTTCAAAACCCATTATATTTGTTTTGTCTAGGTCTTATACCTGTCTTTCTATTATGGTATAATCGTAAAGGAAGATTCAACGAAGGAACAATACAAGTTTCATCGTCAAAACCATTTCAAAAGGCATTTGCACATCGGGGAAAAAATCGTCATCGTATCTTGATGGGATTAAATATAAGTGTTTTAATATTATTAATCATAGGGTTGGGAAGGCCCCAATTAGTTGACCATATGGAAGAGTCCAAAATGGAAGTGATTGATATGGTCATGGTTTTAGATATTAGTAGTAGTATGTTGGCAGATGATTTTAAACCAAATCGACTTGAAGCGGCCAAAAAGACAGCTACTGAATTTATTTCAGGTCGAAAGGGCGACCGAATTGGATTATTGGTTTTTGCAGGGCAAACATTTATTCAATGTCCCTTAACTGTTGATATGTCTGTATTAAAAGGACTCTTGAGTGAAGTGAAGGTTGCTACGCGAGATTATGATGGAACGGCCATCGGAATGGCTATTGCAAATGCAACGAATAGACTCCGCCAAAGCCAAGCAAAAAGTAAAGTTATGATTTTATTATCCGATGGAAGTAATAATGCGGGCGAATTAGATCCTATTACCGCGTCTGACTTGGCTGCAGAATTTGGAATCAAAATATATACAATTGGTATTGGAACAGATAAATCAACAACACGAATTCCCGGGCGTGGATTGATCAGAAATGAGATTGATGAAGAAACGCTAAAACAAATTGCTAATAAGACGTATGGTAAATATTTTCGAGCAAAATACACAGATGCTCTCAGAGAAATATATCAAGAAATTGATTCATTAGAGCGGTCTGAAATTGAAGTAAAAACATTTACCAGACATAAAGATTTATATATTTGGTTTCTTCTACCAGCCTTTATTTTTGGGCTTTTATCTCAACTACTAAATCGGTCCATTTTTAGGAGCCGCACCTAATGGCATTTCGATATCCATATGGATTTATCCTTCTAGGGCTGTTTATTCTACTTTGGATAATGTGGTCTATTAAGGCAAAGAAGCAGGGTGTCCTATTTTCAGGTATAAGTGATAAAGTGCAGACTCATCTATTCTCTAGTTTAAATATGGAAATGTTGAAGTGGAAAAACCGACTTTTTTCTTGGGGGCTTCTTTTTCTTGGACTAGCCATTTTAGGACCACAAATTGGTACACGCATTAAACCAGTCGAACGAAAAGGTGTCGATCTTGTTTTTGCGTTGGACACATCAGTGAGTATGGACGCCACAGATGTAAAGCCTAGCCGAATAGCAAAAGCTAAATTTGAAATTTCTCGACTCATTCGCGGGCTAAAAGGAGATCGAGTTGGGATAATTGTATTTGCTGGGTCTAGCCATTTGTATTTACCGATGACAACAGATTATGAAGCGGCACAACTCTTTTTGAATGATATTGATACCCAAATGATTCCCACACAAGGAACTGCATTAAGTGCTGCATTGGAAACAGGACTATCAGCCTTCACTGAAGAAAGTGAAAAATATAAAGTATTAATTCTAGTTACGGATGGAGAAGATCATGAAGGAAAAGCTATCGATATATCACGTGAAGCAGCTGAAACGGGAATGTCCATTTATACGGTTGGTGTGGGGTCAAAAACAGGGTCATTAATTCCAATTTCAACTAAAAATTCGCAAGAGTACAAACGGGATAAAACAGGTAAATTAATTACAACTATGTTAAACGAATCGATCTTAAAAGAAATTGCTGATGCGGGCCGTGGGCATTATTTCCGTTTTTCTAATAATAGTGATACAGCGGATGATATTGCGAATGCGATTAATCATATGGAAAAAAGAACAGTCAGTACACATGAATTCTCTGAATATGAAGACCGTTACCAAATTCCAACATTCATTTCATTATTATTCCTTTTAATAGGATTAATACTTCCAACAAAACCTGTCAAAAACGGACCACATGATTAGCAAACAATTTCTATTATTCGTCATTGGATTAAGTACTGTCATTGCCCAGGACAAAGGGCAAGCGCATTATGACAAAAAAGAATTTGATAAAGCACAATCGTATTATGAAAATGTATTGTTGAAACGAAAAAATGATTCAAACGCTCTTTTCGGACTCGGTGCTTCTGCTTATCAACAAAAAGATTTGGAAAAAGCAGTTCAATCATTTAATCAAGTGATGGAAAGTGATAACCCGGAACTTCAATCTAAAGCATTGTTTAATATGGGAAATATTTTACATGATCAACAAAAATTGGAAGAAGCATTAGCCTTTTATCGAAAATCACTAGAATTAAATGCAAAAGATGAAGATGCTCGTTTTAATTATGAAACTGTAAAACACATGCTCCAACAGCAAGAGCAGCAAAATCAAGACCAAAACCAAGATCAAGATCAAGATAAGGATAATAAAGACAAAAAGAACGATCAAGATCAAAACCAAGATTCTCAAAATAAAGAAAAGGAGAATCAGGAAAATAAAGATCAGAATAAAGAAGATCAAAACCAGGAGCAAGAAGAAGAACAAAATCAGAATTCAGATGAAAAGCAGGATGAGAAAGAGCAAAAAGAGCAAGAACAGGCAAAACAAAATGAATCTGAAGAACAGAAAGAACAAGACAAACAATCTAGCCAATCCAATGACGCTAAAGATGAACAACCAAAAAGCGATGATCGCGTTCAAGCTGAAGCCATTTTAAATGCATTAAAAGATAAAGAACAGATTAACCAGAAACGCCAAATATCTCGGGCAAAAACGCGTAAATTGGAAAAAGACTGGTAAATATCATGCGTTACGCTAAATGGAGCATATTAATAGTATTTTGGGCTTTGGTTGCGAGTTCAAGTCTCGTTGGGCAAACCATTAATGCAACTGTGGATGCAACACGAATATCCATGGGGGAGACGGTTACGTTTAAAATTGAAGCGGTGGATTCAGATGATATGCCTGATGTGGATATATCTCCCATTCTTAAAGATTTTGATTTAGTCAGTGGACCAGGGCAACAAACAAATATTCAATGGGTCAATGGGCGAATGACAAGTTCCCGTGTTTTATCGTGGACCTTCCTTCCTAAAAAGTCAGGCACCTTAAGTATTCCCCGATTATCGGTTACATTGGGCAAAAAAACCTATCTCACTACTTCAGTAAAAATCCACGTTGGGAAAGGAGCTCAAGGGAGCGATGCAGACATATTTATTCGAGCAGAATTAGATAAAGAAATGGCCTTTGTGGGGGAACAGATTACAGTTACATATAAATTATATCGAAGTGTCAATTTTTCACCGTCGCCTTACAATTTACCCGATTTTGTCGGTTTTTGGTCTGAAGTTGTGTATACGCCGCGATCCTTAAAATTTCGAAATGTAACACTTGATGGAAAATCCTATCAAGCGGCTGATTTATATAAAGTTGCATTATTCCCAACCAAAACAGGCTCATTAACCATTCCATCTTTATCTGTTCAGGGACAAATGGAAAAAAAGACAAATCGACGAACCTCGAGAAGAAGTCCTGTGTTTGATCCATTTTTTGATTCCTTTTTTACAGAAACAGTAACAAAACATATTCAATCTCCAGAAAAGCAAATTGCAATTAAACCCTATCCAGCTAAAAAGCCGTATGACTATTCCGGCGCCGTTGGGTCTTTTATTTTATCTGCAACAGTGGATGATGATTCCGTAAAAGTAAATGAAGGATTTACCTATACTGTCCGATTAAAAGGAACAGGGAATATGGGGCAATTTTCTCTCCCTGAAATTCAATTTCCTGAAACTGTGGAAGCATTTCCGCCAAAAGAATCCTTTAAAAAAGATCCGTTTCGCGACGCTTTAACGGGTACAATGAGTTGGGAGTATATTCTTATTCCACGGCAAGCGGGAAATATATTTATTCCGCGTGTAAGTATGTCTTATTTTAATCCATCCACGGGAACGTGGGAAAAATCTGAAACTCAAGGAATAGCTGTCTCCGTGGTAGCAGGAAAAGAAAATGCTTCTTTGTCGGGTGAATTCACTAAACGGGAAGTAGAATTATTAGGGAAAGATATTCGTTTTATACATACAAAACCTTCAAAATGGTTTTCCATGCAACGAAATACTGTCAGTCGGCATATTTTATGGATTTACGGAATTGTCATTGTACTACTCTTGATGCCAAGCTGGGTTCATAATGCAACTGATTATCGCTTATCCACCGAAACGGGTCGTATTTCCCGAGGCGCTCTTAAAAAGGCAAAAAAATCATTGAAACAAAATACGGATGATCCTTTTACGTTAGCGAGTCAAACGATCTATATGTATTTATATGAAAAACTTCACCTAACATCGCCCAATCTTGATGCGAATCAAATTCAAACAGTATTAACAGATAAAATATCCGCATCCCTTTTGGATTCTGTTTTAACCCTTGTAAATCAATGCGATGCAGGGCGATTTGCTCCCGGCGGAGATATTCTTGTTGAAACCATATTATCAGATACACACCAGCTTCTGGATCAAGTGGAAAGGGAATTATCATGAAAAAATTTCTAATGGTATTCCTGTTTTTGACTGTTTTTATGCAAGGAAGCGAAATGGGACCTTTATTTGAATCAGCAAATGAATCCATGAATCAAGAATTATTTCAAGATGCAGCAAATCAATATGAATCGATTCTCAGTCAAGGAATGGAAAGTAGTGCCTTATATTATAATTTAGGGAATGCCTATTTTCGGCAACATTTATTTGGCCATTCCATTTGGGCTTATGAAAAATCGCTACAACTTGATCCTAGAAATAGGGATGCACTTTATAATTTAGATTTAGCAAATGCACGTATTGTTGATCGGATGGATCACCCGGATCTTGGTTTTATCCTGTCAAAATACAGACAATTCAAACGAAGTTTAACGCTGAATGAAATCGTTCTAATGGGTGCTATTCTTTTATTGGTTTCGGTGCTCATTTTTGGCGTTAGACGCCTCTTTGGTGTGTATGGAGGAATAACAGGGAATATTGGTATGATTATTACCGTGTTATCCATTTTAATTCATGCCATCGCTTTGGATAAATATTGGTCCAATTCAGATCATATATCCGGGATATTAATAAGAAATGGTGTGGATGTGTATTCTGGTCCATTTGAAAGAAATGATTCCATTTTATTTCGAGTCAACGAAGGGACAAAAGCGGATATTGTTGCTTGGGAAGACAGATGGGTAGAAATAATTTTAATTGATGGTAAAAAAGGGTGGATTCCTGCGGGAACCATACGAAAATTATAGGTATGCGAAACATTGGTTTATTATCGTTATTAATGGTTGGAGTCGTATTAGGGCAATCTCCGGATTCCTTATTTTGGTTTCACCCTGATTCTGCAAAAGAACCGCCCCTAAAATGGCCTTTAGTCATTAATCAAGTTTTTAGCCCGGAATATTGGGGATTGATTGATTCTACAAAAACGGTTGAAAGGGAAAGCGAAGATGGATTTAGGGTTCAAATATATGAAACACAATCAGCCAATGAAGCACAATCTTTTTTTCGCGAATCATCCGCGACATTAACTGATTCCGTTTATCTTACATTTGATGCACCATTCTATAAAATCCGCGTCGGAAATTGTATTGCCCGAAATGATGCAGTTATTCTGCAAAAAGAATTAAAAAATACAGGGTATAAAACAACGTGGATTGTTCGATCTAGAATCGAGTAAATTATGATTTCATTATTCCTAATAGTTTAGTAATGGTGTCATATAACTTTATAGATCTTCTACGCTAGATAAATCCAATTTTCCTAAAAACTCGAGGAAGTCAGCTTTGCTCATTCCACCTTGCTTTTTCTGAAGGATATTCCCTTTTGAATCTGTGATAATGGTGGTTGGTGTAGAGCCGATACCATACCGATTCAAGAAAAATGGTATTGATTAAATAAGAATTGGATTAC
>CAZGFQ010000004.1:0-23949 GCA_964525185.1 uncultured bacterium
ATAGTTGATGTGGATAGTGTTTTATTTGACCACCCATCGGGTATGACCACTGCGGGCATGGGATTTATGCATACTATGAAGATAATGCTATATATTATCTGTTTCATGGTTGACTCCTTTTTTTGGGTTATTTAAGTAAAACTATTTTTTGTGCGTTAGTAAAATGCTTCTTTCCATTTGTGGATGTGGCTTTCATTTGGACGATGTACATGCCACTGGGGACTTTCTCTCCCGCATCATTTAAACTATTCCATTGAATGGAATGATATCCTGCAGGTATATCTTTAGATTGAATCGTTTTTACCAGTTGTCCCACCATATTATGGATGGTAAATGTAATATGGGATGAAACAGGTAATCCGTACTGTATCGTTGTTTTTGGATTAAAGGGGTTTGGGTAGGCCTTTTGCAGATTATATGTAATAGGGACTTCATCTCCCATAAATATTTGTCTCGAGTTCCATACACGATATTGGATTTCGTTCGTAAAACCTGGTGACGTATGACTATTATTAACAGCATTTACTTTATACCAGCAGTTTAATCCATTTGAACTTGTTGATACAGTATAATCGGTATATGTCGTTGATGATACATTAGAAGCAAGAATAGTATAAGTTCCAAATCGACCAAATTTTCTCCATATATTATACGTAGCGCTACTTGGCTCACTCCCAGTCCATGTAAACCGTGGGTGATGGTTATAATCAGATAATGCAGTTAATGCTGTAGGATTGGATGCTTGTAGACAAGAAACGGATGGTGAATATCCAGGATTTGTATATCCATCTCCCCATGCAGTAATGACTTCATCTTGAGCAATAATATTTAAGCTTGACCCTCTAACGCTTGTTCTTGTAAACTGGCCAGTCGTAGAATTCCAATTTAATATTATGTCTGTTGCATTATACTCTGAACTCCCAATGGCATAATTACAGTCCCGATAATCAATATAAAATGAATATGTTCCAAAAGAAACTTCATATAATGAATATGCTACTGTTCCATCTTGACCCGTTCCAGGCGCATCGTCAGTAATAAAATCCAAATACATGCTTGTTTGACCATTATTTATAGTAATATTCAAATAACTAGCATTTGTCAAAATATCATAGTCTTCATCCCAAGCAGTTGATTGAGATATTAATGTAATTGTAGCTGATCCTGGTACATTTTGAAAGCGGAGTTCTCCCGGAAATCGCACTTGACCATTTACAATAGAAATACTCCATACTAGTAAAACAATCATTGTTATCTTTTTCATAGTACTTTCCATTACTTTTTAAGAAAGACAATTATGATTAACTTTAATCACAATATCTTTCCCAGCCTACGTGCTACTTCGGCAGGCAGGCTTTTCTGTTTGGTATTGTGTTAGTCTTTAGGCGCCTTTGGAGCCCCCGTTGTGTGTTGTCCCCCTTCCCAGAAAATGGTGGGTAAACGTGTGTAACGGGGCTCTCTTTTTCACAGTTATTTTAATAACATGATTTTCTGCGTCTTTATTTTATTCCCATATGTGAGTTTAACAAAATAGACTCCACTGGGTTGTTGTCCTGCATTCCATTGAATATCATGTGCCCCTGCTTGGATAATGCCATCTACCAATGTTTCAATCAACCGACCATTCACATCAAATATCTGTATCTTGGCCGTGCCATTAGATTCAAGCATATATTGAATCATAGTCGTTGGATTAAATGGATTAGGATAAGGTGTTTCAAGTTTGAAAGATTGTGATAAAATGCCTTCACCTTCAACATGCACAAATTCACCATAAATGACACCATTGATTTCAGCCGCAACTAACTCATAGTTTAATGAGGTTGTAAAACCATCATTTGTCTCAACTTGAATGGGACCCATTCCTTCAAATAATTGAAAGTTATGATAGCCCATTAACATATCACTTTGATGGTAATTACGTATTTCTCCGTTTTGATCAAAATAATAACCTGATTCAATTGATTCAAAATATTGAATGTGGTTAAAACAGGAATCATCTAAAAGTGTATCTCCTACGGATAAATGTGGGTTTAACCACAAACAATCATCATCCAAAAATATTTCACCAGTACTTGTATCTAGGCGAACTGTACGCATACTGTCAAGACCTGGAAAGGAATCAAAAGTGAAAAAGGATTGTCCGTCTTCTTCGTATGCATCGATTATTGAAAAAAGGCTGATTGTTGTATCTGAAGATTCAACCCTATAGCGTAAATACTGCCAGGTATTACCCATTTCAAATGGAAAAAATTCATCCATGGATGTTAAGTTTACCTGTCTGCTTACACTTCCTAATGGTTTACAGCGTTGAAAGGTAGGGGAAGATTCGTTGCCAGTTAAATCGGTCGCTGACACTTTGTAACATACATTATCTGAAAACTTCCCGCCGGCACCTATGATTACACTATAATCTGTATAAGAAGTAATACTTTTATCGAATGTTCGAAATAATGCCCATCCGGAGTTTGCTTCATTTTTATACAATTTATAACCATCTAAGTCCGGTTCTGAATTTGCTGACCATGAGCATAATGGAGAATCACCTGTGTTTCCTGATACGGTAAATCCAGTCGGTGTTAGAGGAGGAGATACTATTAGATTAAGGGCGTTATAGGCATTTACTCTCCCATGGCCCATCAACCCTTCCCAAGCTAATCCTTGATTGGCATAATCAATATTGTCAGCGGTACCATCTAAAATATCTCTGACATTCTGTACAGTATAATTTGAATATCCTGCATCAAGGAATTCAGAAATTATCAAGCCGGCAACACCCGCCACAATTGGCGATGAATGAGATGTCCCAGAACCAAAAAAAGCATAGGTATTATTTAGCCATACAATTGTAATTGGGCTATAAGCAGCAGATAACTCAACAGTACTACCATAATTTGAGTTAGAAGATTTTTGGTCGTAAGAACCTATCCCTGCAACACTTATCACATTTGTATTACTAGAAGGATAAAATGCATATGAAAGATTAGAATTCCCGGCTGATCCTACTAATAGCATATTTTTATTAAAATATACATCAGATAACGTTGCATTTGATACTGGCCCTAACCAACTCATATTATGTACTTGAGCGCCATTTTTGGCAGAATAGTATAATGCTTCATCAGAGCGCCAATTACCCCCTTGCCCAAATATCTTTGTAGTCATTATTTTACAACCCCAAGCGACTCCCGAGACCCCAACTCCATTATTAGTTACAGCAGCCATATCCCCAGCTATTGCTGTACCATGACCACGATGATTATAATTTTGATCTGGTTCTGGTTCTGAATCCCAGTGCCTAAAATCAAAACCTATTACGTCGTCAACATACCCATTTTCATCATCATCGTATATTGCTCCATCATAATCATCAATTACTCCATCGCCATCATCGTCGTACCCTACTTGCCCTGGAGAATCCTCATCAATATACCCATCGCCATCATCATCTAACCCATTTGTATAAATTGAAATGACCCCTGGATCATTGAAGTCAATATACCCATCGCCATCATCATCAACGCCACATCCACCTGGGCAACCATCACTATTAGCATCTCCAAAATCACCTCCATTAGCAATAGGGAAATTATCAAATTGCCCATTTCCATTTGCATCCTCTTCAACGTTAATCCATATATTGTCTTTTAAATCATCATGATCCCATTCTATACCTGAGTCTGAAAATGATAAAATAACGTCAGCCCTACCTGTTTGAATTGCCCATGCTTCAGGAGCGTAAATATCTGCTCGATTTGTACCATCTACTTGTCCATTATTATTCATATCATTATCATTATAAAGGTACCACTGCTCTTGTGTTCCAGAACCGCTATTTATAGAAAAATTATAAAGCGGGTCATTAGGGTGATTTTGCGATAATAGTTCCATATCTGATTGTAACTCGACAAACTCAACTGAAGACAATGATTGATATGAATTGGATATACGGTCAATATCGGATCGAGATGAATTAAACCATACACGATAAAAGTGCGATAATTCATTATCAACTTCATCGACGAACATTTTTTCTAATCTTAATACATCATATTGATCATTAAGCGCATCTAATTCAACGATCCCATATTCATATCTATTATCATCTCCTAATTGGAAGGTGATTGTCTGCCCTTGATGGAACTTGAGCACAAAATTATCTTGTTGATAATTTTGTGCGAAAACCAAACTGACTATCGCTATCGATTTAATGAAATTTATTAATGTTCTCATGTTATTTTCCTTTCTGTTTTTATGGGGTATTGTATCAGTCTTTAGGCGCCTTTGGAGCCCCCGTTGTGTGTTGTCTCCCTCCCAAAAAAATGGCAGGTAAACATTTGCAACGGGGCTCTCTTTTTCACAATTCTCTTCTATATAAAATGTATTACTCATAATTCGATTGATATTTGCCTACATTATTCATTTTAATACAAATATTAGGATAACTTATTTTGAGAATAGATTCCATCTGCCTCCGGTTTGATCCATAAGCGTGAAATAAAAATTGAAATACATCTCTTTCAAACTGTTTATTGGCTTTTTTCCAACTAATCGTATACACATGGTTCAAAATATAATCCATTAATGGGTGATTAAGTGTATCTCTCATTTCTGGAGTAATAGGCTCCTTTATTCCAGGGACAATAAATCCAGCCTTTTTTAACCGATTTTGGATAGCATAGTAGGTAGGAGGCTTCATGTCTAATTGGTTTAATAGGTGATCTACAAATTGATGCCGGTCCCTGTGAGCGATCAATAAATGAAATTGAAATAGTGTTTGTATTTCTTTCCAAGGTTTGTGCAATGCAAAGTCAAAATGAGTTTGAATATTTGATTTTTCTTTTAAATCCACCCATGATTTTTCTAGAAATTTATTATAGTATTTCACCACATTCAATCGTTCCCCTTCTAGGGTAATGCCTACATCAACCAATTCCATGACAGCATCATACCCCAATTTATAATAATACAATGCCTTCTCCGTTTGGTTTAAATATTTCTTATAAATTTCACCGATAAAATGATAAAAAATGGGTGTATGGCTAAAACATCTTTTTTCTTTTGCAAGCTTTACAGCCATTTTTGCTAATGTAATGGCGCCATAATAATTTCCGGTTACCTTTTCAATTTGAGCTAAGTTTGCCGTAGCTACAATTTTACCAAATGTGGTTATATGATCCTGTGCTAATGGCGTTAATATTCGTATAGCTTTTTTGAACTTTTTTTGGCGAATATACAAAATACCAAGAGAAATCTGTATTGATAGAGTGGGATGGTGTAATTGGTACTTTTTTGCTATACGCATTCCTTTGTCGAAACAATGTTTTGCCTCCTCAAATGCATTTTCATGTAAATAATAATTGCCCAGTTTGAGTTGGGTCATCACATAGTCCCCAAATAATCCTTTCTGTTTTATGGCTTTCGCGACCCGAATCATGTCAGAAGCTTCAGCACGTTTCTCATTCAACAACAACTCAATCATATTTCTTTCTGCAATAAGCTTAGCTGTCTCACTTATAGCCATGTCCAGTGAATAGGATTTATAACGCTTCGCTTGAGTAAAATCGTCAATCTTATAATAATAATACCCTACTTCATTATAGGCGAAAGATATGATATCATCTTGTATTTCATTGGGGTGATCTCGGATAATAGATACTAATGCATCCACATCTTTTTTAGCATTGATAAAATCACCCATTATTGTATTCGCCAAACAATGGCCTGATTGTACAATAACTTGATAATCTAAGGAGTCGCTTTGTTGACCTTTTGTTTGATCTAAGAGTTGCCTTAAATAAACAGGGTCTGATATAGCAGTTTTGGAAATGTATTGAATAAATTGGTTTTGTTTTTTGTTATGTTTTTTCATAAGTCCTTATTGGGTTTAATCATCTGAAAGTTCAAGATCAATTTCATCATCAGAATAAATATCAATTGTACCCTGATTGCCTGTTTTTATACTCCATGTTTCAATGGTGCCATTCCCTGTGATAGAACGCCATGTACCATTATAATCTAAATAGTAACAATCTATTGCATTTTGAATAGTCACATCGGTGAGTTGATTCCATGAAGCTTTCGTTTGTGGGTATAATGTAATTTGGTATATATCTGAGAAGATGTGGCCTGTCCATGAACCGGAAGACAATAATTCGCCTCCGTGGGACACATAAACATGATTCGGGTCATTCTCATGACCATAGACAGTTCCATAGGGAGGGCTAGACTCAATCTCTCCATTTGGCGTTACGCCACGAGCATTCATATTTTCATTATGAGATATAGAAGATGGACTCTCTTCAGATACCTTAATCCCATTGTAATAGAGTGAAGAATCTCCATCGGAAACATACGATTGGCAACTAAAGATGAATAATATAGCCAATGTTACTGCTGTTGTTTTTTTGAGTGTCATGATTGACTCCAGTTTTAATAGATATTTGCGATATAATGGTGATGAAATATAATGGTACGATGGATATACATACAATATATATATAATATTAGCAAAAAAAGATAAATAAATATATAAATAATGAATTATTGAATTGGTTCACATGTGTTCATTTATGGGTTATTTTGCAATGTTCCATCGTCCATAATGATTATTCCCTTCCGGTAAAATTGGTATCAAACACAAATATTTTCAGAGCGAAAAACCAAAATTGATGATACTTGGGAAGAGTAATCCTAGCGAAGAATCTTTGTGGATAAACCTAAAAATCTTGCTAAAAGGGGTTTAGTTCTTACAGTTAACTGAAAAGATTCTTCACTCGTTTCTCTTGTTCTGAATGACATCGCAGGGTCTTTACTATATAAAAAATCACCGTCATTCAGTGTCGCTTTCGGCGTGGAATCTTCTATGGTTAAAGCCTATAAACTATTGTTTATACTCAACAAATTCCAGTTTTCAAAGCAGACTCTTCACTTCGATCTAAATGCCATACACGGTCTAAATTATAAAAAACTACAAAGTCTTCCACAGCGGAAACCACTAGATTATTGAAGGAATTGCTTTAAAACGGTTCCAATACCATTTATTTCAAATTGGACTGCAATAACCATTAGAATGAGTCCCATGATTCTTTGAATAATGCGCATACCTGTATAACCCATCCCTTTTATAATTAAATCACCATTTCTCAATATAAGATAAACAGTAGATAATACTAAAATGATGGAAAATATCAATGTGCCATAACTATAAAATTCAGGCGTTTGACTGGATAATAGCATAGATGCAGTAATAGCGCCTGGTCCTGCAATGAGTGGAATGCCAATCGGGCTTATGGCAATATCATCATGATCTTCTGATTCATCTTGTTCCGTTTGAGTCGTTCTGGATCGGCCCACTTTTGCTTCTAACATTCGAAGTCCACTTCGAAAAAAGATTATGCCACCCATAATTTGAAATGCTTCAATGGTAATGCCGAAAAAATTAAATATGAGAGACCCTAATACAGCAAAAACAATGAGTGTCATTCCGGCGGTTAAAGATCCTTTCCATGCAATGGCTTTTTTTTGTTCCGAAGAAAATCGTTCCGTCATGACCAATAATATTGGGGATATTCCCAATGGATTGATTAAGGTGAAAAGAGTGGTAATACAGAGTAAGAAAAATTCTATTTCAGAATGGACAAAATCAATCATATTACATACGGTCTGGAGCTGATAAACCTAAAATGCGTAATCCATTTCCAAGCGTTATTTTTGCACATGTAATCAAAGCAAGACGAGCTTGTGTCAAGGCAGAATCATCTGTAATCACTTTACATTTTCCGTAAAATTTATGAAAATGAGCTGCCAACTCTTGAAGATACGTGGCAAGCATCTGGGGCTCTAATGATTCATATAAGTGTTCACTCAATTCCGGGAAACGCATTAAATGTTTAATAAGAGTGAATTCTTCCTTTTCAGAAATAAGTGTTGGATCAAACTCTTGAGAAAATGAATGGCCAAGAGATTCACCATGTTTTATAATATTGGCAATTCGTGCATGGGCATATTGTAAATAAAAAACAGGATTTTTATCGGATTGATCAGCAGCCAAATCTAGATCAAAATCCAAATGACTTGTCATACTTCGCATAATAAAGAAATACCGAACCACATCTTTGCCTACTTCATTCACTAAATCTTCTAATGTAACAAAATTAGCTTTTCGAGTGGACATTTTTACTTTTTCACCCTCACGTAATAAAGTCACAAATTGATGAATTAAAACGCGAATATGATCCACCGGAACATCCAAAGCATCTAAGGCGGCTAATACATCCGGATAAGTGTCCGCATGATCTGCGCCAAAAATATCAATTATTTCATCAAAATTACGCTCAACTTTATTTCGGTGATACGCTGTATCAGGAAGGCGATAAGTAGGCTCTCCTGAACTTTTGATATAAACACGATCTTGATCTTTTCCTAAAGCAGACGTTTTTAACCAAGTAGCTCCTTCTGATTCATAAATCAATTCTTTCGCTTTTAGGTCCGATAATAATTGGTCAATAGCCCCATTATCATAAAAGGATTTTTCATTTGAAAAATGATTATGAATAATGCCTAATTCGGACAAAGTATTTTTGATATCAGAAAAAATGGTATTCTCGGCTGTTTTCCGAAATTGGTCATGTCCTTTTTCTAAGTCAGAACCATGTTGTTGAATGATAGATTTCGCTATATCAATAATATAATTCCCCTGATATCCATCTTCCGGAAATTCAAATGGTTTTCCTAAAGCCTCAAAATAGCGTGCTTCAACCGATTGCCCAAGAATACGCATTTGACGGCCTGCATCGTTATAATAATATTCCCGAGTTACATCAAACCCATTCCATTCTAATAAATTGGCCACCGTATCACCCAATACAGCTTGTCTTCCATGTCCGACCGTTAATGGTCCAGTAGGATTTGCACTTACAAATTCAACATTTGCTTTTTTCCCTTTCCCAATGGATGAACGACCAAACGTATCACCTGCGTCTAAAATGAGTTTTAGATTTGATTGATAAAAAGAAGCGGAAAGAGTGAAATTGATAAATCCAGGCGGTGTCACAGAAATAGAATCAATATGGTTTAATTGGATTGTATCTAATTGCCCTTTAATATTTTCCGCAATTTGAATAGGAGATTTTTTTAAATCTTTTGTGAGTAATAAAGCCACATTAGTGGATAAATCACCAAAGTCAGGATTTTTAGAAGGACTTATAGTAAATGGTTTATCCGGGAAAGCGAGTGTTTTTAATGCTTCCCGAATACCATCATTCAGGTGTTGCTTCAGGTGCTTCATCTTCAAAGGGGATTGTGGGGGCATCTGCCCAAAGTTTTTCTAATCCGTAATAGTCTCGTTCTTCTGTTTTAAAAACATGTACCACCACATCAATATAATCTAAAAGGACCCAAGAAGAATTTTCATATCCTTCCAAATGCCAGGGTTTATGAGGTGTACCACGACGGATATTATCTACAATTGCTTTTATTTGTGGTTCAGTGTCTGCAGAACAAATTAAAAAATAATCTGCAACGGATGTTAATCCACGAACATCGATTCCTACGACAGTGTCTGCCTTTTTGGAAAGAGCTAATTCGGCTATTTGTCCCAGTGATTCTGGGTAAGCTTCAGGTGATTCTATAGTGTGAGACAACGGATTAATTTGAATTAAGAAAATCGGATATTGATAAAAATGATTTAATATCTTTTCCTAGAATAATGGTTACATCGACACCTGTTGATTCATTTGGTTCAACATGAATTCTACCTGAATCTTTATAATTAATCCCAAATGCGTCTGCAACTTTTTTCAAACTCTTCAGATTTTCATTTCGTTGAATAATAATTGTATTAGGGTAATTGTGGTGATCTGCATTATCTGCTTTTAATACATCTACATTATTTCTTCTTAGATAAATAGCTAATTTATTTGCAATTCCCTTTTCACCCATTCCATTGAGTATTTCAACTTTAATATCTTCAATAGGATTTTGTTCATACACATCAACTGCAAGTATAGGTTGTTTGGGCATATCTGGGAATTCTACTTCAATGGGAATTCCTTTTTGTGACACATTTTGTGTAAAGGAAAAAATGAAAGCGACGAGTAATAGTCCTACAACTCCAATAGCAGAGTTAAGGATCGCCCCTTGTGGATTTGATCGTTTATTAGACTTTTTTCCGCTACTGAAAAAAGGTCTCTTTTTCTTTCGTTTGGCCACGTCTTTAACGAAGCCCTGGGGTGAAGAGTGATTGATTCATAGGCCTTTGGTATGTTGGATAGTTCTGAAAATTAAGTGAAAAATGTGAATTGTCAGAAAGTGTGTAATCCAAGCTTGCTCCAAACCCGATTTGGGCATTTTGTAAACTTGAATTCATTTGGTTTAATTGTGGAAGGGTAGATTGCATCAATGAAATATTGGCTGTCAATTTTAAATTATCTTTAGCCCAATAAGAAATCTGATTTGTATATGCAGCCATACTCATATTTTGTCCGCCGACATTAAGCATTGAAACTGAAAAACCATGATTCATATCAAAACGATTAGAATTTAAAAACCCAATAGATGGTTGGTCCAACTCGCCGTTCAAATTTGTAGGTAACGTTTGAGCCGGAAGATGAGAAATAAATTGGCCAAAAGCAAGCGAACCCAAAAGGGTTGAAAGTCCAATAATATGTTTTATGCGCTGCTTCATTTTTTCCGCTGTATGTAAATCCTATTTATTTCTTCTAATTGTTCAACAGTGTTGACACCCATAATTTCGGTTGAATCTGCCATCAATTGCAATGCAACAATTTCACCAAATGTAATAAAGTGTGGTAACACATCTGGTAAATAATATTCATTTTGACTATTGTCATTTTTAATCATTCGTAATGTTTTAAATAACATTTGAACATCAAACAAATAAATGCCTGCATTAATTTCATTTACGTGTAATTCTTTATTCGCACAATCTTTATGTTCCACAATTTTTTCAAAATGATTAGAGTCATTTCTCATAATACGACCATAACCGGTTGGGTCATCCATAGCCGCTGTTAATAGAGCTGCACCTGCATTTTCTTTTTCATACATGTTCAACAATGATTGAATAGATGATTCTCTAAGTAAAGGGACATCTCCGGATAAGACTAAAATGGACCCTTCCGATGAACCTAAAATGGGTTCAGATTGCATAACGGCATGCCCGGTTCCTAATTGATCTTCTTGAACAACACATTCTAGGTTGAATTTTTGGATAGATTCTTCCACGCGTTCTTTTTGATACCCAATAATAGGTACAATTTTTTCGGATCCTATTGATTCAGCTAATTGTATCACATGATGTAACATGGGTTTCCCATCTACGGGATGTAATACTTTTGGTAAATCGGACTCCATTCGTGTCCCTTTTCCTGCAGCGAGAATGAGTGTATATAATGGTTTTGACATGCGTTTAGTCATGGCTCCTTGTATCAATTATGCCACCGCCTAAACAGAGTGTCCCATCGTAAAATACAACGGATTGTCCTGGTGCAATCGCAAACTGGGGTTGATTAAATGTTACTTTTACTTCCGTTTTGGATACATGTTCCAAAACGCATTTAGCATCGGAAGATCGATACCGAATTTTTGCACCAATGGCAGTTTCGTTCTCCGGCGGGTTCCCGGAAATCCAATGGATGTGTGATGCTGTTAAAGATGAATGATATAAGTCAGGATGATTATTCCCCTGTACTGCAATGAGTTCATTCCTTCCCATAGCCTTATCTGACACGTACCAAGGTTCATCCAAATCTCCGTAACCTCCTCCGATTCCCAACCCTTGTCTTTGCCCTAGTGTATAATACATTAATCCATCATGTTTCCCAATAATCGTTCCATCCGGTTTAACAATAGATCCTGGGTTAGCTGGAAGATATGTTTTTAGAAATGTTTTAAAATCACGCTCCCCAATAAAGCAAATCCCGGTACTATCTTTTTTATTATACACAGGAAGTTTTTGTTCTTTTGCGATGGCACGGATTTCAGATTTCTCAAGCGATGCTAATGGAAATATACTTTTAGAAAGAGCATTTTGGTTTAATGTATATAAAAAGTAACTCTGATCTTTGTTTCCATCATCACCTTTATGCAATTCGAATCCATGAGATGATTGTGCAATTTTCGCATAGTGCCCAGTGGCAATTTGATCAGCGCCCAAGTCTAAACAATAATCAAGAAATGCTTTGAATTTGATTTCTTTATTACACAAAATATCAGGATTGGGTGTTCGTCCTATTTTATATTCATCCAAAAAAGTTTTAAATACCTTATCCCAATATTCCTTGGAAAAATTTACTGAATGAAGGGGAATACCAATTGTTTCAGCCACCATTAATGCATCTTTATAATCTTCTTCTGCAGGACAATCATCATCTTCATTCCAATTTTTCATAAAAATAGCTTCAACATGATACCCCGCATCTTTCAATAAAAAGGCAGCCACTGCACTATCTACGCCACCACTTAAACCAACAATTATTTTTTTCATATTTGAAGAATCGTTTTCAGTGTATCAAGAAAATAGTGTACTTGGTCGAAAGTATTGTCTTTTCCAAAACTTATTCTAATGGTGGATAAATTAGTTGATTCATCAATGCCCAGAGCTATTAAAACATCTGAAGGTGTTGATATCCCGGAGTGACACGCAGAACCAGAAGATGCATAAATATTGGCTTGATCTAATTGGGTTAATAGTTTTTGATTGTCAATATTGGGAATAGCAAAACTGATTAACCCGGGAATATGCGCATCCATATTTCCATGAATTACGACATCAGGAATAATTTTTCTTAAACCGCGAATACATAATAATTCTAAATCTTTTAAAAGATTAAATGTTTTATCGAATGAATGAATCGCTTTTTCTGCAGCTAATGCCATAGCACCAATACCAATAATATTTTCAGTTCCACCCCTTAAATTGGATTCTTGGCCACCACCTACAATGAATGGATTTAATTTTACTGGCTCTTTTTTTACTAAAAAGCCAACGCCCTTAGGTCCATAAAATTTGTGGGAAGAAAAACTCATTAAATCGCAATGCGTCACAAGAGCTTGAATTGGAATTTTTCCTAAAGCTTGGACCCCATCGGAATGAAATAGAATTTGATTATTTTTAGCAATGGAGCTGATGGCTTCAATAGGTTGAACTGTTCCTATTTCATTATTAGCTGTCATAATACTAATGAGACTTGTATTAGGCTGAATCGCTTTTTCAATATCTAGAGGATTAACAGACCCATATTTATTTACAGGAATGACTGTACATGTGATACCAAATGGCTTAAGGTGGGTCAGTGTTTTTAATATAGCTGGATGTTCTATAGATGAAGTAATAATATGCTTTTTTTCTTGAGAAATAACATGGTTTAAAACAAGATTATTTGCTTCTGTACCGCTTCCAGTAAAGATGATTTCTTTTGTAGAACACCCCAGTGATCCTGCCAATTGAAACCGGGCTGTTTCAAGAATGTGTTTCCCTTTTCTTCCTATGGCATGAGAACTTGAAGGATTCCCATAAACAGTAGGCTGAGATTGGTTTATCCATTCAATAACGGCTGCATCAACAGGTGTTGTGGCGCTATGGTCAAAATAACAATTCATTGATTTTTCCATAAGGGAAAATTACGCAGATTGATATGAGATTATAAAATTAGTTGTTGTTGCGAATTTCTGCGAATTTAACCGTATTGATTAAATTTTGATGGAAGGGGGGTTTTAATTCTTTCAACTTTTCAATGGTGCGATTCATATCGTATTCATAACGGACCACATCCCAATGAATAGACTCATTGATTGTTAAAAAAGCGACTGATCCGCGTGTATCTTTATCGAATGACAAACCTGTAGCGCCTTGACATAAAATGGATAAATTTTCATTTCTTTCATCCCGCGGTGAATGAATATGACCGTGGACAAATACAAGTCGTTCAATTTCAGGATGGCTATCAACTACATGGTTTCTCCAATTAATCGCTTCAGCCATTGATGGTGGTTTATCATCTCTTTGGTACCAAGCATGGGTGAATTCAACTAAAGTAGTTCCCACAATATCTCTGCAAGCAATTTTCATTTTACGAGCAAAATCCACACCTGCGTCACCAAGTTGTTCAGCAGTCCATTTTTCATTCTGAACAATTGCTTGGCACACAGGATCATAGGGATCCATTCCTTCCAGAGATGGCTGTTCTTCTTCCCAAAGACGTTCTAATAAATACCGATCATGATTTCCGCGAATAAAAATACCGCCTTCAATCGATTTTAAAAGGGAAAGGGTTTCTTCAGGTTCAGGGCCTAATGCAAAACAGTCGCCAAGGCAGACAATTTGGTCAACATTATCCCGGTCATTAATAATGGATAATGCCTTTTCCAATGATGCTGCATTGGAATGAATATCTGTAATGATAGCAAAAGTTTTTTGAGTCATTAGTAGAAAGTTACCGTGCACATTTAAAGTTGGCAAGAAATTACATTAGTTTAATCTTGCGAAAAAAAGATAAGTCATCTTGTCCGCAAAGTGAGAAAACATGTAAAATCAGTCTCAGTTAAAATTAATTATTTTTTGAATACTATAACTTTATTTAAATAGAAAAGGTTCGAATGTCACAAGCCCCTAAAATATATGGAATTGGAAATCCTTTGATCGATATTGTCATTTCTGTGGATGATGATGATTTAATCCAGCTCGGGATTGATAAAGGAATCATGCATCTTGTAGATGAAAATCGCCAAGATGAAATTTTATCATATTTTAAAAATTCAAAACCTATTTATCACCCGGGAGGCTCTGCTCCAAATACCATGTTAGCTTGTGCCGGGTTAGGTATTCCATCATTAATCGCAGGAAAAATTGGCCAAGATAATTTTGGTGATATTTATATGAATCAAGCAGATGAATATGGGGTGATTTCTGGATTAGTACGTGGAGATGGACCTACGGGGTCAAGCATCATTTTAGTAACCCCAGACGGGGAAAGAACAATGAATACTCATCTTGGAATGTGTAGAGAATATTCAGCTACAGATATAGATCAGGATCTATTATCCAAATCTAAATATTTATATTTCACTGGATATATGTGGGATACAGATGCACAAAAAGGAGCTGTAACTTTGGCCATGGATATCGCCAAAGAAAATGGCATTACCATCGTGTTTGATGTGGCCGACCCATTTGCAGCAGATAGGAATAAAGATGAATTTTTAACCATGATTGACAATGATGTGAATGTGGTTTTTGCCAATCAATCAGAATGTGCCATTTTATTTGGGACAGATGATTATAATGAATCAACAGATCTATTAATGAGTATGATTCATCAAGCAGGAATTAAATTAGGAAAGAAAGGATCCATTGCAATAGAAAATGGGAAAAAATCAATGATTGATTCAAGCCGCCTAATAGCTACAGATTCAACAGGAGCAGGGGATATGTATGCTGCAGGATTTTTAACAGGAATTTCAAAAGGATTTTCCGTAGAACGAGCTGGTGAAATAGCAGGGTTTTTAGCCGAAGAAATTATACAAATTCCAGGTGCTCAATTTGATGTAAAAACCATTCAATCGTTTAAAACTAAATTTTTCCCTAATTTAGTATAGGTGGAACATCGCTTGAAAAATCAACCTTCGTCCATTTAACTTCCCGGGCTAATTATTTAAAGAATCTGAGGAAAACATGTTAAATCCAAAAAGAATATTCCCCTTAATATTACTTGCACTTGCATTAGGCGTCATTGGATGCTCAAGTCAAGAATATACAACAGCAAAGCTGGCTATTCAGCAATCTGACTGGGTCAAAGCAGCAGAATGGTTACCAAAGGCAATGGCTGTAGAACCCGATAACCCGGAAATACCTATTATTCTAGGAATTGAAATTTATGCCCAAAATAAAGAATGGGATAAAATGAATGAAATGTTTGATAATGCAATGAGCATTAATCCGGATAAAACAGTAGAAGTTCGAAATGCATTCTTGCCTGTTAAAGAAGTAGTAAGAAATTATAGAGAACATTTTTGGGCAGAATCATTTAATGCAGGTGTTGAACATTATAGAAAAATTCAAGATGATCCAGACAATAGAGGTACACATCTTGAAAGAGCAATTGGTGAATTTAAAAATGCTGTTTTAATTAATCCGAAAGATGTACAATCACATGTAACACTTGCAAAAAGTTATTTTGAAGCAGGCGATAAAGAAACAGCGATTGTATCCGTGAAAGAAGCGGTTAACATGAATCCAGAAAGCTATGAAGCCAATATAGCCGCGGGGCAAATAATTGCAAGAACAGGTGGATCTAATTTTGAAGTACTTCCATTTATTGAAAAAGCAGTTGAAATAAATCCTTCTTCTAGTGATGCATTGAGAGAATTGGCTGGGCTATACTACGATTTAGAAAGAAAAGATGAATCAGTCAGCGTATTTGAAAATGCAATTGCAAATGAAGCAGATGATAAAGTAAAAGCTGATTTATACTTTAATTTAGGTGTCATCCATAATCAAATGGCGAATTATGAAGAAGCTGAAAAATCTTTTGATGAAGCTTTTTATTTGAATGATCAAGATCATGAAGCGGCACTTGGAATGGCGAGTTCATACGAAGGACTAGGAGATAAATATTTAAATGGATCTGATGGTTTTGAAAAAGATCCTGATAAAGCCTCTCGTTGGTATCGTAAAGCTGAATCTAAATTAAAAGATGTTATTGAAATTGATTATGATAATAAGAATCAATATGAACGTCAGTTAGAACTCATTCGTTACAAAAGAGACGTAGCAGAAGGAAATAACTAAATTTTATAATATATGCTGAAGGCAATTGCCTTCAGCATATATTCAATTACCCTAATTTTTTTCTTTTTCTTATATATTCAGTCAAAGCTGTATCCAAACTTTGATCAGTAAAAAGTGGCACATAATCCACTAAATGTTCCCGACATTTTTTTCGGTAATTATTTTGGATATCTATTATGGATTTCGCATATGCTTTACGAATATGCCACGGTTCAGTTGTAATTTCTTCACCACTCTCCATATCTTTGAATCGAGTTCGGTTATTAAAGTTGAACTCCATTTCTTGCCGATCTAAAATATGGAAAACAATCACTTCTTGTTTATTATGTCGAAAATGTTTGAGCCCCGTAAGGATGTTTTCAGGCTGATCAAACAAATCTGAAATCAATATCACTAATCCACGTTTTTTAATTCGTTCTGCCATTTCGTGTAGGACGGGCTCAATTTTTGTGTCAAGGCCTGACTCCACGGTCCCGAGTTGAGTTAATAATGTATTAAGGTGACTCGGGTTGGAACGGGGAGGGATGAATTGATTTATTTTTTCATCAAATAGTACCAAGCCAACGCCATCTTGTTGATTCATCATTAAATAAGCCAATGCAGCCATGAGTGTACTTGAATATTCCAGCTTTGAAATTTTTCCGCTTGTATACATCATGGACCGACTTGTGTCTAAAATTAAATGGGCGCGAAGATTTGTTTCTTCTTCATATCGTTTTACATAATACCTGTTTGTTTTTCCGTATAATTTCCAATCAATATGGCGGATTTCATCTCCGGGACCGTAAGCTCGATGTTCGGCAAATTCAACACTAAATCCATGATAAGGACTTTTATGCTGTCCAATGATATATCCTTCAACCACAAGACGGGCTCGTAATGCCATATTATTGAGCATGGCAGCCATTTCTGGCTGAAGGTATTTCCGTTTATCCTCCATGGGAGGCATTTACATAAGTACCGTATCTAATAGTTGATTTAAAATATCATCAATTTTCATGCCTTCAGCTTCTGCGTTGAAATTTGGAAGAACACGATGCCTTAATACAGGTAACGCTAAAGATTGAACATCTTTTATATCAGGCGAGGGTCTTCCTTCTAATACAGCTTTTGCTTTAGCTCCCAAAATAAGATATTGTGATGCCCTCGGCCCTGCGCCCCAATCAATCCAATTATTTATAAAATCAGGAGATGTTTCAGAATGTGGACGAGTAGATGTTGTAAGATTTACAGCATAAGAAACCACATTCTCAGCTACGGGGACACGATGAACAAGAGATTGATATTGTTGAATCTCTTCTCCAGAAATTATTTTATTTAAAGTTGTATCATAATCACCCGTTGTATTTTGTACGATTTGTATTTCTTCATCAGTAGAAGGATAGTCCATTTTTAGATTAAACATAAATCGATCTAGCTGTGCTTCCGGTAAGGGATAGGTTCCTTCTTGTTCAATGGGGTTTTGAGTCGCCAATACAAAAAAGGGTTCTTCCAATGGATATGTATGTCCACCGGCAGTGACTTTATGTTCTTGCATTGCTTCTAATAGAGCCGCTTGGGTTTTTGGAGGTGTACGATTTATTTCATCTGCTAAAATAATATTACCAAATATGGGTCCTTTATAAAAACGAAAAGCTCTTTTACCTGTGGAAGGATCTTCGTCAATCAATTCTGTCCCTGTAATATCACTTGGCATTAAATCGGGTGTAAATTGAATTCGTTTAAAAGATAAATCCAATATTTCGGACATGGATTGGATAAGCAACGTTTTGGCTAAACCGGGCACCCCTACGATTAAGGAATGTCCTCGAGACAATAATGCAATTAACATATGGTCTATTGTTTGTGTTTGTCCAATGATGACTTTTCCAATTTCATCCAAGAATTTTTGGCGTGATTGGCTTAGTGCGTTTAATAATTCATTATCATTCATAATTAATTTGTTTTTCTTTCTTAATAAATAGGACGAAAACTTACTTTCTGGAATACCATTATCCAATGGGAGATCACTTGCAGGTGCATCTTAAGAATGAGAAATTCATCCCTATGGAAAACAAGCAAAATAAAGAAAAAGTTCCACTCATTGGACAAACTTTAAAAGAAATCGTTCATCTTATTCAAGAAATGGATTTTCCCAAATTTAGAGGGAAACAAATATTTCAATGGTTATATCAACATCGTGTAAATGAGTTTAGTGATATGACGAATGTTCCAAATGTTGTTCGAGAAAAATGTGAAGAATCTTTTACTGTTCATCCCCTTGTATTAAAATTACACACTCACTCGAATCAGGAGCCCACCGAAAAATTTCTTTTTAAACTTAAAAGTGGCGAAAATATAGAATCCGTCCTAATGAAGGATGGTAAACGAAATACTATTTGTATATCCACTCAAGTTGGATGTGCAGTTGATTGTGATTTTTGCGCAACAGCAAAGATGGGATTTCAAAAAAATCTAACAGTAGGAGAAATTGTAGATCAATTTATTCAGGTTCAAAATCTGGCAACAAAACCTATTACTAATATTGTTTTTATGGGGATGGGCGAACCATTTCTAAATTATAAAAATGTAATTTCAGCTGCAGATTTATTGAATCATCCAGAAGGCATACATATGGGGGCTCGTCGCATTACAATTTCAACGGCGGGTGTTGTTCCAAAAATCAAAAAATTTGCCGAAGAAAAACATAAATATAAATTGGCTATTAGTTTAAATGCATCAAATGAATCAGTCAGAAAAGATATTATGCCCATTACAAAAACACACGGTTTAAATGCATTAATGGAAGCAGCAGATATGTACTACCAATCTTCAGGTCGATTCCCAACATTCGAATATGTACTTATGGATGGTATCAATGATTCGTTACGCGATGCACATGAACTTGCCCGATTGATTGGGAGACAACCGTGTAAATTAAATGTAATTCCGTATAATGAAATTGGAGGTATGTATAAAAGGCCACCCGATGATAAAATAAAGTCATTTCTTAGCCAGTTAAAAAATGTTCCTTTTCAAGTAACCGTTCGATGGAGTCGTGGGACAGATATTAAAGCAGGGTGTGGACAATTGGCTGGAAGCAGTGATACATAGATTCCACAAGAATCAATCATAATTTTCATGTATTTTCTAGGTCTATGACTAAAATAAAAAAGACAAAAAAACTATAATATGAAACAAGCAATCGAATATGTAAATAATCAATTGGAGCAGAAACCAGATGTGGCTGTTGTATTAGGTTCAGGATTAGGATCCTTTGGAGATCAATTAATGGATAAAATTATTATTCCTTATGAAGATATCCCGGGCTATCCACAAACAACCGTAGTGGGGCATTCAGGTCAACTATCCTTCGGAACAATTGGTGGGAAAACAGTACTCGCCGCGCAGGGGAGGTTTCATTATTATGAGGGTCATGATATGGAAACCATTGTGAAACCAATTGAATTATTCAATGGACTTGGTATTTCACATTTAATCATTACCAATTCAGCCGGTTCATTAAAAGATGCTTATCCACCAGGAACCATTATGGGTTTAAATGGTCATATGGATTGTACTTATCGAAATTCCGATTCAGATCCATTTATAGTTAATGACACGGATCATCATGATGTATCTTTTTTAAAAACATTCATTCAAGTGGCTCAATCGTTAAATATTCCAGTTGAATTAGGATGCTATTGTTGGACAATGGGACCAGCTTATGAGACTCCAGCAGAAGTACAACATTGTAAAAAACTAGGAGGCCAAGCTGTGGGTATGAGTACGGTCCCAGAAATTCAAGCTGCTGCAAAAGTAGGAATTTCCACTCTTGGCATTTCCTTATTAACAAATTATGCAGCTGGAATTTCTAAAACAGAATTAACACATGATGAAGTGATTGAAACTGCTAATCTAACAGGAAAAACTTTTGTCAAATTATTGACTGGTATTATACAGGAATTGCAAAATTAAGTATGGTGCATATTCGTCCAGAAATTGAAGATATAAAGGATGAAATTATTGATTTTCGTCGAGATTTTCATAAGCATCCTGAATTAGGTTTTGAAGTACATCGAACAGCTAAAATTGTTGCTGACTATCTTTCATCATTAGGGTTAGATGTAAAAACTGGAATAGGTAAAACAGGTGTTGTTGGAGAATTATATGGAGCAAATCCCGGTCCAACAATTGCATTAAGAGCCGATATGGATGCACTACCAATCCAAGAAACGGGCGATATTTCTTTCAAATCAATCAATGATGGCATTATGCATGCTTGTGGGCATGATGGGCATACAGCCATACTTCTCGGGGTAGCAAATGTATTAGCATCCATGAAAGAAAAATTACATGGCAATGTAAGATTTATTTTTCAACCTGCAGAAGAAGGGGATGGTGGTGCTCAATTTATGATTGATGATGGGTGTCTAGATCAAGTGGATGAAATCTATGGATTACACTTATGGAATTATCAACCTTATGGGCAGATTGGCGTTCAGTCTGGGCCTGTCATGGCGGCAGCAGATGGGTTTCATATTCATATAAAAGGGAAAGGTGGTCATGGAGCTGCTCCGCAAGGGACAGTCGATGCGATTGCTATTTCGGGACATGTAATAACAGCTCTCCAAACGATTGTAAGCCGAAATACAAACCCATTAGAAAATACAGTTATAACTATAGGAAAAATAAACGGCGGTTATAATTTTAATATTATTGCTGATACCGTAACGATGGAAGGGACTGCGCGTTCCTATACAGAAGAAAACCGGCAAATGATTAAAACTAGAATGAAAGATATCCTTGATGGATTAGGGAAATCTTTTGGAGCTTCAATTACACTGGATTATTGGGATGGGTACCCACCTACTGTAAATCATGAAATTCCAACTGTAAAAGTGAAACAAGCTATTTGTAAGATTACGGATAATGAAGGGTGTAGACCTTACTTATCCATGGGAGGTGAAGATTTTTCTTATTATTTACAAAAAATTCCAGGAAGCTTCTTTTTTCTTGGTTCATCTCCATTAGATCGTGAACCTATGAGCGTTCCCCATCATTGTTCCCATTTTGATTTTGATGAACGAGCTTTACTGGTTGGCTCATCTATTTTTATACAAATTATTGAAGATGCATTGGTAAAATGAAAATTCTAAAATTATTGCTCTTTGTATTTTTGTTAATAACAATCTCCTTAGGACAGGTACGTATTACTGAATTGGTTGATCGGCAAGATTTAGACGGAACATCACGTAAATATTTACCAAACGATATGTCACCTTATTCTGGTGACGTATTTTATAAATACAATAATGGACAGTTAGAATTTACAGGCTCATTATTAGACGGGCTCCAAGATGGGCATTGGGTTTGGTATTTTGAAAATGGCCAAAAAGAACAAGAAGGTGACTTTTCAAATGTTTCTCAAGACGGTTTGTGGCAATGGTGGTATCCAAATGGAAATCTTAAGCAAGAAGGTGAATTTCAAATGGGCGTTAAACATGGCACATGGTCATTATGGCATCCCAATGGTGTTGTTTCTTCTGCTGAACCTTATCGAAATGGAAAATTAGAAGGCAAATTAATCCTTTGGTTTGAGTCGGGTCAAAAAGAAGGTGAAGCTCTATTTATTCAAGGAATAAAACACGGATATGACCGCGGGTGGTTTCCAAATGGAAACCCTAGATGGAACTATGAATGGTTCAAGGGAGTAGAAGATGGCCCTCAAAGAATGTGGTTTGAATCAGGGCAGAAAAAAGTGGAACATCATTTTCAAAAAGGAAAATTACACGGCCCAATTCGGGAGTGGTATGAAGAGGGTCAAAGCCGATTAGAGGGCTTATCTGATTCAGGATTAATGCAAGACGTATGGACATGGTGGTATCCAAACGGTGATGTGGCCATGTCGGGTGAATATATTGCTGGAACACCGACAGGTACATGGACCTATGAATCGCCCCTTGGAGATGGGAATATGGAAATTAATGATTTACCTACCCAATTATGGGTGAATAAAAAAATCGCCACTTGGGAAAAATTCCATCAGCAAAAATGATTTACCAATTATCCAAAAAATTAGCGTCTTTGGCTTTTATCCTTGGGAAAGTCTATAAGGATAAATCTCAAGATAAAACGCTTATTATTGAACATTCATTTGGGGATGGATTATATTGCCATGATTCGAATTGGGATACTATTTCAGATGATTTAATCCTTCAATTAGATTCACAAATTCGTGGCATTATTCATGACGAGAAAATATCATTTACACAGAGTGATAGATCGGAATATCTAAAAGAATTATATATAGATAATGACCGAGCTAAGGTTGAAGTTGTCAATAAATGGCAATCCGATTCTATTCCAGTTGTCACATTAAATGGATATAGGGATATCCGAATTGAGCCCATGGAAACGGATATGAGTAAATTGCTTCCTTTTAAATTACAATCGTATAAAGAAGGATTATTGCTTCGTATTCCAACTCAATTAGCTCCCGATATTGTTCGTCCATTTAAAGATAGACCAAAACTATTTTCTGTCATTGAAGAACGAGAACAATGGGGTAGTATTTTAAATATTTCAACAATTCAGGAAGTGAATGAAACAATTCGAAACGGAGAAATAAACGAATTGATATGGGTTGCAGAAGGGTTGCATGAAAATAAATTAAGCCAAATTGCCAATGAAATCGTTTTATCATTTCCAGAAAAAAAAGTTATCTGTATAGCTGGGCCATCTTCTTCAGGGAAAACAACATTTGCTAGAAGATTAGGTATCCAGCTAAGAGTAAATGGTTTTAAGACTCATCTTATTTCCATGGATGATTATTTCATTGACCGGAAAGATTTGCCTATATCTGAGGATGGTACGCAGGATTTTGAGTCGGTTGATGCACTTAATACCGAATTATTATGTAATCGTTTAAAAAAATTATTAGCAGGTGAATCCATCCCTAAAAGAAAATTTGATTTTGGGGCCGGTGTTGGTATTGATTCAGATGAAGAAATACAATTGGGTGAATGGGACCTTATATTGATGGAAGGAATTCATGGTTTAAACCCAAAATTATCTTCAGAATTTGGAAAAGAGCATTTAGTTCAAATATATGTCAGTGCCATTACACAATTAAATATTGATGATCATCATCGGATGTC
>CAZGFQ010000004.1:24049-91654 GCA_964525185.1 uncultured bacterium
AAATATATGTCAGTGCCATTACACAATTAAATATTGATGATCATCATCGGATGTCCACATCAGATAACAGGCTCCTGCGCCGAATTGTTCGGGACTACCAATTTCGGGGGTATTCTCCAACAGAAACATTGGGCAGGTGGCCTGCAGTTCGATTAGGAGAAGAAAAAAATATCTTCCCTTTTCAGGAAGAGGCTGATTTTATGTTTAATACAGCCCTGATATATGAGTTCCCTACACTAGCCAAAATAGCGAAGCCTATTTTAAAAAATATAAGAACAGATGAAGCTCAGAGACTATTTGCATTATTATGCTTATTCGAGGAATTAGATGAAGAAAAGATACCCGGTACATCCATTCTACGGGAATTTATTGGTGGGAGTGAATTTAATTATTAATATCCAACTGCAGCCGTCTCTCCCCGAGAATCAGCGCCACCATAAAAACCATCGTCTTCAATTGTGATGCCATTGGCTTCACCGATATACCCCCAGCGATATGGAACAATGACATGCCCCATTTTTTCTAAATTTGTTTTAACATCTTTTGAAATTCCACGTGGTTCAGTCATAATCACATCTGGTAACCATTGAGAATGAACGCGTGGAGCGCTAACGGCTTCCTGTATATCCATTTCATGTATAATGACATTTAATATTGTTTGGAGAGTTGTTGTAATAATGGTTGAACCACCAGGTGACCCTATGACCATAAATGGTTTTCCAGATTTTAGGACAATGGAGGGTGTCATAGAACTTAATGGCCGTTTTCCCGGTGCCACAGCATTGGCTTCTTTTCCAACAAGACCGTAGATGTTGGGAACGCCCGGTTTTGCAGAAAAATCATCCATTTCGTTATTCAGAAAAAATCCAGCTCCTTCGACCAATACACCACAGCCATAACTGGTATTTAACGTAGTGGTGACACTCACAGCATTTCCATCTTTATCCACAACAGAATAATGAGTTGTTTCATTGCTTTCATATGGCCAAGGATGTCCTGCATATACGTCTGAACTTAAGGATGCTTTTTGTGGTTGAATTGATTTAGCACGTTCGGACGCATATGCCGTATCTGTTAAAAACCGTACTGGAACTTGCCAATAATCTGGATCGCCCATATGTTCAGCCCTATCAGCGTAAGCACGTCTTTCAACCTCTGTCAAATAATGAATGTATTGAGAAGAATTCCACCCCATCGTATCTATTGCAAAATGGGATAATTGATTAAACATATTAACTAATAAAGCACCACCAGAGCTGGGGGGTCCCATAGAAACAATATGATACTCACCATAAATTCCTGTAACAGGATTACGATATTTTGATTCATAATTTTCTAAATCTGCAAAGGTTATAAGACCATTCCCACGTTTCATTTCTTCAATAATATTTGAGGCAATAGGTCCATCATAAAATCCATCTCGACCATATTTAGCAATCCGCTTTAATGTTCTTGCTAAATCTTTTTGGATAAATTTATCACCACGTTTCCAAGGGCGTTGTCCTCTTTGGATGAATATTTTTTTTGCACCATCATTATGTTCGAAAAATGGCTTGAATCGATTGAGTTGGTCTGCTTCATTTTTAGATAGGGTAAATCCTTTATCCGCTAATCGAATAGCGGGTGCCAACACTTGTCGAACAGTTATATTTCCAGAGCCATGATCATTTAATGCTTTTAATAGACCGTCTACAGAACCAGGTACACCTGCAGCCGCACGCGAATAAAGAGACATACCCTTAATCACATTTCCACTATCATTTAAAAACATATCTCTATGCCCAGATTCAGGCGCTTTTTCTCGAAAATCCAAAGTGAAAAAGTGTCCATCCGCTGAGGCTGACACCATAAACCCACCGCCACCAATATTGCCATTTGATGGAGATGTGACAGCCAATGCAAATCCAACTGCTACAGCTGCGTCTACTGCATTCCCGCCTTTTTTTAATATTTCAACTCCTGCCTCAGATGCTTGTAAACTGGTGGATACAACCAATCCTTTATCTGAATAAACAGGATCATTATTGGCTGCTTGCACGATTGAAAGTATGAGCACGATTGTGACTATTTTTAAGTAATTCATAAATGTTAAACCGTTTGAATAATTTTATTATTTTCTAATTCAGCAACTTTGGTCTCAGAAAGCCCTAAAAGATTCAAACAAATATCTTTGGTATGCTCTCCCAAATTGGGCGCTGGATTTGTATCAATTTCTGGTGCATCTGATAACATAACGGGTCCTCTTGCAAATTGATATGTACCCACTTCAGGGTCATGAATATCCACCAGTGCTTTTCTTTTTTGGATTTGTTCAGATTCAAAAACATCTTTGGCCGTATAAACAGATCCAACGGGAACGCCATTCCCATTTAATTCTTTTTCAGCTTCAGCGCGTGTTCTTTGGGATAGCCACGCTTCGATGATGGGACCTAGAAAATCAGCATTCCCTGCACGGGCAGTCCCTGTTTTACTTCTCTCATCATTTATTAAATCTTCTCTTTCCATAGATATACAAAGTCGGGACCATACCATATCGTCCGGGACATTTAATGCCAAATATCCATCCTTACATTTAAAGGCACCACGAGGATAAAGATGGGTTAGTCGGCCTCGGTGCGGTTCATTACCCGTGATTGAATAGAGCATGGCCATTCGTTCATTTAAGGAAAGCATATTGTCTAACATAGCACTGTCTACGAATTGACCTTTTCCTGTTCGTTCTCGCATAAATAATGCCTGCATTATAGCAAAGGAAGTACATAAACCGGAATACACATCGGCCATACCATAAATTGTCCAGGAAGGTGGTTTATCTTCAAATCCGACTAAATGCATAATTCCACTCATTGCTTCCGCAACAATATCAAATGCTGGTCGATTAGAGTCGGGTCCTTCATATCCTTCCATACGACCAAACCCAGAAATGGCTGCATAAATTAATTTTGGATTAATCTCTTTTAAATCATTATAGCCAATACCCATTTTATCTGTAGAGCCGGGACGGAGATTTTCAACCACCACATCAGCGGTTTTAATTAATTCTTTATAAATCTTTTTCCCGTCATCCGTTCGCATATTCAGGGCAAAACTTTTTTTATTTCTATTATAAGCCATAAAACCGCCGGCTTTTTTTTCTTCATTTTCTCCTTCAGCAAACGGAGGAATAGATCGTCGAGGATCGCCCGTTCCAGGACGTTCAATTTTGATGACTTCTGCACCCGCATCTGCAAGTAACATTGAACAATAAGGAGCAGCCATATATTGCTCCAAAGCAATGACGCGGATTCCTGTTAATGGTCTATTCATTTATATTCTTTCCACTAATGTAGATACACCTTGTCCAACACCAACACATAAGGTAGCTAACCCATATTTAGATTTTTGGCGATTCATTTCATGAACAAGTGTTGTTAAAATTCGTGCTCCGGAGCACCCTAATGGATGGCCTAAGGCAATGGCACCACCATTTACATTTACTTTACGTGGGTCAAGATTTAACTTTTTTATTACTCCAATAGCTTGTGCAGCAAATGCTTCATTTAATTCTATCAAATCGATTTTTTCTAATGGTATATTAAACCTTGATAATAATTTTTTAGTAGAAGGTACAGGTCCATATCCCATAACGCCTGGATCAACACCCGCAATAGATGAGCCAATCCACCGAGCTAATGGTTTCAGCCCTAATTCATCCGCTTTTTCACGGCTCATGAGTAATACAGCCGCAGCACCATCATTAATACCGCTAGAATTTCCAGCTGTAACAGTTCCATTCTTTCTAAAAACAGGTTTAAGAGATAATAACTTTTCTAATGTTAAATTTATATTATACTGGCCATTTTCCTTAACATATCTTGGATGTTCATCCATATCTACCAAAATAGGATCACCCTTTCTTTGATGAATGGGTATGGGCCAAATTTCATTTTTAAATTTTCCATCATTGATTGCGTTGATCGCTTTTTGTTGACTCTCAATTGAAAATCGATCTTGTTCTTCTCGAGAAATGTTACACTCTTCTGCAATATTTTCTGCAGTTTCTCCAAGACTAACAATAGGATACATTTTATCCATTTTAGGATTTTCAAAGCGCCAACCAACTGTTGAATCAAATACAGTTCTATGCCCTAATTTTCCAACCGTAGATGGACGCGGCATCACCAATGGTGCACGACTCATACTTTCAACGCCACTTCCAATAAATATATCACCCTCACCGGCTATAATTGCTTTTGCCGCTTGATTAACAGCTTCTAAACCCGATGAACAATTTCGATTCACTGTAACACCGCCCACTTCTAATGGAAAGCCTGCCAATAAAACAGCCATACGCGCAACATCGCGATTATCTTCTCCTGATTGGTTGCCACATCCTGCATAAACATCTTCTATTGTGGAGGGATCAATCCCTGTCCGCTCAATGAGTCCTTTTAAAACTTCAGCTAATAAATCATCAGGGCGAATCGATGATAACGCTCCACCTACACGCCCAATGGGAGATCTCACTGCATCAATAATGACTACTTCTTTCATTCTTTACTCATTTAATAGAGCCATAAATTGGCTCATTTTTTCTAAAAATAGATCAGTCCTTGGATGATGGTTCTCAAGGAAATTATCAAAATCATTTGAATAAGCATCTACTATATTTTGAGCTTGTTCATCTGTTTCCATATCTAAGAAACTGGTAGATAATCTTAAGCAGAAATTTTCTGGATCACTCCCAAAAGCACTACCAGGCAATGTTGCAATTCCAAATTCGTCCAATAAATATTCAGATAAATCTTGGCATGAAAGAATATTCATTCTTTCTAATTTATTTTTCCATTTTTTAAACGATGGATAAAGGTAAAATCCACCTGAAGGTGATGGACTATCCAGGCCAATTTCTATTAGTTTTCGGTGAACATAGTTGGTCCTTATTTCGTGAATATGAGTACACAATTGTATATAATGTTCAATATCTTTGTTTCCGCTATAAGCCAAAATAGCAGTATACTGAATTGGACCGGGGACACAAGACCAAATACTGCCAGATATGGATTGGAATGAATTAATCAATGATGTGCCTATTTCATTATTGGGAAGAATGGCCATTCCAAATCGCCAACCGCCCAGAGATAAATGTTTACTAAGTCCTCCAAAAATAATTGTTTTTTTAGGATAATATTTTGCAATAGAATGATGGCAAAAACCATCGTGTGTTACTAAGCTATAGATTTCATCGCTCAGAATAAAAATATCCTTATCCCGAGCCCAATTAGCTACAGATTCCATTTCTTGCTCTGATGAAACATTGCCCACAGGATTACTAGGTGAATTTAGAACCAACATTGTTGGATTTCCGCCATTTGATATAAAATCTTGATATGCTTTATCTAGGGCCTGAATATTCATAGAATAATCATTTTCATCATCTAACGAAAAGCGTTGAACTTTTTTCCCTGTTAATCGAGCGATAGAACTATAAGAAACCCAAGATGGTTTAGGTAAAAGTAAATCACCTTCGATGGATTGAATCATAGCGTAAAGTAATGATTTACTTCCAACTCCAACGATAATTTGTTTATCAATAAAATGTATTCCCAATTTATCAGAATAATATTTAGCAATAGTATCTCTTAATTCTGGAACACCTAAAGATGGAAGATAGCTTCTTTGAGATGCATTTTCTTGAAACATTTGCGCCAAAGCTGAATGAACAGGAAATCGTGATTCTCCAAACCCTAAATGGAGGACATCTTTTCCATTAGCCCACATGGCATTTACTTTTTCATTCATCACAAGTGTTGGTGATGCTTTCGGTGATTTCATAATAATCCCTTTTGACCCTAAAAATGGAATGGGGAATTTAGAGGTGTGGGTAAAAGAGAAGTAGGAAAAATAATAACTAATGAATTCAATTGTTTTAATTACACCATCACTATATTGAATGAATGTTTGTAACTTGTAAAACAAATATGCTAAAAGTAATAAAAATATTCATTATTTATTTTGTTGGAATATCATCACTTTATCCATGTACAACAATTTTAGTGGGGAAAGGATTAAGTAAAGATGGATCTATTCTTCACGCTCATAATGAAGATATGGGACAAAATACAGTTGGTAGATTATGGAGGTCTACAAGCCAAACGAGTACAGATAGTGATTCAATCTGGGTACCTTATGTTTCATTAAAAGAGCCCAAACGAAAATTAGGCTATTGGGCTTCTGGGAATACACGAGCCATTCAATCAGCGGAGTTAAATAATACAACTCTTCCTTATGATAATATCCTTGTGGGGATGAATGAAGCAGGTTTAACCATGAGTTGCAATTGGATGAATTCTAACGAATTGCCTATTGAAGGAAGGGGAATTAGGCGATATGCCATTCGGCAACTTATTCTAGAAAGGTGCTCTACATCTTATGAAGCTGTTTTACTTATTGGATCATTAATTGATCAATTTGGCCAAGCCGATTGGGGAGGACTTACCTATGTATTGGCAGATCCTAGTGAAGGATGGATAGTAGAAACAACAACTCATACATGGGTTGCAAAAAAGTTAAAAGATAATGAAATCGTTGCTATTGCAAATAGATTCACCATTGGGGAAAATTATGACATTTCGAGTGAAAATTTAATTTCATATGCCATAGATAACGGGTGGTATAACCCAGAACAGGGTCCCTTTAATTTTAAATTAGCTTTTGGAAATCCGGAGTATATGAATGATGAGTATGACAGTGATAGAGAGATGCGCGTTGTTGAATTATTAAGTCCTAAAAAAGGAACAATAATACCAAAAGATTTAATGGAAGTTTTAAATGACAGGTACAATGATTCAGAACAATATTATTCCCCGGTAGAATATGAACCTTGGAGAGATATATGTAAAGAAAAAAGTGCAAAAAGATCGATTTGTACCAACTTATGTCAATCATCTTTTGTTGCTCATTTACGTCCAGATTTTCCTATAGAAATGGGCTCTGTTTTTTGGTTTACATTTGCAACACCTGCTTATGGACCCTATTTCCCAATCTATCCAGTGGGTACAAAAATTGATAATAGATATTCTAAAGATGATCCAAAAGATATGTATTCAACTGCATGGTGGCATTTTAGACACGTTCAACAAAAGATAGATCCTATGGGTCGAATAATGATGGATCAAATTCATAATCAATCCCAGTCTGAAACAAATAAGATACTTATGGATCAACATAAATGGGAAAAACAAATGCTAGATCATTTAAAGAAGAAAAATATTAATCAAGCTATTTCTATTGCAAATCGATATACAAATTTGTCGGCACGATTATCACTCAATTTTGTTAAACGCCAATTAAAATAAATTATTGTTAAAATTTCAATATAATAAAAAAGCCCCGACAATGTCGGGGCTTTTTTATTATCATTTAAGAAATGAATTAGAAATTGTAAGACAATTTCATGTAGTCATAACGACCATTCATACCGTATGGAGCAAAGTTTGGATAAACAAAGGCACCATCATTATTGGAACCAGTCCATTTATCAGGCATTTGGTCTGTAAAGTTTTTAGACCCAATACCAACTGATACAGCACCAAAGTTATAACTTCCTTCTAAATCAATAATAGTTTTAGCAGAAAAAATTAACCCTTCAGTTCTACGGCTTTCAAATTCACCCACTTTATTAAAGCGGAAAGAACCTGCCCAGTTTCCATTAGAATATTTGGTTGAAAAAACCATATTATCTGCTGGAGTTACTGTTGTCATAGTACGTACTTCGTTATCGTCAAAGATATTTCCACCATAAGCGGAAAGTTCTTCTGGTGTTTTAATTTCACCAACGATTTCAGTTGCATTATTATTGTAAGCAAGTGTGAAATCCAATGCACCCATGGAACCTAAATCCATGTTGTATGCAGCGGATACATCAAAACCAGACGTTTTTGTATCAACAGCATTTGCAAAGAAACGTCCGCCACCACCATAATCGGCACCTTCGATGCCAGCAGCAACTAATAGATCATAAACATGTGCTCCTAATGATCCTTCATCATCATTATGAGATGTCACTACACCATTTTCTTGTGTACCACCGCTTGTTTTGAAGTTACCTGTCATAACAACACGATCTTCAATATTCACACTATAATAATCAAATGTGAGACGAATACCGGCTACATCAGCAGATAAACCACCACTCATATTTGTGGATAGTTCAGGTTTAAGTGTTGTTGCACCTAATGCTTGAGCAACAGGATGATCTACAGGAAATGTTCCAACTTCAAATGCCACACCATCAATAAAGTTAGTGGAGATTTTAGATTGGAAAGCTTGCGCTAAAGCTGGAGCTCTAAAGCCTGTGCTATACGCACCGCGAAGGACAATGCCTTCCATGACTTCATAACGTAATGAAGCTTTGTAGCTAAAGTTGCTGCCAAAGTCACTGTAGTCTTCGAAACGACCTGCAAAACCAACGCGCATGCCATCCATTACTTCCATTTCAGCATCTGCATAAGCAGCATAACTGGAACGATCAGCATTGGCTGTAGCCGCAGCATTAGACGGTTTAAAGCCACCAAAACATTGGCAACCTGATGAACCACCGCTAGAATTCAATCCAACATATTGGGTCACACCAGCTGAGTCAACGTAAGATGAATCCCAACCAGCAACAGATGTATCATCATAATGCCCATTAGCATAGGAAGCATATTCACCTGGGTAAATGCGGTAAGATTCACTTCTAAGTTCACCACCAACAGCCACATTGATTCCACCCATTTCTGTGGTTAAATCAAGGTTTGTTGTATTTTGATCAAATGTGAATCCACCTATATCATAAGTCCGAATTTGTTCTGGACCGAATGAAGCATTTGTGGAGAACATTTTGTAATGGAAATCATTATTTCCGGAAGTATTACTTAAGTCGTAAGACCATGTTCCGAAAACACCTTTAATACCCATGGATGTTGAAAAATCATAAATCGTAGGAGTAATATGAGGTACATATCCAGTCGGATTTGCACTTAACCATGTTTTATGAGGATGGTCTGGACCACGCGTATAACAGCCAGCATCACTATTTCGTTGTGAATATCCACCAAATGCATAGAATGTGCGATCCCCAGCAGGTAACTCAGTATTAAAGAAAATACCATAGTTATCTTGCTGACCGTCACCCCAAATCATACGTTGTGGGTCGATATACCAGTCACTACCTGGGTTTAAGCGATTTTCTTCAGCTTCATTGTCTGACCAATAATCTGAATTAGGTTCATATAAAGTTTCACCTTCAAATCCAATACGGTTTGTGCGACCACGATGACGGTATTCTGCAGATACATTAAAGTACCCATCATCACCAAGAGCAAAACCTTTGTTGTATTGAACTTGCATCACATCACCATCATTTTTAACAGCATCTTCACTAGACTGAACAATACCATTTTTATCAGCAATTGTTGTAGGATTCCATTCGTATGGAGCACCATTTGCCTCCCAATCATAAAGGTCATAACCGGTAGGAACAGCTTCAACAGTGTGATTTGATGCACCTGTTGTTACATTGAAACTTCCAGCAGAATCACCAGACTTAAGAACAATGTTTATAACACCGGCAATTGCATCAGATCCATATTGTGCAGCAGCACCATCACGAAGAACTTCAATTCTTTCAATGGATGCAGCAGGGATAGCATTAATATCAACACCTGTATCACCGCGGCTTGGGCTGTTGTTCACATGAACTAAAGCAGTTGTATGACGACGTTTTCCATTCACCAAAACCAATACCTGTCCAGATGAAAGACCGCGAAGCGTCATTGGGCGAACTGCATCAGAACCATCAGCAATCGTTGTACGCGGCATACTGAATGATGGCGCTAAAGACTGAAGAATTTGAGCTGTTTCACTAAAACCTGCACGACGGATTTCTTGAGCTGTGAACACATCAACAGGTACTGCTTGATCTTGAGCAGCATGGGCGAAGCGAGATCCAATAACAGAAACCGCAGCACCAGCTAATGCAGAAGCATCAAGAGCGAAGTTGAGTGTTGCACCACCTGAACCGACTGTTGCAGATAATGTTTTTGAATGATAACCAATAAAAGATGCTTTAACGCTATATGATCCTGCAGCTACTCCACTTACGGAATAGGCACCAGATGCATCAGCAGCAGCTCCTTGGCCTGTCCCTACTACCTCGACGTTTGCGCCAGCCAATGGGTTTCCATTACCGTCTGTAATGGTCCCTGAAATGGACTGTGCAAATAGCGGTAGAGACAATGTAATGAATAATAAAACTCCTGTGAGTTTCTTCATTCGTACCTCCTTGTTTGCTTGTTTTAACTAAAAAGAGGGAGCGAATGACACCTACTCCCCCCAAAAGATTCCCGCAATCTATACAACCCTATTCAATGAGAGCAAGCGATTTATAAATAAATAGAAAAATCCCGAAGTATTAATTCATTTTCCCTTGAATAAATGAAAGAATTTGGTCAGATGTAATTCGAGTTTGTTCTTGGGTATCACGGTCTCTTATTGTGACGGTATCATCTTCCATGGACTGATGGTCCACTGTGATGCCAAATGGCGTTCCAGCTTCGTCCTGACGATAATAGCGTTTGCCGATTGAACCCTGCTGATCGTATAAAACTTTAAAATGTGGTTTTAATCCATCTACAATGACTCGTGCTTTTTCAGGCAAACCATCTTTTTTTACTAACGGACAAATGACAGCTTTAACGGGTGCAATCCTAGGGTGAAGTTTTAAAACAGTTCTATTATTTTCTGTATCTTCCCAAAATGCATCTGAAAGAACTGTTAATAGCATTCTATTAAGTCCAGCAGATGTTTCAATAATGTAGGGAAGAAAACGATTATTTTCTTGTTGATCAAAGTATTTCAGATTTTTCCCTGAGAAAGATTCATGTTGCGATAAATCAAAATCAGTTCGATTATGGATCCCTTCAATTTCTGACCAGCCGAATGGAAATTCATATTCAATATCCCAAGCTTCTTTTGCATAATGGGCTAATTCATTTTTGCCATGCTCATGAAATCGAATTTTAGTCGCATCTACCCCAAGAAGGTCAGGGTAGAATCGGAATCTTTTTTCTTTCCATTCTTTCATAATTTCATCATCCGTCCCAGGTTTGACGAAATATTGCATTTCCATTTGTTCAAATTCACGTGTACGGAAAATAAAATTTCGGGCTACAATTTCATTTCTAAATGCTTTACCAATTTGTGCAATACCAAATGGAACCTTCATTCGCATGGCTCCTTGGACTAATTGATAGTTCACATAAATTCCTTGCGCCGTTTCAGGTCGAAGATATGTGATAGATCCAGAATCTTCAACAGGGCCAACATGTGTTTTAAACATCAAATTAAACTGTCGTGGATCAGTCATTTTTCCTGTTGTGCCACACTTAGGGCATTGGATAGTATCCCATTGAATGGATTCGAAATCATCCCCAAACTCATCAGCACGGTAACGCGAATTACATTGTTTACAGTCCACTAATGGATCATGAAATGCATTTACATGCCCACTTGCTTCCCAAATGCGTGGGTGCATTAAAATACCACTATCCAATCCAACAATATTTTCATGAACTTGCGTCATTTCTTTCCACCATAGTTGGGAGATGTTATTTTTTAATTCTATACCAAGTGGACCATAATCATACACGGCACCAAACCCACCATAAATGTCTGAACTTTGGAAAATAATGCCTCTGCGTTTACAAAGAGATACGAGTTTTTCTATTGTTTTGTCCATTTTGCTATTGTGTCTTCCTCAATTATTTATCTAATGCTTTTAATTCTTTTTCAATTTCATCATCGAATGGAATATTATCTGATTCTAAATGAATACTATCTTCTTTTTGCGTTGTTGTTTTCAAATACAAAATAAGAAACCCAATAGACAATATGCCCGCTCCAATTGGAGCAATCCAAGCCATTATGTTAAAGCCTGTAGCAATGGGGATAGCTAAAATTCGTTCGCCATATAGCCCAACATAAAATTCTAAAATTTCATCTTTAGTTTTTCCTTGGGCAATAAATTTTGAAATCTGATTTTCCATTTCAGGGTTATGATCTAGGTCAAATACGGTACCGGCCCAACAACAAGGAGAAATTAAACTTTTCTTTAATTCTGTGGCTAAATCATCTTTTGCATAAATGGAACTTAGAAGTAGAACAAATAGAATTATTTTTTTCATGGTTATTTTTTCTTTTTTTTCGTTTTTCTTTTTTTCTTACGGGGTGGAGCTAGCCGTTTTTTGTTGATTAATTCCACAGCATCATCCAAAGTCACTGATTCCGGAGTAAAAGTGCGAGGTAATGATGCGTTGAATTTACCATCAGTAATGTATGGTCCAAACCTTCCATCTTTCAGTACAAGAGATTCTCCTGTTTCTGGATGATCACCTAAGGCTCTAAGCTCAGAACTTCTTTTATTGCGATTTGCTAAAAGTTCAACTGCCTTATCTACTGTTATATCCAAAGGAGTTTCGGGGCCTCGTAAACTTGCATTTTGTTTCCCAGCTTTTATATAAGGCCCAAATCGACCATAGTCGGCTAAAATAGGTTCACCTGTTTCAGGATGATCGCCAACGGTTCTGGGTAGGGCTAATAATTGTAACCCCAGTTCAAGTGTAATATTTTCTTGGGATGTGCCTTTTGGGATTGATTTTCTTTTCTTAGATTCGCCCAGCTGAACATAAGGACCATATGGACCCTTTTTTAACCAAATGGCTTCATTTGATTCTGGGTCTTGGCCTAATTCTCGATCTTCATCAATTGCCATAGAAAATATTTCTTCAATGGCTTCAAGCGTTAAATCTCCTAAATATATAGAGTCTGGAATGGATTTTGTATCATCCCCACGCCTAAGGTACGGACCATATCTCCCAATACGCCCTTCTACAGTTTCCGCTAAAGAATCATGCATTGGGATTGTACACGCTTTGGGAATGTCAATTTTTTCTGCCATCATTTTTTCTAATCCTTGAGATTCATTATCGCCAAAATAAAAAGAATTCATGAATGGAATTGCTTTTCGTTCTCCTCGGGATATTTCATCTAAATCTTCTTCCATTAATGCAGTAAAAGTTGCATCAACCAAACTGGAAAAATGATTTTCTAATAGTTGTGTCACAGCTAAACCTAAAAAAGTCGGTGTTAATTTCCCTTTTGCTCTATCCACATAGCCTCTTTTTACAATAGTATCCATAATGGCAGCAAATGTCGATGGACGCCCAATACCTTTAGTTTCTAATTCTTTAACTAATGACGCTTCAGTAAATCGAGCGGGCGGTTTTGTAGAGTGAGATTCAGCCGACAAAGATGAACAATCGAGAGTTTCACCTTTTTCCAATGAAGGTAATATTCGTTCTTTATTTGCTAAATCCGCATCCGGATTATCTCTTCCTTCAACATAAACGCGCATATAGCCGGGAAATAAAATAACTTGCCCAGATGCTCTGAATTCAGAATTACCAGCTGAAATGGTTACAGAAGTTTGTTTCAGTTTTGCTGGTGTCATTTGACTTGCAATTGTTCGTTTCCAGATGAGATCATATAGTTCAGCAGCAACATGGTCTAATGTTTGTTCTACTTCAGACTTTGGACGGAATGCTTTATGGGCTGGACGTATTGCTTCATGTGCTTCTTGGGCATTTTTCACATTAGTGGTATAGTGTTTTGCATTCCCGGGCAAATAGTCATTCCCATATTTTTCAGCAATAATGGTACGAGCACCCACAAGGGCTTCATCGGATAAATGTGTTGAATCTGTTCTCATATATGTGATAAAACCAGCTTCATACAACATTTGTGCGGTACGCATTGTTTGCCGCGCGGATAAACGTAATTTTCGAGAAGCTTCCTGTTGAAGTGTGCTTGTGGTGAATGGAGCCTTTGGGTTAGATGTTCGCGGTTTCTCTTCAATAGATTTTACGGACCAAGATTCTTTTTCCAGTGATTTCACAAGAGCAGTGGCATCTTTTTCAGACAATAGTACAGCCTTGTTATGTGTCATTTCACCTGTATTAGCATCAAAGTCTTTACCGGATGCAATTCGTTTTTCATCCACACGAGTTAACGTAGCTTCAAAGGGCGATTTTTCACCTTGCTTTGCTACTTCTGCTTTAAGGTCGAAATAAGTTGCACGTTTAAATATCATTCTTTTTCTATCTCGATCGATTAAAAGTTTTACTGCAGCAGATTGAACACGCCCAGCTGATAATGCACTTTTAACAAAGCTCATATTAGATTGTAATGTTTGCCATAAAATGGGAGATATTTTATACCCAACTAGCCGATCAATCACACGCCGTGTTTGTTGTGCCGCAATCATGTTTTCATCTAAATCACGGACTTGGTCCATTCCTTCTTTTACACCTGCTTTAGTAATTTCGGTAAATTGAACTCTTTCAACTTTTTCATCTGGAATTTCAGTTGCAAGGTGAGATGCTATAGCTTCCCCTTCACGATCCGGATCAGTTGCGATTAAAACACGTGGAGCCACTTTTGCTTTTTTTCGTAATGATTTAATGAAGTCTGTCCGATTGGGAAGAACTTTTAACTTTATATTAAAATCATTTTCAATATCGATTGCTAATTCTTTTCGCGGCAAATCTTTTACATGCCCTACGCAGGCAATGACTTCATATTCACCCCCGAGATATTTTTCTATAGTACGTGCTTTAGAAGGGGACTCTACAATTAATAATGGTTTACTCATTTTTATCCAGACTATTTAGTGGTTTCAAATCGGCGTTTTCACGCCCGCGTATATAATATATAGTGAAAAAAATCAGATTGTCAAATCATTGATATTTTTTTCTATATTTAAAATTGAAACGGTTTCCTGATTTCCTTCTTTTAAATTTTTAATTACAACTGTTTTATTCTGAATTTCGTTTTCACCTAGAATAAAAGCGTGGGTTGCTCCAGATCGATTCGCTTCACGCATTTGTGCTTTCATACTTCTACGAAGCGTTTCCATTTTTACACTTTTTCCATTCTGTCGCATTTGGTTTGCTATATCGATAGAGGTAGAAAGGCCGCTCTCATCTAAACAAACCATATATATATCTGTAGAATCGTGTGATTCAAATGAATTTTCCGTTTCAATTGCTAATAATATGCGTTCCATTCCAGCTGCAAATCCAATGGCTGGTGTAGATTTTCCGCCGAGCGTTTCCACTAATTTATCATATCGCCCACCACCCAAAAGGGCATCCTGAGCGCCAAGAGCAGAAGAAGTAATTTCAAAAGTAGTTCGAGTGTAATAATCCAAGCCACGAACCATTGTCGGGTCACACGTAAAAGGAATATTTAATTGGTTTAAAAAAGTTTGTACAGAATTAAAATGTGCTTGATCTTCATCGGTAAGAAAATCTGTAATATTTGGGGCATTTTTAATAATGTTAATTTCATGAGGTGCTTTTGTATCTAAAATCCGAAGTGGATTACTTTCAAATCGTTTTTGACTGGTTTCAGATAATTCATTATAAAATGGTTTTAAAAATGTTTGTAACGCATTTCGGTAATGTGCTCTACATTCAGGTGAACCTATACTATTCAGTTTTAGATTTAAGTTTGTTAAACCTAATTGAGTTAAGAGTGAATATGCGAGAGATATAACTTCTGCATCCTGCTCAGCGTGTGGAGAGCCAAAAGCTTCAATACCACATTGATGAAATTGTCTTTGCCGGCCTTTTTGGGGGCGTTCTCTTCGAAATAAGGGACCAATATAAAATAATCTTTGTAATGGTGATTTTCCGCCTAAATTATTTTGAACAAAAGATCGAACAACTGGCGCAGTTAATTCTGGCCGAAGCGTAAGGGACGATCCATCTCTATCTTCCCAACTGTACATTTCTTTAGATACAATATCCGTATCTTCCCCAACACTTCGTGAGAATAACCCAGTTTTTTCAAAGATGGGTGTTCTTATTTCTTCATACCCAAACTGATGAGTTATTTTTCGAATAGTAGATTCTAATTGTTGCCACTTTTTTGAATCTTCAGGTAGAATATCGTGAGTTCCTTTGATGGAACGGATGGTATTACTCATTATTAGAACCTGCGATGCTTCCTATAAGTGTAATAGCTTTTTCTCTCAATTCATCTGGTACAAAAATACGCGTTATTCCTGGCATGGATGTTCCTTCGATACTAAATGTTGTTGATAAAACATCCGATTTAATAAAATATGGGATATTTTCTTTTGCAAGTATTTCACCTGCCATTTCTGCAAATACGATTCCATCAAATGGAGGTAGAGAATCCCATTTAATATTTTCTAATGGCAATTCTAAAGCCATTGCATCAACCAATGTAACTTTACAATCAGCGCACTGAGTTATACCTGCTTTATATTCAGATTGACATTCAGGACAAATCATTTTAACCTCATAATTAGGCTAGGAATTTCTTACATCTTACCCTTAGGATGTTAGACAAATTTTAAGTATGTGTTACAGAACAACTTTTTCGCCAATTTTTATACCATTTAGCAAATTTAAACCAGTGCCAATAGGAATCAATTTCCATTGCATCAAAAATTTTCCTTTGATAGTCCAACGCTTGATCAGCGGACATACGATATGTACGTCTTGGATCCCCATGTAACCCATTAATTACGAGCCATTGTCCTTTTACATATACAAGTGTGTGTTTAGAAGCATCTTCTTGAGTTGGGCTTAATAAATATACATGAATGAGGTCTTCAACACCAGCCAGTTTCCGCCTCCAATTTATAGCTAAAACGGGTGTTTGAAGCGTAACCCGAGTCATGGGTGTAAATAAAACATTTACAATATGCCAAGACTCATTCGTGCTGATTTTTCCATCCTGAGCATGGGAAATCATATTTTGAATATTTTGGAGTTTTACAGGAACAATAAAATCAACGTCTGGTTCGATTGTTTCTCTAAGTGCAATTCTATCCCCCAAATGATCTACCGTAAAAGATTCACCTGTTTCTTCCACGCGAACACCGATTTTATTAAAGACACCATCGAAATAATCAACTATATTTTCAGTTTGAAAAATATTTCGCCAGGCTTCTATAGATTGTGATGAAGTTTGGCTGTGGACAATATTTGTGATTAAAATAATTGTAAGTGTTAAATGTTTCATAATATTTATCCCTTATCCTTACTTAATAGATGCCATGCATTCTATTTCTACTTTGGCGTCGATAGCTAATTCGCTCCCGCCAAAAGCAGAGCGAGCGGGCTTATGGTTGGGGAAATATTTTATATATTCCGCATTCATGGCTGGCCACTCTCTAATATCCTCCAGCATGCAAAGACATTTCACAACTTCATCCAAAGATGAACCATTTCTCTCAAGGATTGCTTTAATATTTTCCATAACCTGACGAGTTTCAGGACCAATACCACCTTCAACTACGTTCAAGGTACCGGGAGTATTCCCTACTTGTCCAGAAAGATAAAGCATATCCCCAACGCGTACTGCTTCAGAAAATGGTAACCCTAGTTTCGTATGAGCATCAGTTTGGAGATATTCAACTTTTGGTTGCTGCTGACAGCTGATAGTAAGAAATAATGCAAAATACAGCATTCGATGATTCATGGTCGCCTCCTTAGGTTTAATTGAATTTGCACGTTTTTAAATTAAAAGTCAAAGATGACTATCTTTTTAAGTTTAGATAGCGAAAACCATGTCGCTTTCTGATTCACTCATATTAATACCAGACAATTCTCCAGCTTTATCCTCTGACGGAACTATGTATTTATCAATTTATGATAATCCTTTTAATCAAATTATTGGTATACAGTAATATATAATAAGAATTTCTAAGACTTGGTGCCAAACAGGAAACTCGGTATCTTTAAGACTATGAAATTTCTAAGAATTTTTATACTTCCTGCTCTACTTGTTACTGGTTTATTCAGCCAATCGGGCACCAGAGACTTTGAAGACGAATTAAAGTTTCAGAACACAGCCATCAATCAACTCAAAAAAGAGATTGATCGACTTCATTCTAAAATTCGCTCAACCGATAAAAAAATGCAAACGGCTGCATCTCGTTTAACCAATCTTGATGAAGAATTAGCTTTAATTAATAAGTTAATCAATCAACTTAAAACACAAGAAGAAAAAACGCGATCAAAAATTGATATTACTAAAAAAGATATTGATGCCAGTGAAATAGAATTGCAAAATCTCCGGGAAAGATATGCAAAACGAATTCAAAGTACGTATAAACGGGGGCAACTTTCGAGTCTAGAAAAAGTATTTAGTTCTGCAACATGGAGACAAGCAGTTTATCGATCTGAGTATCTTGATATTATTTCTGAAATAGAAACAAAAATGGCCAAACGAATTAATACGCTTATTATTGATATTAGCAGACAGAAATTAGAACTTGAGATTTCATTACGAGAAAACTTGAAATTAACGCAAGAGAAAGAATCTCAACAAAAACAGATTCGAAATACAAAAATCAGAAGAGAAAAAGAATTATATAGCCTACGTAAAGATAAAAAAGCACTCGCCAGTTATATAGATGAGAAGAAAGCGGGTCTCAAGCAGATGGAAACACTCATTAAAACAATTTTGGAAGATAAAGCACGTTTTGAGAGGGAAGAGCGTATTCGTCGGCAACAAAAAGCATTAAAGACAAAAGAATTTAAAACACTTAAAACTCGGCTACCTTGGCCGGCAGAAGGTCGAATTATTGCAAAATTTGGTCGCCAATGGAATCCAAAATTAAAAACAACAACTGAAAATCCTGGGATTGATATCAAAGGGAAACCCGGCTCACCTATTCGCCCTGTAATGAATGGTGTCGTAACCACCATTACGTATATTCGCGGTTATGGAACAACCATCATTATAGATCATGGTAGCGGTTTTTATACTGTATATTCCCATGTAACCAATATTCAAACACATGTTGATAGTGAGGTAAGAACAGGAGATGTGATTGCCTACATGGGTGATTCTGGGTCCATCAATGGATCAAAGTTGCATTTTGAAATTTGGGGAAAAGGTCAAAAGTTAGACCCGGAAAAATGGTTAGCGAAGAAACAGTAATATCTTCTATATTACATTATCAACCGAATGTTTGGAGCCAACTAACTAAAATTGCTCAATCGGGGTTGGTTGGAAATGGATATATTTTTTCCGGACCGACAGGCTGCGGTAAGGAAGGATTAGCTCTTTTATTTTCACAATTATTAAACTGTGAAAGTCCAAAAGAAGATGTCTGTGGCTCTTGTCCATCCTGCTTTAGGTTTCATGGATTACAAAATGAAAAACTAAAATTGGTTGTTCCTCTTCCCGCACCCAAATCAAAGTCATTAAACGGGGAAGAAAATTCATCAATGAGTAAGGGTGATATAGATTTATTGACAGAATCTATTCAAAATAAATCAAAAGACCCCTTTTATAAAATAAGTATCCCAAGAGCGTCTCGAATTCTTATTCAATCTATTCGTGAATTAAGAAAATCATTGTATCTGAAAGGAAGTCCGTCTGGGAGAAAAGTGGTTATTATTTTTGATGCACATTTGCTTTCAGTTGGTCAAGGTGAAGCTGCAAATGCTTTATTAAAAATATTAGAAGAACCACCAGAAAACACCACCCTTATCTTAGTGACTGACCACCAGTCTTTGTTATTACCAACAATTTTATCCCGCTGTCAGCTCATTCAATTTCCTCCCTTATCCGATGCGAATGTAGACCATTGGTTGGCAGGACAGGGAGAAACTGAAAATGCTGCTTATATTTCAGGATTAAGTAAAGGGAATATTCATAGAGCGCGAAAATTATTAAATAAATCTTTGTCAGATTTAACTCATGAAATTGAATCCTTTATCAAAAAAATAACATCAACCGAACCAAATGTATGGCGCAATTTCACGCAAGATTATGGACGATTGGCTTTCCAAAATCCAAATGAATTAAAATTTCAATTTCAAATGGCATCATTATGGATTCATGGTGCTTATCATTTAAGAAATAAAATAACTTTACCGATCCACAATACGGAACTAAAGCAAGGAATGGAAATATTTAATAAACAATATCCTTTTAGCGATTTACAAGGAATAGTTCTTTTATTAGATAGCGTGACAGAATCCATGGCAATGAATTTTCACATGCCCTTAATTTTGATCAACTTATTATTAGATATTCAGAAGAAATTAAACACATGAACAAAAAATTTTATATTACTACACCCATATATTATGTGAATGATAAACCACATATTGGCCATGCATATACCACAATATTGGCTGATGTATTATCTCGATTTCACCGCAGAGCAAACGATGAAACCTTTTTTTTAACAGGATTGGATGAGCATGGGCAAAAAGTAGAACAAGCAGCCGAAAAACGAAATGTTGACCCCCAAAACCATTGCGATGAAATGGCACCCCGATTTACAGATTTATGGGAACAATTGCATATTTCTAATGATGATTTTATTCGAACAACTGAAGAAAGGCATAAAAAAGTTGTCCAAAATATTTTACAGAAAGTTTGGGATACCGGTGATATTTATGAAGCTGAATATGAAGGATTATATTCTGTGTCAGAAGAACGTTTTGTTACAGAAAAAGAAGTAGAATCTGGCGATTATAGAGATATTCAAACATTAAAGGAAAAAAATTATTTTTTCAAAATGAGCAAGTACCAGCAAGCTCTTATTGATCATATTGAATCCAATAATGACTTTGTTCGTCCTAAACATCGAAAAAATGAAATTCTTGGGTTTCTTAGGCAACCCCTTTCAGATTTATGTATTTCTCGTCCTAAATCTCGCATGAGTTGGGGAATTGATCTGCCATTTGATAATAATTATGTTACATACGTGTGGTTCGATGCGCTTATAAATTATATTACAGCTGTTGGATATGGCAGTGACGAAAAGTCTTTTGCTAAATGGTGGCCAGCAAATATGCATCTTATCGGGAAAGATATTTTAACAACACATGCAGTTTATTGGCCCACGATGCTTATGTCAGCGGGCATTGATTTGCCACAAACTATTTTTGCTCATGGCTGGTGGCTTATGGGTGATTCCAAAATGAGTAAATCTTTAGGAAACGTTATTAACCCTATGGATTTGATTGAAGATTATGGCGTAGATCCAGTACGATACTATCTCATGAGGGAAATGGTTTTGGGGCAAGACGCCAATTTTACTATGGAATCATTTATTAATCGATATAATGCAGATTTAGCGAATGATTTGGGCAATTTGTTAAGTAGGGTTTCAAACCTAATTGTGAAAAATTATGATGGAAAAGTACCTGATCCGGGTGAATTTACATCTCAAGAAGCAAGTATGATAAAAACAGCTAATGAATTATCGAATATCATATCTGAAAAAATAGATGATATGAAAATCCATGATGCTGTTGAGGAAACATTTCAATTTGTTCGAAGTGTTAATCGTTATTTAGAAGAAACAGCTCCATGGAAGTTGGTAAAAAAAGATAAAGCTGCAGCAGCGCGAGTATTATATTCAGCAGCAGAAGCGTTACGTATTGCTGCTGTTATTTTAGAACCGATTATGCCTAATAGAATGGTTGATTTACTCAATGCATTAGGAACAAATAATACAAATATTTTCTGGGGTGAATTACAAGTAGGGTCTGAAATAACAAAAGGGGAACCCCTTTTTCCACGTATTCAAATCAAAGATTAACAATTATTTTACGTTTGGCTAAAAAAAGATTTGGAACCGTCTCTATCTATGCTGTATTATTTCCGCCATATTATTCAACGAAGAATAATAAACTTAAAGAAAAATGATATTAAATAATTACAAACAATCAAGCGTCGCCACTGATTTACCAATCAGCCAAACAATTGATTTATATCTATTTTCTTTAGTGAATATTTCGCTACTGCTTAATATTCTAGTCCTTATTATTATTGGACTCGTCGTCTAAGTCGCCTTTACGAATATAAAATTCAAACAGGCAAACAGGACGACGGGACAATCATTCCCTTAAATCTACCTACACCTGTTTTAATCAAATATTTGTATAGTCATTATTAGGATGGCATTATCTAAATAAGAGAAAAATTATGAGATCAGATACGATTAAAAAAGGATTTGAACATGCACCGCACCGGAGCTTATTAAGAGCTACGGGTGTTATTCAATCTGAAGATGATTTTAATAAACCATTTATAGGAATAGCTAATTCCTATATAGACCTTATTCCTGGGCATGTACATTTGCAGGAATATGGGAAAATAGCCAAAGAATCCATTCGAGAAGCGGGTGGTGTCCCATTTGAGTTCAATACCATTGGCGTAGATGATGGCATTGCTATGGGACATATTGGAATGCGATATTCTTTAGCTAGTCGAGAATTAATTGCTGATTGTGTGGAAACAGTCGCTGAAGCACATCGGTTGGATGGATTAGTGTGTATTACAAACTGCGACAAAATTGTACCCGGTATGTTGATGGCAGCTGTAAGGCTCAATATACCAACTATATTTGTTTCCGGTGGTCCAATGAAAGCTGGTAGAAATGCCGATGGCGAAAAAGTTGATCTTATTTCAGTTTTTGAAGGGGTTGGTAAAGTAAAGGCGGGCGAATTGGATGAAGAAAAATTATTGGATTTAGAACAATCTGGTTGTCCAACTTGCGGATCCTGTTCTGGCATGTTTACAGCTAATTCTATGAATTGCCTTATGGAAGCACTTGGTATTGCACTACCCGGGAATGGAACGATTTTAGCTGTGGATGAATCTAGGTTGGATCTAGTAAAAAAGGTTAGTCAACGTATTTTGACTATGATTGAGCAAGATATAAAACCTCGAGATATAATTAATCATTCATCGATTGAAAATGCATTTGTATTAGATATGGCCATGGGAGGAAGTACAAATACTGTTTTACATACTTTAGCGATAGCACAGGAAGCAGGAATAGATTTTGATTTAAAATCATTAAATAATTTAGCAAAAAAAACACCATACATCTGTAAGGTGAGTCCAGCAACTAAAGATGTGCACATGGAAGATGTAGATCGAGCGGGCGGTATATCAGCTATATTAAATGAATTATCTAAAAAGGAGAATCTCCTTCAACTAGATTGCCCTACTGTAACTGGTCAATCTTTAGGAGAGAATATTCAATCTTCTACTATTCAAGATTCAAGTGTCATTCGCTCCATAGATGATCCCTATTCTGTCGAAGGCGGATTAGCTATTTTATATGGTAATTTGGCTCCAAATGGTTCTGTTGTAAAAACAGGTGCTGTGTCAGAAACCATGCTAGTACATACAGGTCCTGCTCGCATTTATGAATCCCAAGAAGATGCTTTATCGGGAATATTGTCTCATGAAATTCAAGAAGGGGATGTTGTTGTTATTCGGACTGAAGGCCCCAAAGGTGGACCCGGGATGCCGGAAATGTTATCACCAACTAGCGCAATTATGGGGATGGGCTTAGGAGATAAAGTGGCTCTTATCACAGACGGTAGATTTTCCGGTGGAACGCGTGGTGCATGTATCGGACATATATCACCGGAAGCAGCAGATGGAGGCCCAATATCTATTTTAGACGAGGGAGATATAATTTCTATAAATATACCAAAAAAAACTTTAAACGTAGAATTGAGTGATAAGGAAATACAGGATCGATTAGGAAATATTAAACCATTTAAACCAAAAATAACGCATGGTTATTTAGGTCGATATTCACGGATGGTTACGTCTGCTGATACAGGTGCAATTTTAAAATAAAAGGAATTCGTATGAATCAAACACAGAAAAAATTAACAGGAGCAGAAATCATATGGGAATCGCTAGTCCAAGAAGATGTTGAAGTCGTTTTTGGTTATCCGGGTGGAGCCATTCTACCTACATATGACGCATTAAATAAATATAGAGATAAGGTGCACCATGTCCTCGTTCGCCATGAGCAAGGAGCTACTCATATGGCGGATGGATATGCTCGGTCAAGTGGAAAAGTTGGCGTTGCTATTGGTACTTCTGGACCAGGTGCAACCAATATGATCACTGGGATGGCTACGGCTATTTTAGATTCATCTCCAATGGTATGTATCACAGGGCAAGTCCCATCAAATGTAATTGGATCAGATGCTTTCCAAGAAGTAGATATTACAGGTGCGGCGATTCCTGTTACAAAACATAGTTATCTTGTTACAGATATTAAAGATTTAGCAAGTACGATTCGGGAAGCATTTTTTGTGGCACGGACTGGTCGACCTGGACCAGTTCTTGTAGATGTCCCAAAAGATATTCAAAATGAGTCTACAGAATTTATTTATCCAACAGACCCAATTAATCTTCCTGGGTATCATCCTCCAAAAGAAACGAATGAATCACATTTACAAGAATTTGTTAATATGGTCAATGCAGCGGAAAAACCAGTAATTCTTGCAGGGCATGGTGTCCTATTATCAAGAGCTTGTAAGGAAGTTATGGATATAGCTGAAAAAGCATCCATTCCAATTGCGACAACTTTATTAGGAATTGGTGGAGTACCAGATAGCCATCCGTTGGTTTTAGGCATGATGGGAATGCATGGAGAATCGTGGGTAAATCATGCCATTCAAGATGCAGATTTATTAATAGCATGTGGAATGCGTTTTGATGACCGTGTTACAGGAACATTGAAGACATATTCTCCCAATTCAAAAAAGATTCATATTGATATTGATGCATCTGAAATCAATAAAAACGTATTAGTGGATTTAGCAGTTCATGCAGATTTAGGAACCGTTTTAAGGCAAGTAAACCCACAGATTAAATCATTAAAAAAAGGTGATTGGCTACAAACCATTAATCGTTGGCATAATGAATCTCAATCAAGAGATATTTTAAATGTTGAATCTGAACAATTAATGGGAGCCCAGGTTATTAAAGAAATATGGGAAGGGACTAACGGTAAAGCACTTATCGTATCAGATGTGGGTCAACATCAAATGTTAGAAGCACAATATTACCAACATGATGAACCCAGAACATTGCTTACATCCGGTGGGTTAGGAACCATGGGATTTAGTTTGCCGGCCGCAATTGGTGCTAGCTTCCATGAAAAAGAACGAGAAATTTGGGTTATTGCAGGAGATGGTAGTATTCAAATGATGCTCATGGAATTAGCTACAGCTATGCAAGAAAATGCCAATATTAATATTGCTATCATAAATAATGGATATCTTGGCATGGTACGCCAATGGCAGCAATTATTTTATGATGCGCGTTATGCAGAAACTCCTATTTCTAGCCCTGATTTTGTAAAATTAGCTGAAGCCTATAATATTCCAGCTTATCGTGTGGACACATTAGAAAATATTATTCCAACTATGAAAAAAGCACAGGAAGAAAAAGGACCAAGTTTAATCGAATTTATTGTAGAAGAGCATGGGATGGTTTATCCTATGGTGCCTGCAGGAGTGGGTCTACACGAAATGATTCAACGTCCACACCCAGAAAATGGACAGCCACAAACTCAGGAGGAAAAAGCATCATGAAACAGACACTCATTACGTTAGTCGAAGATAAACCCGGTGTTTTAAATCGTGTCGCAAGTTTATTTAGACGGCGAAATTTTAATATAGAAAGTTTATCCGTAGGAAAAAGTGAAAATCTTGGTGTAAGTCGTATGACAATTGTTGCTGACGAACCGGATGCTCACAAAAGAGGAAACCTATATTTCAATTTATTAAAATTGGTAAATGTAATTGCCGTAAAAGATGTTTCTGATGAGCCATGTATTTCTCGTGAAACAATTCTTGTTAAAATGGCAACAGGTCCGGATCAATTAAATGAAGTGAATGATGTGGTTAAAAAATTTGGTGCACGCATTGTGGATATGGGTTCAGAATCAACGATTATCGAGGCAATGGATGAAGAATCTGCCATTAACAATATGGTTGTAGCATTGAAACCTTTTCAAATCACTGAAATTATGCGCACGGGAAAAATTGTTATGAGAAAAGGTAAAACGCATAACATTTCGTCTAGTAACATCAATTCGGAACCAGATGATTTGTCTTGGACGCCAAATCATATTACTGCTTATCAAAATTAAACGATTAATAAAGGAATCAAAATGAAAACAATAGATATTAATGGGTTTCAAGAAACCATAATTGAAAGGTCAGACTATCCATTAGAAAAGTGTAAAGAAATATTAAATGAAGAAGTAACTGCAATTTTGGGATATGGACCACAAGGGCGAGGTCAAGGACTCAATATGCGAGACCAAGGATTTAATGTTATTCTTGGACTTAGAAAAGGGCGAAGTTGGGATCAGGCAATTGATGAGGGCTGGGTAGAAGGTGAAAATTTATTCAGTATCGAAGAAGCAACTGAGCGTGGAACAATCATTCAATTTTTACTGTCTGATGCAGGACAAATACAAGCGTGGGAAACGGTTAAGTCGCATTTGTCAGATGGTGACGCATTATATTTTTCTCATGGATTTGGTGTCGTTTTTCATGAAAGTACTGGGATTATTCCACCTGACAATATTGATGTAATGCTTGTCGCCCCCAAAGGGAGCGGGCTCACAGTTCGAAATCATTTTCTTGCTGGACGAGGAATTAATTCATCATTCGCCATTCACCAAGATGCATCAGGAAAAGCAAGGGAGCGTTGTATCGCAACTGCTTTTGCAATTGGTTCTGGTCATTTATTCGAAACTACCTTTTCAAATGAAGTTCATAGCGACCTAACAGGAGAAAGATGTGTATTGATGGGAATGCTGCAAGGTGCATTCTTAGCTCAGTACGAAGTATTGAGAGAGAATGGCCATTCACCATCGGAAGCTTATAATGAAACCATTGAAGAAGCGCTTCAGAGTTTATACCCATTAGTTGCAGAAAAGGGAATGGATTGGATGTATGCCAATTGCTCAACAACAGCACAACGTGGTGCACTTGATTGGGCGCCTAAATTTCATAAAGCTATAAAGCCGGTTATACAAGATTGTTATAATAATGTATTAAGTGGAGATGAAGCCCGTATTTCTATCGAATCAAATTCTAAGTCGGATTATCGTGATCAACTTGATAAAGAATTAGAAGAAATCAATAATCAGGAAATGTGGCAAGCAGGAAAACAATTACGTCCACTTCGCCCGGAAAATATCAGCTAAAAATGAAGACATATCAATTAACTGTATTGTCTGGTGATGGTATAGGTCCCGAAGTAGTGGATGTTGCATTGGATGTATTAAGCATTGTAAGTGAACAGGCTAATACTAAGTTCACTATTACTGAAAAGTTAATTGGTGGATGTGCCTTTGAAAAAGAGGGACATCCGTTACCACAGGATACATTAGATGCGTGTCTACAGTCGGATGCTGTTTTATTGGGAGCTGTTGGAGGTCCAAAATGGGATGGATTGCCCCACGAATCAAAACCGGAACAAGCATTATTGGGATTAAGAAAAGCACTTGGATTATTTTCCAATTTACGACCCGCAAAAGTGTATGATGCATTAGTGGATGCTTCATCATTGAAACCAAGTATAGTTGGTGGATCTGATGTAATGGTCGTGAGAGAATTGACGGGTGGAATCTATTTTAGTGAACCGCGTGGGATGGATGAATCAAAAGGGTGGAATACACTAGCATATGAAAAAGAAGAAGTAAGTCGTATTGCTCATGTCGCTTTTGAATTAGCTCAAAAACGAAATGGTCGATTGACGTCTGTCCATAAAGCAAACGTTTTAGAAAGTTCGCAATTTTGGAGAGATTGTGTGAATGATATCCAGCCAGAATATCCTGATGTTACATTGTCAGAAATGTATGTTGATAATGCTGCGATGCAATTGGTACGGGATCCGAAACAGTTTGATGTTATTGTGACGCAAAATTTATTTGGAGATATTTTAAGTGATATAGCCGCCATGATTACAGGAAGTTTAGGAATGTTACCTTCAGCAAGTATGGGGACGAAATATGCGATGTATGAACCAGTACATGGCTCAGCTCCTGAGATTGCAGGGACGAATCAAGCGAATCCAATTGCAACAGTTGGTTCAATAGCTATGATGTTAGAATACACATTTAATGAACCAGAATGTGCAAGAAAAATCAATCATGCGGTTGAACAAGTATTAAAAGAAGGATACCGGACAAAAGATATTGCTGATGAAGGGTCAACTATTGTATCCACATCTGAGATGCGAAATCACATTATTGAACAATTAAAATAAGTTTCAAAATTAATGAGTGGAAAAAGAAGGGTATAAAATGAAAGAAAAAATTATTGTTTTTGATACAACATTACGGGATGGTGAACAGGCTCCTGGAGCTTCTTTAAATGTGCAAGAAAAAGTAGAAGTTGCAAAACAACTTATTCGATTAAATGTTGATGTTATTGAAGCAGGATTCCCAGTCTCATCTCAAGCTCAATTTGATGCAGTTCAACGCATTGCAGATTTAAATGAATCACCTATTATTGCAGGTTTAGCTAGAACAGTTGATGGTGATATTAAAGCAGCCAACGATTCTTTGAAGAATTCTAAAAAGTTTAGAATACATACATTCGCAGGGACTTCAGATATTCACATTTTGGGCAAATTTGCGAGTGATCGATATGGAAAATCTTTAGATGATAAACGAAAAACAATTTTAAAAATGTCATGTGATGCGGTGGCTTATGCAAAAACATTTACGGATGATGTAGAATTTTCTGCTGAAGATGCTGGTCGAACAGATATCGGATATTTGATAGATATTATTGAAGCCGTAATAGCGTCGGGTGCTACAACAGTTAATATTCCAGATACCACGGGATATACTATGCCCCATGAATACGGGGAAAAGATTTCAATTCTTAAAGAAAAAGTATCAAATATTAATGAAGCAATTATAAGTGTTCATTGTCACAATGATTTAGGCTTGGCGGTTGCCAATTCATTAACAGCCGTAAATCAGGGGGCACGTCAAATTGAGTGTACTGTAAATGGAATTGGAGAAAGAGCTGGGAATGCGTCTTTAGAAGAAATTGTTATGGCCATGAAAGTCAGAGAAGATGCATGGGATTTCAAGACAGATATTGTTACATCAGAAATATTCAATACAAGCCGAATGGTATCTGCTTTTACAGGAATGGTTGTTCAACCCAATAAAGCAATTGTTGGAGAAAATGCGTTCTCTCACGAATCAGGAATACACCAAGATGGTGTTTTAAAAAATAAAAAAACATATGAAATCATGGACCCAGATTTGGTGGGGGTTCAAGAATCTAAAATTGTTTTAGGACGGCATTCGGGACGCCATGGATTAATCGCTAGGCTGAATGAAATTGGATATCATCCTGATGGAGAAGAATTAAAACAGATTTATGAAAAATTTCTTGAGTTAGCGGATAAGAAAAAAGAAGTGTTTGATGATGATCTTCGAGTATTAATGGGAGATGAAATATATGTTAAAGATTACCGCCATGAACTGGATTATCTCCATGTTAATATTGGAACCACAACAATTCCAACGGCTACTGTTAGGATTAAGACTGAGGAAAGAATAGTAGAAGAGTCCGCCACGGGAGATGGACCTGTAGATGCATGTTTTAATGCCATTGATAGAGCTTTAAATGAAAAATATCATATAGAATCTTATAAAGTGCGATCTGTGACAATGGGAAGATCTGCTCAAGGTGAAGCTACAGTTCGCTTAAGAGATGGGTCCGATTCTTTTACTGGTCGAGGCGTTTCTACAGACATCGTTGAAGCAAGCGCAAAAGCATATTTACAAGCTATTAATGAACATATTATTCAAGTGGATGTTAACGAATTGCTTGATTCTGTTCTAACACCATAGTGATTATGCAAGGAAAAACATTATACGATAAATTGTGGGATATCCATTTAGTTCGATCTGATGAAAATGGATCAGATTTATTATATATAGATCGACAGCTTATACATGAAGTAACATCACCGCAAGCATTTGCAGGGTTAAAAATGAGCCAGAGGTCTCCAAGGCGACCTGACGCAATTTTGGCCGTAGCTGACCATAATATACCAACAAAAAATAGAGAAAAAGGGATCGAAGATCCTATATCTGCATTACAGATTCAAACATTAGGCGAAAATTGTGATGAATTCAACATTCCTTATATTTCGATGGATGATGATCGACAAGGAATTGTTCATGTGGTTGGGCCCGAACAAGGGGCAACTTTACCTGGAATGACAATCGTGTGTGGAGATTCTCATACTGCAACCCATGGTGCGTTGGGTGCATTAGCATTTGGAATTGGGACATCTGAAGTAGAGCATGTATTAGCTACTCAATGTTTGGTTCAAAAGAAAATGAAAAATATGTTAATACAAGTTGATGGAGAACTTCAAGATTGGGTGACTGCTAAAGATGTTGTATTATCAATTATAGCCAAAATTGGTACAGCTGGAGGCACAGGTTATACGATAGAATTTTCTGGTGATGCCATTACTCATATGTCGATTGAAGAACGAATGACTGTTTGTAATATGGCCATAGAAGCTGGAGCTAGAGCAGGTCTAATAGCGGTGGATCAAAAAACAATCAATTATATGGAAGGTAAACCATTTGCTCCTATAAATGAAGACTGGGAGTTAGCAAAATCATATTGGAACACATTAAAGAGTGATGAAGATGCACAATTTGACAAAATCATTACATTTAATGCAAATGACATCCAGCCACAGGTCACTTGGGGAACTTCCCCTGAATTGAGTATTAATATTCATGACAAAATTCCAACAGGAAACTCAGATTATTCTAATGCATTAACCTATATGGGGTTAAATGAAGGTACTTCTATATCAGAATATTTATTGGATAAAATATTTATAGGATCCTGTACAAATTCTAGAATTGAAGATTTGCGTGATGCTGCAAAAGTAGTTCAAGGGAAATCCGTTGCTGAAACGATTAAACTTGCTATGGTTGTACCTGGCTCAGGGCTTGTTAAAGACCAGGCTGAATCAGAAGGGTTAGATAAAATATTTATTGCTGCAGGATTTGAATGGCGTGACCCGGGGTGTTCCATGTGTTTGGCAATGAATGCAGATCGTTTAGAAGATGGTGAAAGGTGCGCTTCAACATCCAATAGAAATTTTGAAGGCAGGCAGGGTCAAGGCGGTAGAACACATTTAGTAAGTCCAGTCATGGCAGCCGCTGCCGCAATTAATGGATATTTTGTAGATGTAAGGGAGATGAGTTAATGGAAAAAGTTTCTATAATTGAAGGAATAGTGGCTCCTTTAGATCGCTCAAATGTGGACACAGATGCAATTATCCCAAAACAATTTTTAAAATCCATCAAGCGAACAGGCTTTGGCGTTAATCTATTTGATGAATGGCGTTATTTAGATCATGGTGAACCAGGTATGGATTGTTCCAACCGCCCTCTAAATACAGATTTTGTATTAAATCAAACACAGTATAAAAAGGCACAGGTCTTATTGACCCGTTCGAACTTTGGATGTGGGTCGAGTAGAGAACATGCACCATGGGCTATTGTTGATTATGGTTTTAAAGCCATTTTAGCTTCAAGTTTTGCTGATATTTTTTATAATAATTGTTTTAAAAATGGGCTGTTGCCCATTGTTCTTTCAAAAGAAATAATTCAGGAATTATTTGATTTATCACAAGAAAAAACAAACTTTAAAGTGAAGATTGATTTAGAAAACCAAATGATTCATGGCACACCCGATCTATCTATTCCCTTTGAATTGGATAGTTATAGAAAATATTGTTTAATAAATGGATTAGATGAAATTGGGCAAACATTAAAATATGGAATTTCTATAGATGATTTTGAATTGAAGCATAAAAAAAAGTTTCCATGGTTATTTACAGCATTGGACGTTTAATATGATTGAAAATAAATCTATAGAATTATTTGATACAACTTTAAGAGATGGGACTCAAGGTGAAGGAGTAAGCTTATCTGTCGATGATAAAATTCATATTGCGAAACATTTGGATGATTTTGGAATTGATTATATTGAAGGTGGTTGGCCCGGAAGCAATCCTAAAGATGAAGCCTTTTTCAGAAAAATTAAAAATGAATCGTTAGCAACTTCAACTATTTGCGCTTTTGGATCTACAGCGAGATTTCCAGACAAAATTGAATCAGACCCAAACCTAATTGCTTTATTAAAGGCAGAAACCAGTACTGTGTGCATCTTTGGAAAATCATGGAATTTACACGCTGATGTTGGATTAGGGTTGTCGCGAGAAGCAAATGAAGATTTAATTTATAAATCAGTTCAATATTTAATTAATCATGGGCGAAAAGTCATTTTTGATGCTGAACATTTTTTTGATGGATATAAAGATAATTCAGACTTTGCACTAAAAATGATATTAGCTGCAGAATCAGCGGGAGCTCAAACTATTGTTTTATGTGATACGAATGGTGGCTCGCTTCCATCTGAAATAGAATCAATCATTAAAACTGTAAAGAATAATATTCATCTCCCTTTAGGCATTCATGCGCATAATGATAGTGAACTAGCAGTTTCAAATACCTTAACTGCCGTGCAATCTGGAGTAACCCATGTGCAGGGGACAATTAATGGTGTAGGGGAAAGATGTGGAAATGCGAATCTGTGTAGTATTATTCCAAATCTTATTTTAAAGATGGGAAAAAGCACTACAAAACAATTGGATTTAACCCGAGTGACACCATTGTCTCATTATGTATCAGAGGTAATGAACTTGAGACCAAATCATCGTGCTGCTTATGTTGGGAAATCAGCTTTTGCTCATAAAGGTGGCATTCATGTGAGTGCTGTATTAAAAGATAGTAGAATGTATGAACATATTGAACCTGAAAAAGTTGGAGCTCACCAACGTGTTCTCATATCGGAATTATCTGGGCAAAGTAATGTTAGGTTTAAAGCAAAAGAATTAGGTATTTCTTTAAATGGAGATAAATCGTTAACGAAGAATGTTGTAACCCGAATTAAAGATTTAGAAAATGAAGGATACCAATTTGATGGAGCAGAAGCATCATTTGAACTGATACTGAAAGAACAAATGGGCGAATTCAAACCATTTTTTGATGTTGTAGATTCTAGGATTCATATTAGTTATGATGAGGATGGCCATCGAATGGCAGATGCAATGTTGAAAGTTTCTGTAGACGGAGAAATTGAACACACCGCAGCAGATGGGGTGGGACCTGTTAATGCCCTTAGCCAAGCCCTGCGAAAAGCGTTAATCCGGTTTTATCCTGAAATCGCTACAGTTAAATTGCTGGACTATAAAGTACGTGTTTTGAATGAAAGTGCAGGAACAGAAGCTAAAGTTCGTGTTTTGATTGAAAGTAGTGATGGTGAAAATTATTGGTCTACTGTTGGAGTATCCCAAAATATTATTGAAGCCAGTTGGCAAGCATTAAGTGATAGTTTGAATTACAAATTGTACCAAATACAATTAAAAAATAAGTTAAGAAAGATTAAAAGATATGAGCGGTGAAACTAAATATCTATGGATGGATGGAGAATTAAAGCATTGGAATGATGGAAGTATTCATGTGATGTCTCATGCCCTTCATTATGGGAGTTCGTTTTTTGAAGGAATCAAATGTTATGAAACAAGTCAAGGCCCTGCAGTTTTTCGTCTTAAAGAGCATATGATACGTCTTCACGAATCAGCTTCTATTTATAATATGTCTCTACCTTTTAGCGTTGATGAATTAGTTAAAGCGGTTGAAGACTTAATAAAAGCAAATCATTTAAAAAGTTGTTATATCCGGCCCGTAGCTTTTTACGGGTATGACACATTGGGAGTTCATCCGAAAAAGTGTCCGGTTCAAATAGCTATTGCTACATTTGATTGGGGGGCATATTTAGGTGAAGGTGCAATAGAAAATGGAGTGCGGGTCACAGTGTCTCCATGGCGCAAATTCCATTCAAGTTCATTACCAACAATTGCAAAAGCCGGTGGCCAATACTTAAATTCAATATTAGCGGCACAAGACGCACAAGAAAAAGGATATGATGAAGGATTACTTTTAAATGGTGATGGAAATATTGCTGAAGGGGCTGGACAAAATATATTTATTGTTAAAAATAATGAAATTTATACGAATGCAGAAGATTCTAGTATTTTAATGGGAATTACGAGGGAAACAATCATTCAATTATTAACAGACCTTGAATATAAAATTCATATTGGGAAATTATCACTTGGTCAACTTTTTAATGCTGACGAAGCCTTTTTTACAGGTACGGCGTCTGAAGTAACACCCATTCGAGAAGTAGATAAACGTTTGATCCGTCATGGAAAACCTGGTGCAATTACCAAACTAATCCAAGAAACATATTTTAATGTTATAAAAGGTAGAAATAATAAATATGATGACTGGTTAACCTATATAAAGTAAGTATTTATTAATTATAGAATTGTTTTGTCCCCTATACCACATGTCATAAATTGTATCTTTAATAATACTTGCAAGATACAAATAAATGTCAAATCCAATCATCACTAAACGATTCCATTTCTGTGCTGCCCATCAATATGGACAGAGAGATTGGCCTCAAGAAAAAAATATTCAAATTTTTGGAAAAGATGCGAAAGTTCATGGGCATAATTACACCCTTGAAGTCAGTGTAACGGGTGCTATAAACACAGAAACTGGGTGGCTTATTGATCTAGGACATTTAAAAAATATTGTTAATGAGAATGTCATTAAAGTATTAGATCATAGTCGCATTGAGAGTGATATATCTTGGTTTAAAAATAAACAGCCATCATCAGAAAATATGGTCATATTTATTTGGTCTCAAATTAATAAAGATTTGAAAGAAGGATATCTGCACCGCATTCGATTAATCGAAACTGAAACAATTTTTACAGATTATTATGGAGATTGATTTTTGAAATTTAGTGATCGTTTTTACCTGATTTTAGCTGGAATATTTATTTCTTCCTTAATTACGGCTAATTTAATTTTTCAGAAATTTTTTACATGGTCACCGTTTGGAATTTATACTTTTGAATTATCCGTTGGCATTCTACCGTATCCAATTACATTTTTATGCACTGATTTAATTTCTGAATTGTATGGGAAAAAGAAGGCAGACCAAGTTGTATTAGCCGGATTAATTTCAAGTGTATTTGTAATGGGGGTAGTTCTATTAGCAAATGCGATGGAATCAACCATATGGTCTCCAGTAAATGACAGTGTATTTAATCAAGTGTTTGGTCTTTTTGGACCCGCAGTATTTGCGTCCATGATTGCCTATTTGATTGCACAATTTATTGATATTAGGGTTTTTCACTTTTGGAAACGTTTGACAAAAGGGAAGCATTTATGGCTTAGAAATAACGGGTCAACAATTGTATCACAATTAGTAGACACATCATCGGTATTATTCTTATTATGTTTTTCAAATGTTATAGAATGGCAAAAATTTTGGCCTTTATTAATGAATGGATTTTTATTCAAAATGTTAGTTGCATTATTTGATACTCCATTATTTTATTTAGGAGTATGGTTATTGAAGGATAAAATTCATGAAGATCCTGATGAACTAACTTGGGCAGGGTCGATTGAAGGGGGAGAAAAATAATGAATGTTAAAAATAAAAAAATAATCGAATCTTTAACTTATGATTTATTGAAAGAAATAGGAGAAGATCCAAGTCGAGAAGGATTGCTGAAAACGCCAGAACGCGTTTCTAAAGCTTGGGAATATTTTTCTCAGGGCTATAAGCTATCAATAGATGAAGTAATTAATAATGCTATCTTTACAGAATCATCTGAAGATATGGTGATCGTTCGTGATATCGAATTTTTTAGTTTTTGTGAACACCATTTATTACCATTCTTTGGAAAAGCGCATGTTGGTTATTTACCTAATGGTAAAATAATTGGATTATCTAAAATCCCGAGAATTATAGACATGTTTTCAAGAAGACTCCAAGTACAAGAACGGTTAACTCACCAAGTAGCAGAAACATTGAATGATGTTTTGTCACCGCGCGGTGTAGCTGTAGTAATGGAAGGGAGACATATGTGTATGCAAATGCGTGGAGTCGAAAAACAGAATAGTTTTGCATCAACATCTTCTATGATTGGACAGTTTAGAAAATCAGCTGAAACTCGTTCAGAATTTTTAAGCATTATTGGAACAAAGTCTCTATAAATAAAATGAAAAATCAATATAATTGCGTTGTTTTGGGAGGTGGACCCGGAGGATATGTTGCAGCTATTCGTGCTTCACAACTTGGGCTAAAGACGGCAATAATCGAAAAAGATAAACTTGGAGGTATTTGCCTAAATTGGGGTTGTATCCCAACTAAAGCATTATTAAAAAATGCCGAAGTATTACACACAATTAAAAATAGTAAAAAATATGGCATTAATGTTGATGGCTTTTCTGTTGATTTCCCAGCAAATATAAAACGCAGTCGCCAAGTATCTGAACGATTATCAAAAGGTATTGGTTTTTTGATGAAGAAAAACAATATTGAGCATATAGTTGGCAATGGGAAATTAATTGATTCAAATACTCTATTAATTGATGATAGTAAAAAAGTAACAGCTGATTATATCATTATTGCTACTGGCGCACGCCCCAGATCATTCCCAAATATGAAGGTAGATGGCGATAGAATCATCGGATCTAAACAAGCCATGTTATTGGATAAACCTCCTAAAGATATGATTGTTATTGGGTCGGGAGCAATTGGATCAGAGTTTGCCTATTATTATAATGTATTTGGCACAAAAATTCATTTGGTAGAAATGATGGATAGAGTGCTTCCGCTTGAAGATAAGGATGTTTCAAAGGTTATTGAAAATTCCTTTAAAAAAGCAGGAATGAAAATATATACATCTACAACAGTAAGCAAAATTGAAGTACTAAAAACAAAAGTTAAAGTTTATACAGAATGTAATGGAAAGAATAAAATATTAGAGGGAGAAAAAGCATTATTAGCTGTTGGTGTTACAGGGAATATAGAAAATATTGGGTTAAAGAAAGTTGGTATTAAATCAGAAAAAGGTTCCATTCTCATTAATGAATTTAATCAAACAAATATATCGAATATTTATGCCATTGGTGATGTTTCAGGTCCGCCATGGTTAGCTCATGTTGCTTCTGCCCAAGGACATGTTGCCGCTGAACATATTGCATCACATTCCACACTCCCAGTTGATTATTCAAATATTCCTGGTTGTACTTATTGTCAACCGCAAGTAGGGTCCATAGGTTTGACGGAGGAGCAAGCTGTTGAGCAAGAGTTTGATGTAAAGGTTGGTAAATTTGAATTTCGAGCAAGCGGGAAAGCAATGGCTACAGGCGATACTGTAGGGTTTGTAAAACTTATTTTTGATAAAAAGTATGGTGAACTATTAGGCGCACATATTGTTGGTTCCGAAGCAACTGAACTCATTGCGGAATTAGGGCTGGCTAAAGCGCTTGAATCAACATGGGAAGAGTTAGCATTAACTATTCATGCACATCCTACATTATCTGAGGCTATAATGGAAGCGGCCTTAGATGCATTTACCGGATCCATACATCAATGATTAACTCAGAAATTGGTAAAATTGATATTTTAGATTTAGGGGTATGTCCCTACAAAAATGTTTGGGCTATGCAAAAAGAACTCCAACAAAAAAGAATCAATGGAACTATTGAAGATACACTGATTCTCGTGGAGCATGAACCTGTTTACACGCTAGGAAAAAATGCAAACAAGAACCATTTACTTCAAAACAGAGATAAATCAGTTAAAGTATATAATATTGAACGTGGAGGCGATATTACGTACCACGGTCCAGGGCAATTGGTGGGGTATCCCATTTTAGATTTATCCAATTATCAAAAAAGCGTTAGTTGGTATATGCGGAAGCTAGAACAAGTCATTATTGACCTTATGAAGCATTATGGAATTAATGCTAAAAGAAATAAAGGGTTAACAGGTGTATGGGTTGGAGATGAAAAAATTGCCGCATTGGGGGTTCGGATTAGTCGTTGGGTAACAATGCATGGTTTTTCACTTAATGTTAATACAGATTTACGTTTCTATGATGGCATTATTCCTTGTGGAATTTTAGAATATAGCGTAACAAGTATGGAAGAAATTTTATCTCGAAGCATAAATGTTTCTACAGTAAAACCCAATCTAATTAAGATATTTAATACACAATTTTCAAAGGAGAAGGTGAATGCCTAGACTTCACGGATATACAAAAAAAACATTAATAGAATTATACTCTAACATGGTAACAGCTCGCCGTTTAGATGAGAAAATGATGATGTTACTCCGTCAAGGGAAAGCATTTTTCTTAACATCTTGTTCTGGACATGAAGCTGCACAATTGGCCGCTGCCCAAAATATAAAACCAGGAGAAGATTGGTCTTATGTGTATTATAGAGATGCTGCTTATGCATTAGGGTTAGGGACAACATCACGAGAACATTTATTATCATTTTTGGCAAAAAAAGATGATCCTGACTCTGGTGGTAGGCAATTCCCCTATCATTTTAGTCGAAAAGATTTAAGGATAGTAAGCCCATCGAGTGCAACCGGAATGCAATATCTCCATGCAGTTGGGGCTGGGTTAGCAATCAAATGGGAAAAATCAAGGGAAGTTGTGTATGTTTCTTCTGGGGAAGGGACAACCAGTCAGGGGGATTTTCATGAAGCATTAAATTGGGCAAGTCGAGAAAAATTGCCTGTCATTTTTCATATTCAAGATAATGAATATGCTATTAGTGTACATAAATCTCAACAGACCGCTGGTGGATCAATTTATAAAATGGTAGGAGGCTATCAAAATTTGGCTAGGTTCGATGTGGATGGCACTGATTTTTTTGAAACAGACTTAGCATTTAAAAATGCAGTGGATCGAGGGCGCAAAGGAAAAGGGCCATCTGTAATTATTTCACATGTTGTTCGTTTATTACCCCATTCTTCATCTGACGACCACCGAAAATATAGGTCAGATAAAGAATTAGATTCCTTATCCGAGAGAGATCCGATTTTTAAGTTTGAAAATACATGCATTCAAGAAAAAATATTAACTAAAAAAGAATTTGAAAAAATTAAAACGGATATTTTTAATAAAGTAAATGAGGACGCTGAATGGGCTGAAGCTCAGGATTTCCCTGAAGCATCAACCGCATTAGATCATTTATATTCAAGCGATACTCCCTTAGAAGAAACAGAAGTCAATATTATTAATGATAAAGTTGTGTTGATTGATGCTATAAACCATGCATTATCCGAAGAGTTGAAACATAATTCAAAAATGGTTATTTATGGTGAGGATGTAGCTGATCCAAAAGGAGGTGTTTTTACAGGAACAAAAGGTTTAACAACAAAATATGGTCAGAACCGTGTCTTTAATTCGCCACTAGCAGAATCATCTATCGCAGGAACGGCAGTCGGTCTTGCAGCAGCAGGATATAAACCTGTTGTTGAAATACAATTTGGAGATTATATCTGGACCGCTATGATGCAAATAAAAGATGAAATAACCATGGTTCGTTATCGATCAAATGGTGAATTTGAATGCCCCGTTGTTATTCGAGTTCCTGTAGGTGGATATATCCATGGCGGACCATATCATAGTCAATCTATTGATAGTTATTTTTACCATATGCCGGGTGTTTATGTTGCTTATCCATCGAATGCTGCAGATGCTAAAGGATTATTGAAAGCTGCATGTCGGATGAATGATCCAGTACTCTTTTTTGAGCATAAAGGTCTTTATCGACAAGGGTATGCGGCAAGTCCAGAGCCAGATGAAAATTATATACTCCCCTTTGGGAAAGCAAACATAGTTCAACCTGGGGATACATTTACTTTGATTACTTGGGGAGCAATGGTTCAGAAATCATTAGAAGCAATTAAAGCAAGTCAATTTGAAAGTGGGTTGATTGAAGTAATTGATATTCGCACGTTGAACCCAGTTGATTGGGATACACTTTATTCATCCGTAACAAAAACCGGAAAAGTTCTCATTGTCCATGAAGATACACTTACAGGTGGTCTAGGTGGTGAAATTTCTGCTAGAATTACAGAAGATTTATTTGAAGAATTGGATGGGCCTATAAAGCGAGTTGGGGCAAAAGATTGTCATATACCATACCACTCAAATTTGGAAGATGTCATTTTACCGCAAACGGATGATATTGTTGAGGCTTTAGTTGAAATAATGGAGTATTAATGATTGTAGATGTAATTATGCCAAAAATGGGAGAATCCATAACAGATGGAACGATTCTGGAATGGAGGAAGAATGTTGGTGAATTTGTAGAAAAAGATGAACTATTTCTCGAAATTGGTACAGATAAAGTAGACTCTGAAATTCCATCTATTGAGTCCGGAATTCTCGTTGAAATTTGTGCCGATATTAATGAAGTAGTGGATGTTGGAGAAGTTATTGCGCGGATTGAAACAGATGTGGATGCTGTCGGAGATATTGATACTTCGCCACCTAAAAAAGTTGATCCAAAACCTTCCGAACCTATTGAATTACCTAAAGTTGAACCAAAACAAGATTCGCAAAAGCCTAAAAGTAAAAAACCTAAAGGTAAAATATTTATTACACCTGTTGTAATGAAAATAGCTCAAGAAAATAATATTTCAACCGAAATACTGAATACAATCCCTGGTTCTGGTCGAGGTGGACGTGTTACAAAAAAAGATATTTTAAATTATCTAAATAATAAACCACCATTTAGTGATACTGATTCACAATCAATTGATGTTTCTGAATTAGAAGGAAAGTCGGAAGAAATGGGGCACATGCGGAAATTAATTGCTGAACATATGCGCCGGAGCTTGGATACATCAGCTCATGTTTATGTCGCAACAGAAGTTGATATGTCACCTATCATGGAATATATCAATAATGCAGGGGATCCATTTCACCAAAAAGAAGGATATAATTTAACTGTTACACCATTTGTCATAATGGCTTGTGTACATGCATTAAAATCATTCCCAGAAATGAATGCATCCTTAGATGGAGATAAAATCATTTTCCATAAACATTTGAATATTGGAATGGCTGTAGCCGTCGAAAATGGGTTAATGGTTCCCACTCTATCCAAATGCGAGGAAATGAATTTTCTTGGTGTATGTCGAAAAGTAAACGATATCGCTCAAAGAACAAGATCTAAACAAATTTCACCAGACGAACTACAGGGAAGTACATTTTCTATAACAAATTTTGGTGTATTTAATGTTACGATGGGCCTTCCAATCATTAATCAACCAAATGTGGGAATTCTAGGTGTAGGGACAATACGTAAACGCCCCGTTGTAATTGAATCAGTAGATGGGGATTCGATTGGAATTAAAAGTATCATGATGCTTTCGTTAGGGTTTGACCATCGATTAGTGGATGGCGCTGGAGGGAGTAAATTTATTGATCGAGTTCGGGAAGAACTTGAAACCTTTAATTTGGAAAATTTGTTCTAACATGGGGATGATTTCTCCCAGACCATTAAAACCTAAAATACACATTCATTATGGTGAAAAATTTAGGTCAACGCAATCAGCTGTTCAGGAAGGACACCTAAATACTGTATGTGAAGAGGCAAAATGCCCAAATGTATTTGAATGTTGGAATCTTGGAATTGCTACTTTAATGATTCTAGGAGATGTATGTACTCGTGCGTGTGGTTTTTGTTCTGTAAAAACAGGTAAACCGACTTGGTACGATTTAAATGAGCCGCAACGAACGGCAGAAGCTGTTTTGAAAATGGGTTTACGTCATGTGGTAATTACATCTGTTGATCGGGATGATTTAAAAAATGATTATGGATCATTTATTTGGTCAAGAACGATTGAATCCATTCGTGAATCAAATCCTGATTGTACGATTGAAGTATTAACACCTGATTTTAAAAATGACAAGCAAGCTCTTAATCGTGTTTTTAATGCAAAACCTGATATTTTTAGCCATAATTTGGAATGCGCGCAACATATTAGTAAAGCTGTAAGAAGTCAAGCGAGTTGGAGTATAAGTTTAGACGTACTTCGGCAATCAGTTGAATTTGGATTATTAACAAAAACAGGTATGATGGTTGGGCTGGGGGAAAGAAATGATCATGTTTTAGATACGATGGAACAGGCATCAAATATTGGCGTAAAGGTTTTTACAATTGGTCAATATTTACAACCAACAAAAAAACATTTGCCAGTTAGCAGATATGTATCTGATAACGAATTTAAAATGTATAAAATTGAAGGATTTAAAATGGGGTTTAGAGTAGTTGAATCTGGACCTTTAGTACGGAGTTCTTATCATGCTGATCAACAAGCAAACATAATATTGAAAGAAAAAAAATGAATAAAAATAAAAATTTGGTTTATGGTTTCATAATCATTGCTGGTATTTTTCTTGCATACATTACAACACAAGATAAAGTACCAGAACGCTTTAAAACGGGTATAATTGAAGAAAACCATCAAGTTGCAAATAGAGGAGAATCTCGTATCTCACTCCAACCTGGATATACGCAAATTGGCACTATACAAGCCAATATTCCGCAAAGCTGGTCGAGAGAAACGCCTTCTTCAAATATGCGTATTGCCCAATTTCGTCTTCCTAAAGTAAATGGTGATTCTGAAGATGGGTCCATTGCCGTTTTTGCAGGAATCGGTGGAGGAATTGAAGGAAATATTAATCGCTGGCTAGGACAATTTAAACGCCCTGATGGAAAACCCATGAGTCAATTTGCTACTATTTCAAGGGAAACAGTTGGACATTTTAATGTTACTTTTGTGTCAGCAGAAGGAACATTACTGGCATCATCCATGGGAGGTCCTGGCGGTGAGAAAACTGGATATTACTTATTAGCGGCCATTGTGGAAACACATTCAGATCCGTATTTTTTTAAGGGAACGGGTCCATTGTTAACAATGAAAGGGCATGAAGAATCATTCATGGCGTTTATTAGGTCAATTTTAGAATTGTAAAGTATACGCCATTATTGCAAACTTTATTTACTTTTACAGACGAATAAACATCATTTAGCGAATGGCACAATTGTTGCCAACAAATTCGTAACGATTGAAAGAAGATTATGAAAGAAGATTTAACCCCAAAAAATATTGAAAAACCGGACTTTGGTGATTCTGCAGAATTTCCAATTATGCCTTTAAGAAATACAGTTTTATTTCCTCAGCAAGTTATACCTATTTATATTGGAAGAGAAAAATCTTTACATCTTATTGGTGATTTAGACAAAGGGACTAAAAAGTATATTGTTGTTGTTGCGCAAGAAGATGGGTCAATAGAAGATCCAGGTAAAGAAGATTTATATGCATATGGCACCTTAGCGCATGTATTGAAAGTATTTGATATGCCCGATAATAGTAAATCCGCTATTGTGCAAGGGATTAGCCGAGTAAAAATATTAGATTACACAAAGGATGAGCCTTATTACGAAGCGGCTGTTACTCAACTGGATGAAATTGAGCTATCAGAAGATTTAGAGCTTGACGCATTATCCAATAATCTTCGCCAATCATTTGCAGACCTCATTAAAATTGCTCCAAATCTTACTGATGAGCATACTGGCATGCTTTCTAATATTCAAAAACCTAACCGATTGGCAGATCGCGCAATATCATTAATGACTTTATCTAATTCCGAAAAACAGGAAATACTAGAGGAATTGGATGTTAAAGTGCGAGTTGAAAAAAGTATAAAAATTATTTCAAGAGAAATTCAGCGCATCAAATTGGGTGAAGAAATTCAAACAGAAGTCCATGATGAAATTGCCAAAACTCAAAGAGAATACTATTTGCGTGAGCAAATGAAAGCGATTAAAAAAGAGTTAGGGGAAGATGAAGGAACAGTTGAACTCAAAGAACTTGAAGATAAAATAAAAGCTGCAAGCATGCCCGAAGATGCAGAAGAAGTAGCCCTAAAAGAATTAGATCGATTATCGCGTATTCCGACACAATCTCCAGAATACAATGTCTCCCGAACATATATTGAATGGTTAGCAGATCTCCCTTGGAGTGAATCATCAGAAGACACAATAGACTTAAAAGAAGCTCTAAAAATTTTGGATGAAGACCATTATGGGCTCAGTAAAGTAAAAGAACGGATAATCGAATATTTAGCCGTCAGAAATTTAAAAACAGAACGCTCAAAAGATGGTCGAGTTCGTGGACCTATTTTATGTTTTGGAGGCCCTCCCGGTGTAGGTAAAACATCGTTGGGAAAATCAATTGCGAGATCTATGGGTAGAGAATTCGTAAGATTATCATTAGGTGGTGTAAGGGATGAAGCGGAGATTCGAGGTCATAGACGTACCTATATTGGCGCACTTCCTGGGCGTATCATTCAGTCCATTAAAAAAGCTGGAACCAATAATCCGGTCTTTATGCTAGATGAAATAGATAAACTAGGTAGCGATTTTCGCGGGGATCCCTCTTCTGCCATGTTGGAAGTATTAGATCCAGAACAAAATCATTCCTTCAGTGATCATTATCTAGAAGTAGATTTTGATTTAAGTAATGTTATGTTTATTGCTACTGCAAATTATCAGGATGCAATACCGCCAGCATTAAGAGACAGAATGGAAATTTTAGAATTTTCTGGATATATTGAAGATGAAAAAGTTGAAATTGCTAAAAGACATATTGTACCAAAACAGATAAAAGAGAATGGGTTAACTAAGAATGAAGTCACTGTTGAAAAGGCCGCAATTAAAGAATTGATTCGTTCCTTCACCCGAGAAGCAGGTGTCAGAAACCTTGAACGTGAAGTGGCAAATGTATTGAGAAAAGTAGCTCGTGATTTTGTAGAAAAAAAATCAAAGAAGTTTAAAATTACGAAATCTAAGATTCAGGAATATTTAGGTGCGTCCAAATTTTATTCTGAATTAGCAGAACGAGTAACAAAGCCAGGTGTTGTTACAGGGTTAGCCTGGACGGCCGCAGGTGGAGATATATTATTTATTGAATCTACAAAAATGATTGGTAAAGGGCGGTTAACCTTAACGGGCCAGTTAGGTGATGTGATGAAAGAATCTGCCACTGCAGGATTAACATATGTTCGTGCTCATGCAGCAACATTTGGTATTGATCCTGAATTCAATGAAAAGACAGATATTCATGTGCACGTACCAGCCGGTGCAATTCCAAAAGATGGACCATCAGCGGGTGTTGGAATGGTTACATCTCTCGTATCTCTTTTAGCGGATACACCTGTAAAAGAAAAGGTAGCTATGACGGGAGAAATTACATTGCGTGGAAATGTATTACCCATTGGTGGTGTAAAAGAAAAAGTAACAGCTGCGCATCGCTCTGGTATAAAAGAAATCATTTTACCTCACCATAATGAAAAAGATTTGGAAGATGTTCCAGAGCATGTGAAAAAAGATTTGACTTTTCATTTTGCTAAAGAAATAGAAGATGTAATAAAGGTTGCATTACCGGGAATTAAAAAAAAGAACCAAAATTAGTTATTTTGGCTTAATTTCCCCGCCATATTTGGGCGATTAACTCAGCTGGTCAGAGTGCTTCCCTTACAAGGAAGAGGTCGGGAGTTCGAATCTCTCATCGCCCACAGAGCCCTAGTAGAAGTGGCTTGTAACAGTAACAAACGCATAAGGAATAACATGCCAGAAAGAAAAGAAGGAACCGTAAAATGGTTCAATAATTCAAAGGGCTATGGTTTTATCGAGTGTGAAGGCGAAAAAGATCTTTTTGTTCATATGAGCGAAATTTTGATGGACGGCTTCAAAACACTTGCTGAAAACCAAAAAGTTGAGTTTGAAATTGGTGAAGGAACAAAAGGACCTGCAGCCAAGCAAGTAAAACCCCTCTAAGTAATTCTTTGTAAAAAGAATTCTTTGGAATTAGTTAAAAAGCCATTCGTTTCGGCGAATGGCTTTTTTTTATTTATATTGTAGTAACTATTCTAACAAGCACCAGCAGATTGAATCACTAATCCTTTTCCACGATAATCGTTTACATAATCAATCGTAAAGCCGCCTACGTGATTTTGATCTTGCTCGCTAATGATAACGTCTATTCCGTTAATCGAATATTTTTTATCTGTATTATTGGACTCATCCAGAGCCATGCCTAAGCTGGGTCCGCCTCATCCAAAACCAGCCATATATACTCTCAATGATTTTCCATCATTTTGAGATAATATAGCATTTATTTCTTTTTTTGCAATATCTGTAATAGTCATAATTGTCCTAACATATAATTTTATGATTATTGTTTTGATACATTCCTTAATATTTGGTTACACCTTTTTTAGTTAATTTTTCAAAAGAAGAGCCTTGAATAATCATTAGGGAAAAATATGAATCAAAAACGAGTACTCGTAACAGGCGGCACCGGCTATCTTGGATCTTGGATAATAAAAATATTTGCTGAACATGGTTGGCTTGTTACTACAACGGTACGAAGAAATACTGCACCAGAGAATTTATCTGTGCTAGATGAAATAACTGAATCAACTGGTGTGAATATTGATATTAAATATGCAGATTTACTTACACCTAATTCTTTTGACGATGCAGTAAAAAATATTGATGTCGTTGTCCATTCTGCTTCACCATTTGTGGCTTTCGGAACAAAAAATCCTCAGAAAGAATTAATTGATCCCGCCGTTATAGGTACTGAAAATGTTTTACAATCTGCAGCAAACGCTGGTGTAAAAAAAGTTGTACTTACAAGCAGTATTGCTGCTATGTATGGTGATGGCAGAGAAGTGGACGGAAAAATAATTGATGAATCTTTTTGGAATAGGACAAGCTCCACGACGTATAGGCCATATGAATATTCTAAAACAATGGCGGAGAAAAAAGCCTGGGAATGTGCAAAAATTCACTCTTTTGAACTTGTTACCATTAACCCGGGGTTTATATTGGGGCCTGCGTTAACATCAAGGCAGGATTCTTCATCCATCGAAATAATGAATGATTTTGTAAAAGGTAAATACAAATCGGGGATACCTGATACGTCTATTGGAATTGTGGATGTACGAGATGTGGCATTAGCCCATTATTATGCTGCTGAAAAAACGAATATTAAAGGTCGAACTATTATTTGCGCTAAAGCAATAAAGTTTATTGATATGGCAAATGCAATTCGAAAGAAAGTAGGTGGTTCTGAACCCGTACCAAAAACATTGGTTCCTAAATATCTATTTTGGCTATTATCCCCATTATTTGGAATTGAGAGGGCTTATGTGATAGGCAATGTTGGGTTCCATTTTGATATCTCAAATGAAAAAAGTAAAAAAGATCTTCAGATTCAATATCGAGATTGGGAAGAAACGGTAGCCGAACATTATCAACAATTAAAGGTTCAATAGATTTCGCAAAATAGATTGAGCATCATCTCCCGTGGAAATGAATGGTGTCCCTGGTTTTTTTGTATCTTCATCAATGAACGCAATTATTTTTAATTGTCCTGAATGAATAGCATAATGACAAATATCATCACCACTTAATGTCATATTTCCAACACGTTTTGTAAGCGGGAATGATATTTTGCCTAAACCGTTATATGACCGATATATGATTTCTGTGCATACCTGAGTTCCAGCATCATTAAAATCAAAATTGAAATCATAGCTATTTCCAAGATACGCATGTGCACTCTTTAAGGCTCTATTTATTTCAGACTCTGTCAATTGTGGTCTTAAAATAAGCATTCTATTAATTTTAGTATCAAGAACTTTAAGAATGCTGTTGGAGACCACACCTTCAGATACCGCTTCAATGATATCATCTCCATTATGAATATTATTTTTATTTTCAATTGATATATCCATAATTCCCCATTCAGCTTGGGTCCAGTTATTCCGATCGCCAATATACATTATACCATGTTTAAAATAGCCCGGTAAAAAAATGTTACTCATATATCCTTCTGAAAATGTCAATATAATGTCACCAGGTTGAAGCAATTTTTTTATAAGTTCTTTTTCAAGATGTGTAAATATAAGTGGAGATTTTACCGGAGACTTAATGTCGCCAACTTGTGTAACAACAAATGCTTTTATGGCTTCAAATTGTCCCCCAGCCTTGTCTATAAGAAATTCTGTTCTATTTTTAATCGTGCTGTGGCGTAGTTGATTGGTGATTTCAGGTGTTAATAAAACATAATGTGTAAGTATTTTATGGCGATGATTCACATGGAATTCATGTAACTCATCCAATTCATCTAGGAGTGTTATATATAAAGGATCGGATTTTAATGAATTTAATTCTGTCCCTGGCTCATACATTTCACGAACATATAATTCGCGAGCAATATCTAAATCATCCAAATTTCCAGGTAATGTTAAACTTTTAAATATTTGGTCAAATGTCCCTTGAGAAATTCCGCTTTTATAATACGGTTCATTTAACTTTTTGATTAATTGATCTTCCAACATATTAATTGTAATAAAATGTCCACTGGCTTTATAAAGCATTAAAGCGGAATAATACCCAATGACAAATGCTTTTGTATTATAAAGTTTATCTTCTGAGAGTGTGTCATAATTGCGATATTGTTTAATAATATTCCACAAAGATTTTCGAACGAGAAGATATCGATATAATAAATTTTCAATTCGATCATTTTCAACATTAGAGATATATCCTAATTCATTTCTCTCAGATTGTTTGTGGATGAACATCATTTCCTGAAACATTTCGGAGAGAACATTTTTAAAGATGGATAATTGCTTTATATCTCTTTCAAAGGAAGGTTGGGTTGCAGACAGATTATTTAGGGATATCCCTAAGAATATAAGAGTTGAAAATGATATAGTTTGAATCGTTCTCATAATTGTAATTCGGCAAATTTATGATAATTTAAATCAAATTGGAATTATTCAATTATTTTCTAATAATGTTTTAAACTTTCGACCTTAATCTTATGAAAAAATCTAGAATTATATACGCATTATGGCTTGTAGGGGTGATTGTATGGAATTACGCCTATCCAACGGTTCCACCAATATTTGATGTGGGAATGGCTGTTTTACTATCATTATTTTCATACGGATTGAGTTTTTTCTTTAATGCATAAATATATATTTTCAATTATTGCAATGATTCTATTCAGTTCAGTACATTTCGACCTAAATGAAAAAGCTACTGACAGCTAAAGAATTACGCCAAAAATATCGCCCGGATGAAATTCTAATGGATATCCAAAATTCTTTTAATGAAAATAAATCCAACATTATAGACACATTTTCATTACCAGATTCACCGTTGGAAAAATATAAAAGAAAAAAACAATTATCTATTTTAGTCGAGGAAAAATCGACGGATGATTCAACTGTCATAAATGAACTCGTAGAAACATTAAGTGATGCAGTCTTTTTTATGAAATTATCTAAGCCAAAAAGAACAAAAATAACCCAACGACTTCGCATGTTTGAATCTCAACTGATTGAAAATCAATTATTAAGAATTAATCTTCTATTAGAGGATGAAGAATTAGGTTCACCTACTCCATGGACAGATGAGAAGGGACAAGTTAAAATAGCAAGTTCTCATCATGGGCTAGACATGGCTTTTGAAATTTTATCATTAGTTAGACTTGATTTAGAAGAAGAAAGCCATTACTGGAAAAATATTTCGCGGACGGGTTATTTAACTGGACTCCAATTGTCAATGGGGTCATTTTTTCAATACTTAAAAAATCTTGGCATGACACAAAAAGATCAAATCACGTTGGTCCAACAATTATTTGATTCATTGAATGTTGATTGGGAAGAAGGAGAAAGAGAGAATATAAAAATATCTCTCCTACAGCCAGCACTTGCACTTCATGATGAGAAACAAAGACTGATTGAATCCAAAAAAAATGTGTCCAATTATCCAAAATATTTGAATAATAATATAATTGACGAAATAACTGCACTATCAGCAAACTATAAAAAAAGATTAAGACGATTTTAATAAATGACAACTATTTTTATTTTCGAATGTCCAATAAAACATTATGGCTAAATACGGATATAATTATAACGGCGAATGGGTAAAAACAGGTGTTACATTTGGTTCTGTTTTATCAATTGTAATTTCTTTCACATTAAATAAGTCAGTATTCTGGGCAATTGTACATGGGCTACTTTCGTGGGTTTATGTACTATATTATATCGTGGTAAAATAAATGAGTGAAATAAAAAAATTATATCGAAATAGAAAAGATGGCAAAATAGCAGGGATTTGCTCTGGCATTGGTGACTATTTTGAAGTGGATCCAGTTATTATAAGAATTATTTTCCTTTTCGGATTTGTTCTAGGAGGTGGATTTATTGCATATATGATTGGATGGTTCATTATTCCAGATCGAAAAATGGATTAGATTGAATAAAAAGATATAGCATTTTATAGCGTCATAGTTGTTTGTTTATTTTGTAATTTTAAGTGTATAAATAGCAGATAATTACTCTGTTTAATTGAGGGAATAATGGTCCAAAATAAACCAGCATTAATACTTTATTCTTTCCCACAGTTATATCTAATTACCAATAAAGGTGTGCCCTATGCCAAATCAACCTAAAAAATCTAAAAAAATCCCAACTGGCATCAATCTATTACACAATCCAACATGGAATAAGGGAACAGGCTTTTCTGAAGCTGAACGCGATGCGTTGAATATTCGCGGATTATTACCGCCAAGGATATTTTCTGAAAGCGAGCAAGAATTACGAATTTTAGAAAATTTCAAAAAGAAACCCAGCCCCATCGAAAAGTATATTTACTTAATTTCTTTGCAGGATAGAAATGAAACCCTTTTTTACCGAGTCCTAATTGACCATATTGAAGAAATGATGCCAATTGTATATACTCCAACCGTGGGTGAAGCATGTCAAACATTTGGCCATATTTATCGTCGTCCAAAAGGATTATATATTTCTTCTAAAGATCGTGGTACTATGAAATCTGTATTGCAAAATTGGCCAGAAGATGAAATTGGAATGATCGTTGTCACCGATGGAGAAAGAATCCTCGGTCTAGGAGATCAAGGAACAAATGGCATGGGAATACCAATCGGAAAATTAACATTATATACTGCATGCGCAGGAATAAATCCAAAAAAATGTTTACCCATAATGCTAGACGTAGGTACAAACAATGATGACCTTTTAAAAGATCCACTTTACTTGGGCGAATTTCATCACAGAATGTATGGTGAAGAATATGATGATTTTATTGATGAATTTGTGCAATCCGTGCAGGCTGTATATCCAAGTGCAATTATTCAATTTGAAGATTTTAGTAATCGAAATGCGTTTCGACTATTAGAAAAGTATAGAGATAGAGTGTGTTGTTTTAATGATGATATACAAGGGACAGCTAGTGTTGCACTTGCTGGAATATTTTCATCCTTGCGTGTTACAAAAACAACGTTGCGAGATCAAAGAATATTATTCTTTGGTGCTGGAGAAGCGGGATTGGGTATTGGTGAACTGGTAGTGAATTCTCTAATGGAAGAAGGTTTGTCAAATCGAGAAGCACGAAAAAAATGCTGGTATGTCGATTCAAGAGGACTTGTTGTTAAAGGACGTCAAAAAATCACCCGCCATAAAGAACCTTTTGCACATCAACACGATGAAATGAATTCATTATTGGACTCTATTCATGCAATACAACCAACCATTCTAATCGGTGCTTCTGGGCAACCACAAACATTTACGAAGGAAGTTATCGAAGCAATGTCAATTCTGAACGAAAAACCGATTATATTTGCTTTATCCAATCCAACATCAAAATCAGAGTGCACCGCTGAGCAAGCCTATCATTGGTCGGGTGGTAACGCTATTTTCGCCAGTGGTAGTCCCTTTGATCCTGTTGAAGTTAATGGAAAGACTCATGTCCCAGGACAAGGGAATAATGCATATGTATTCCCCGGGATCGGGTTAGGAGCCATCGTTAGCAAAACAACTAGAATCACTGACGAAATGTTTGTGGAAGCGGCAAAAACGTTATCTAATTATGTCACAATAGACGATTTGGAGAAAGGAAGCTTGTTCCCAAATTTGAATCATATTCGAGAAGTTTCTGCCTTAATTGCTAGAGCTGTAGCTAAAGTCGCTTTTGATTCTGGGACTACGACTGAAGAACGGCCAAAGGATTTATTAAAAGTAATTCAATCTCATATATACGAGCCTAATTATTATAGCTACGTTTAAAGCGATTCCATAGACACTCAAGGGTAATAATCTGCTCATAATTGAGCAGGATACTATTTTCTTTTTAATGGTAATTGTTTAGAATCTATGATGATTGAACATCATATAATTCCACCCTTCACCTCTACTTGGTGGATAGGACTCATTGTGAGCGTATTAGGCATTTGGACTATAATCCAATACGGCAAAAGCCTTAGCCCTAAAAAAGAAGCTCAATTTTCATTTATTTTAGGTATAATATTAATTTTAAGAGAAATAGTGAGAGAAATCTATCTTTATTCAATAAATGCATGGCATATTACAGATAGTCTCCCTTTACATTTATGTGGAGTTTCATCCATAATTGCTGGGCTTATTTTAATTTATCGAAATCAATTTTGGTTGGAATTTATTCTTATTTTAGGTATTCCTGGAGCAGTGCATAGTTTTTTAACTCCTGAGCTTACAAATGGAAATGATTCTTATTTACTCTTTGAATATTACTTTAGTCATTCAGGTATAATTTTTTCAGGCCTATATCTTGTTTTTGTTCATAAAATGTCACCACGATTAGGATCTTGGAAAAATGCTTTTTGGGTGGCGCAAGTGTTACTCATATTTATCGGTTTAATGAATATTATATTACAATCGAATTATATGTATTTATCAAAAAAGCCACTTGTCTCAAATCCATTAATCATTGGTGAATGGCCATTTTATTTATTGGGATTTGAAATTGCAGGTTTGGTACATATTCTTCTTTTTTATAGTTTTTTTATTTGGGTGGTGAAAAAGAACCCAGAAAAAGTCACCATAAATAAATACGATTCGTTATAAATATGAAAAAATATATTTATTTTTATTTACTTCATTTATTATTTGCTCAATTCCTTTCGGGGCAAATATTAGAGCTTGTTTTAAAATCGGGAGATGTTATTGCATCTAGAAATAAATATACAATCGATAATAAAAGCCTAATTTTTTGGAAAGATAGTTTAGCCGTTTTAGCCGTACCCGTTATGACAATCGATGGTGTCTACTATTCTACAAAAACATATAAAGCATTAGGCGTTCCCTTTCAAGTAATGGGTGGTTTTATTGCCGGATCTTCTATGGCGGCATCTGTCGCGGGGCATAGCGAATATTTATCCTATGGATTACCTACCGGGCTTATTTTATACGCAGCAGGGCGTAGGCTAAATTATTGGGGTCGAGACCATGGAAAAGATGCCATATTTTATGATTTTCACGATTTAGGATTCTTGAACCGACTTGTCATTTTTGAAAGTATTCAACTTGATATTAATAGAAAAAACAGCCAAAATGATCGAGGCTATTTTGAAGTAGGCCCCGAAGGAGAAACGCCACCTAGTATCTTTAAATGGGATGGACGAAAAGTGTGGAAAAAATGGTTTAAGAGAAAGAAAAGGAAGTGGGTGGAGTTCGGTTAATATTAACGGCATTAAAAGCAGAATCTGCTCCTATCATCCAGCATTTTAATTTAGAAAAAATATCTGCATCATTTCCGTTATTTAAAAAAGAAAATATTTATTTGGCTGGTACTGGCGTTGGAGAAAAAGGTGTCTCCCAATCTATACCAAAAATAATGTTGTTTTTTAAAGATATTCCCATTGATCATATAATAAATGTTGGTATTTCAGGTGGGTGCCCAGACAGGACAAAACTTGGTCAATTATATCAAGCGAGGTCCATTTCAAAACACAAAGAATCATCATCTTTTTTATTAAAAAAATTTCATGACGGTATCATCGAATTACCTTTAACAACCGTTAACAGTGAAATTAAAAAATGGACCAACGAATTTCCTGATATTGTAGATATGGAAGCATTTCATATTATTAAAGTTTTAAAGGAAGTATATCCTCTTGAGATCATGACAACTTTAAAAGTGGTTTCTGACTATATGGATACTCATGAAAGAGTCATAACAAAACAGGATGTTTCTATTTTTATCAAAAAACAAATGAATAAGATAGAAACCGTTATCTTGAACGGCTAAATTCAGCCCACTATGAAAACAATAATCTTTTCACTAATTATACTATTTGTCGTTGGTTCATTAGCGCTTGCTTTTATTTATAGACTCCAGGCGCCAGATGACCCTGATTCTTAGGAAGAAATGCCTCAAATAGGAATATATATATTTCTATTATTGGCCTCGATTAGTCTAGGTCAACCGGGATTTAGTTTAGAAGATTTAAATCCTAATTCACTCACATACGGACAAATGATGGGACCTTCTGATTTTGAAGGAGATGTTACCATTCTTTTTTTTGGACATGAAACGTGAGGTACTTGTCGAAACCGGTTCGGTTTTCTTAACAAAATACATACTGATCTACAATTATTAAATGTAACTGATGTTCATATACTTGGTATTGGGAAGGATGAGTATAACACATCATTAAATCAGATGATTGCTGGTGCACATTTGCCTTGGTTGGAAGATTCAAATGCCACTGGATACCCCGTCTGGTCTTCATGGAATGCACAACAGAGATCTATTTTTATACTAAATCGTGATGGTACTCAAGATACAACATTTAATATGACACCTTATTCCGAAGATGATCCTGAAGATTATTTATATTTAATGCATTTAATATTAAGCTACCGAAATAATGGCGGGAATCAAACGATTCGGATTCCGGAAGATTATCCTGAAATACAAACGGGAATCGATATGAGTCAAGATGGTGATTTAATTATAGTCGATTCGGGGACATATTTTGAGCAACTAAATTTAATGGGGAAACACATTACATTAGCTTCATTATCTTTTCATAATATGGCTAATGATTATTTAGATGATACTATAATAGATGGGCAAGGAATTGATAGAGTTATAACTATTGAAAATGGAGAAAATTCATCCACAAAGGTTATTGGGCTAACTATTACAAATGGGAATGCTGATATTGGTTCTGGAATTTTCATTGGGAATAGTTCTAATCCAGTTATTGAAAAAAACAAAATTTTAAATAATAATGGAGTCTGGTGTGGAGCTGTAGGTGGTGGTATAGCAATTATGGAACAGTCACATCCAAAAATCATTGGGAATATTATTGAAAATAATTCTGTAAATGGCCCTTGTGATTGTATATGCTATTTTGGAGGAGGAGTATATGTTGACTCTACATCATTCCCAATTGTTGGTGGTGAAGAGGGGCTAGGGAATTCATTTTTTTTGAATAGCAGTGATTACGGTTACCATCTTTTTAGGCAACCACCCATGGATACCACTGATATTATACCGATTAATGCAAGATTTAATACATTTGACCAATGTCCACCAGAATATTTTGGCGATGTTTACCCGGAATTTGGATGGGATGTGTCAAATTGTTATCCAATATTATCCATTGATGATGAATTTGTAACAAATAGTTTTACTTTATTTTCTGCTTACCCTAATCCATTTAATGGACATGTCACTTTATCATTTTCGCTAGAAAAAGATGAAACCACCCAAATGAAAGTATATGATTTATCAGGCAAATTAGTAGATAAAATTTTGAATGAAAAAATGAGAACAGGGGATTACACCATTACATGGGACGCTAATAATTATGCAAGCGGTGTATATATTGTTCAGTTAAATTTTGGTGATGCACAAGTATCTCAAAAAATACTTCTCCTTAAATAAGGTTTTCATTTGTATTGCTATTTTAAATGCAGGATCATCCTTGCAGGGAGAAACTTCATTCAAAGGTGAAACCATGATTAAAGAAATTGATTGGGCGGGAATATCGTTCAAAATGGTTCAAACTGGCGAATCAAATCACAAGTTAATTTGGTTACATGGTGATGAAAAAACTGCAAAGATGGCATTGGAAGATTATGTTCATCATAATCCCGGGATAGCTTATTTTATTCAATATTCGGAGCGAGAAGTTCCATTTTGGGATACTAAAGTAGATCCAAATCGTATTTTCTCAACAGTGGGTTCCAGAAAGGCTCTTCAAAAATTCAAAACAGACTGGAATAACACCCAACTCAATGAAGCTGTATCATTAATTGAAAGAGAAAGGCGATCTTTTTTAGATGAAATATTTCCAACGAACGGTGGTGTCCTAATATCACTCCACAATAATTTTCGGGGATACGATGTTCATTCGGAGATAAAAAACAGTACATCTATTTCAATAAAAGAAGGACAAAACCCAAGAGATTTTATCATTTGCACAGAAGAAGAAGATTATCTGAAATTGGCTAAAGGACCTTATAATGTTGTACTGCAAGATAAAAAAGTTGGAAAAGATGATGGCTCATTATCTTGGGCATCTTTAGACCATGGAATCCGTTATATAAATATTGAAGTACGGTTAGGGTGGTTATCAAAACAAAAAAAGATGTTAAACTATATTCACGAAACATTAATACATGAAAATAATTAATTCATTAATACAAAAGATAATAAAACTCATGCCAATCATTTTATTAGTCATGATGGCAACTATCGATAGAAAAAATTCATTATATGTCGCTTTTTTTCTAATTATTTTATTTGGTTATTCAGCCATACTAATTGCAAGAGTTCTTGAAGCAAAAAAGAAATGGTATCAAGAAAATAGTGATTTAGCTGGATTAGGGGTGGATGAAACAATAGACACAATGGGTGACATAACAAAAAAAATTGAAAACAATTAGATGGAGTTATAAATGAAAAAAGGAATTGATCAAAAAAGTTTTATCATAGGCATTTTGTCTGCAACATTATTTTTTGTGGTGATTGGTGCGGATGAAAAGCCAATCGAAACAAATGATAATCAATTGGTTGAAGGGAATTTGGGTGACATTGTTGTTAATTCAATTACAGTATTAGATGATGGACATGGCGGATATATTTCAACCTACAATCAAGATGGGAAGCGGACGATCTATATTGGGACAGGTGAAAATAGAAATGGATATATTAGTACATTTAATAAAATGGAAGAGGCTACAACCTATCTTGGGACGAACAAAGAATTAGATGGTATTGTCGTTTTAAAAGATCGTTATGGTGATTTAGGGTGGAGTCAAACAGGGAAACAATAATGTCTTATATTTGGATTTTGATGGTTATTCTTGTTTTATTTGGTTTTATTAAAGCGAGAGAGCGATTAGAAAATTATGATGAATAAAAAAAGCTCCGGTTTCCCGGAGCTTTTTTTTTAGCATCTACTCAGCTTTTACAAAATCTGGACCATCGGGGAACGTGGTAACATCTGTAGGTGCTACTTCTGCCAATGATGTCCCTGGACTTGTTAGTTCATCCGAATTAGGTTTTTGAACAGGGGTGGGTGTTTTTGGAACTTCATCAGCTAAGTGTGTTGTATATGATTGGCCATTCCAAATAAAGGTATGATTTGGCCCGAGTAGATTCCGAGCTTGGGCAAATGCTTCACCAAATGAACCTGAATCAATGACGATTGATTTTGGTGCTAATTCTATCTCAGTTTCCAATGGATCTAACATGTCAATAGTTTGACTTGTTTCTTTTGGGTTATTTTCAACATAAATATCTGCTTCAGAAAATGTTTCAGATGTTGTATAACTTTCAACTGAAATATTTTCTGACCCACGATGTTGAATGAATACTCCAATAAGAATTGCAACACTCATTATTCCCATTGTTTGTAAGATTCTTTTATCTGTTTTTTCCATAGTTTTTCCTTTCATGGATTTGTTTTTCATTGAATAAAACTTTAAAAAAACTATATGAGTTCCATCCAAAAAAATATTTTTAGAAAATCAATGAAGAAAACGAGCATGAATACTAGTAATTTCTTCGTCTATGAAATCTATTTATTTTATTCTATTTCTATCTTTAGCATCATCTGCTTTAGTGGGGAATACTGTGATCAGGGGTGCTGTTTCAGACGAAATGACAGAACAGCCTATTGTCGGAGTTAATATAGAAGTTGTGGGTACCGATTTTGGCTCTTTTTCTGATGAAGGTGGCCAGTTTAGGGTACAGACAAATCTATTATTCCCAATTGAGCTGAAATTGTCTCACATTGGTTATGAAACAAAATTTATGACCATTCAGGATGATCAAACCATTAAGGTATTTCTCGTGCCATCTGTTATTACTTCTCAATCAGTAGAAGTGGTTGGGGAAAGAAAAAAATATGAAGCAGATGTTTCTTCCTCTATTGATATTGTTGACTTGGAAGATATAGAACTTCAAGGCGCACGTGACTTGGGCAGCTCTTTGCGTCGTGTGAGTAGCATTAAAATCGATTATTCCACTTCGGGAAAGCAAACGATTAGTATCCGAGGGAATAATGCAACGGATGTGGCTGTTTTCCTTGATGGAATAAAGATGAATGATTCGAATACAGGTGTTGCAGATTTATCTTCACTTGATTTAAATGTGATTGAACAAATCCAAGTTATAAAAGGTGGGAATTCTACTTTGTATGGTGCAGGTGCTATTGGCGGTGTAGTAAATATGGAATCTAAACGCGCTGAAAAAAATGGAATCTATTTTAATCAAGGGATTGGCCAAACATTTAATGATGATGTTGACTTTTCTACCGGAGCGACTGGGCGATGGAAAGCATTTGGAATTGGTGGGAGATATTCTGGGAAGACCCGCGCTTATGGCGGAAGAACGATTACTACATCTATTTTTCAAAATGTTTTTTCAAATTTAGATTTGAATTCAGGAAATGTAAATGCGCGATATTACCAATTTAATAAAGGGTTGGAATTCCCATCTGGTGGAGTTGCAACTCAAGATGATATGACTTTATTTAGCGCACAATATGATGGACGAATATTCAAATGGGATGGATGGTCATTACAAGCTGGGCAAAGATTATGGAATCTATCTCAAGATTTTTATACGAGTTTAGAAGAAAACCTTCATGATGAATCATTAAATGTGCAAGTATTGAAGCATGGTCGAATTGGAAAATTAGATATGTCTCTTCAGTACGAATTAGAAGATCAGAAATTTCAAGGTATAAAAAATTATAAATCCTTGTTTGGGGATACCACAGTGATTCAAACTGGAGATATGAAGCGAAGAAGCCAGGCGGGATCATCAGTATTTCAATGGGAAGTATTAGGCGATCACCCCTATGTGGATATCATAGCGTTTGAGCTGGCAATGAGATTTAACTATATTCAAACAATTCGTGAACAAACATTCTCATTCCCAGGAATTCCTGGAAATAGTGGAAATATATATTATGAAAAACCAGGTTCATTTTTAGCATCTACTCCATCTTCAAAGAGAATTGGTATTCGGATGGAAGGAAAAACACCGCGATTAGATTATGGCTTTTTTGTAAATCAAGGGAATAATACACGGTTACCATCCTTGAGTGATTTCTTTCGTTTTTCGAATGCAAGGGAAGAAGATAAAGTAGATTCTACCTTAGTGAATGAAAATGTATCCACTACTGAAGGAAATCTTCAGTTTAATTTTAAACTTTTTGATAATTCCAAGATTCTCGATGGATTGGATTTAACATTTGGATACTTTAGAAACAACTACACGAATAAGATTGCTTACCGATTATTAGAAGATTCTCCTCCGGTTCCATATAATACACTTACATCAGAAATAAGCGGACAAGAATTCACCATTAATTCATCCAATTTGAATGGGAAGTTAAATCTCTCGTTTGCAACAACCCTTTTACAAATTTCAGATGTACTAATATTTCCAAACAAGCCAGAACGAAGAAGTGTAACAACCATTGAATGGAATCAAGATTGGTTTGTAGCCACATATGATATGACCTACGATGGGGAACAATTCTTTTTTATACCTGGCGTAGGTGGTGGCGTTATTAAACCCAAAGAAAATGCAAATTTAAGTTTATCCTTAAGAAAAAAATACTTGGGTTTGAATTGGCGAGCTTCTTATACAATAAGGAATATTTTTTCGAAGGGAGAAATAGATTTAACATTAGAAGAAAGCTTAGAGCGTGGCTACAATTATTTTGATAAGTATAGAGAAATTTTTACCATCAAGGTAGAATGGTAAACAGATGAAAGCTGTTTTATGTCGCCTTTTTATTTTTGGACTAATAGCTGTTACAAGTTGTAAAGTGCCCACATTGCCTGAAGAAAAGAAGGAAGACCCTTTGTTTCAAGTTTTAATTGATTACGATGGGCATACCATTTATCATCCCACGGAAGTCAAAATCACTTGGACAGAATTTGTTGTTAATGGGTTTAAGGAAATAATGGTAGAAAAAGCGAAAATTATTAATAATGAAAAAAATTGGGTCCATTTAGCATCTGTTACTGATTCATTAGCTATTTCTTATATTGACACGATTGATGATGATGGGTCTTTTCAATATCGTGTCAGACTTGTAGATAAAAACAATCAATTTATTTCTGCTGAGTCGAATACGTTTGATGTGCCAAATGTTTCAGCGCTAGAAATGCCTTCTCATTACGGTTCACTGGCAATAGCTTATGAATCACCATTTTTAGATGAAGGGGATTCTATTAAAATATCACCTGGAACATATGCCGGTAATTTTAAATTATTGGAAAAGAATGTTACTATCATTGGTGTTTACGGAGCAGAAACAACTATATTTACTGGAATTTCTGACACAATGCCTGTTATTGAAATGAGTATTGGAACTTTCTCAGGAATTACCATTACTGGAGGGCATTCCTATAATGCGGGAGGGATTCGTGCCACAGGAAATGTTTTAATTAAAAATTGTATTATTACGGGGAATGCAACCATTGAAAATGAAGATGCGAATATTCAAATATATCCATTTGCATATGGTGGTGGTGTTTATTTAACCGATAATGCAATCATGGAAAATTGTATAATATCTGAAAATTGGTCATGGTTTGGTGCGGGTGGTGTTTTGATGGATGGAAATACCATTATCAGAGATTGTGTTGTAGACCAAAATAGAACAAAAGGATTAGGTGGCGGAATTTTAGTTTATTCAGGTGATTGCAAGATTGAACGCGTTGATATAAAAAGGAATAGATGCTTAGGACAATCTATGGGAGGCCCAGCAGATCCCAGTTTTGGTGGTGGACTGGGAGTAAGATCAGGTACGGTTACAGTTAATAATACTTTATTATGGAAAAATAATGCCATGAGTGGCGGTGGCGGTTTCTATAATTTTCTTGGTGGAAATATATCTTTAACAAATTGTGTAATTGTTGAAAATACATCTGGTCTTGTAAATTATAAAGAAGGATCCGGTGTTAATTGGGGAGACCTTAATGTGCTCAATACGATTATATGGGATAACACTGGCGGAAATCCACGGCGGTTATGGCAAAATGCAACCTATTGTAATATTGATGAAATTTTTATTGTTAATACAAGTTCAGGCAATATTCAAGATGACCCTGAGTTTTTACTTGAAACTGCCGATGATTTTAGAATAAATAATTCCTCGCCGTGTGTAGATGCAGGTCACCCAGACAACCAATATAATGATACCAACGGGACTAGAAATGATATGGGTATTTTTGGAGGCCCCGGAAGTTCTTAAGGTTCTACAATGCCTTTTATAGACAAGATTTCCCACCCATTATAAGCTAAAGTTGAATCGTCTGAAATAAGAACAACAGGGTATAGGCTTTCAGGGTTTTGGAAAAATAAAACTAAATCTTTATACAGTGATGTTGAATCTGGCTCCAATGCAATGTTGTGTGTAAAAAACAATCCTTTAGTTATAACTTGATTGGGTGTTTCTACAGAAACCTCTATTTCCCACCCTGATAGAATTTCATCCGATATATTATTAATAAGCCAGTCCGTTTTAATATAGCCATCATATCCATCAATGGTTATTTTTTGGACATTTGCTTCAATATCTACATACTCGGTTTTGGGCAATTCGTCAGTTAGGCTACAACCTAAAATTGTTAGGCAAAAAAGAACTAAAAAGTAACGATTTAGTGACATTATTTGTGTTTTATTAATTGAATGAGTTTGATTCATTGGTAATTTCGATGCTGAAAATAAACAGCTTTCAATCTTTTTGGAAGCTCGAAAGTTAAGAGGCTAAAATGAAACCCATAAATATTGCGCTATTTGGATTTGGACGAATCGGTCGGAATCTGTTTAGGCAAGGATATAAAAATCCAAATTTTAATTTTGTTGCAATCAGTGACCTAGGCCCAGCTGAATCACTCCATTACCTACTATCTCGTGACTCCATTCATGGTCCTATTGATAATGAAGTGACACTGGAAGGTCATTATTTAGTGGCAAATGATCAAAAAATAAGAATATTACCAGGCGGTGAACCGGGGCAAATTCCTTGGGATTCATTGGATGTAGATGTTGTTATTGATGCAACAGGTAAATACAAAGATGTATCAGATTTAAATAAACATATTGAAGCAGGCGCAAAGCGAGTCATTGTAACTGTACCACCTGAAAATGATGTTGATCGTATTGTTGTTCTTGGAATTAATGATAGTGATATAGCATTTTCTGATAAAATTATATCAACTACATCTTCAACCACACAAGTGTTAGCACTTATGTTAAAAATGTTGGATGAAAAATTTGGTGTAAAACGGGCTATGATGACAACAGTCCATGCTTACACGTCAGATCAACCTTTGGCAGATACTGCACAAAGTGATTTGCGTCGAAGTCGATCAGCTGTAGAAAATATTATTCCAAATAAAACATGGGCTCCAGAATTGGTTGGAAAATTAATGCCCAAATTTGAAGGTAAAGTTGAAGGAACTGCTTTTAATGTTCCTGTTCCTGATGGCTCAGCTGTTGACTTAACAACAGATCTTCAAAATCTCCCATCTATAGAAGACGCAAATGAAGCAATTCGCACATTTGCTGATGGTGCTTTAAATGGTATTGTAGGGTTTACAGATGATCCAATCGTTTCCAGTGATGTCATTGGCAGAAGTGAAACAATGCTTTATGATGCAAAAGCTACAATGATTACCGCAAACAAATTATTGAAAACAGTATGTTGGTATGATAATGGTTGGGGATTTTCTGCACGAATTTTAGAATTAATTGAAGCTTATCAAACATTGGAAAATGAAGGGGGCGAATCATGAGAGTAGCCATTAATGGATTTGGACGGATTGGACGATCTGTTTTCAGGATCATGAATGAACGAGAAAATATAGATGTAGTTGCTATTAATGATTTAGCAGATAATGACGCATTAGCCTATTTACTTAAGTATGATACTGTCATGGGCCGATTCAAAGATACGGTAACTACTGAGGGTGATATTCTAAAAACATCTTCGAATACTATAAAAATGTTAAACCAGCGAGATCCATCTCAACTTCCATGGGATGAAATGGATGTAGATATTGTAGTTGAAGCTACAGGTATCTTTAGAACACGTGAATTATTGAATAAACACTTAGATGCTGGTGCAAAGCGAATTATCCTGACCGTACCTGCTAAAGAACCTATTGATAATATGGTTGTAATTGGCGTGAACGATGATACATTAAAACCTGAGCATAAAATTATATCCAATGCGAGTTGTACAACCAATTGTTTAGCTCCAATGGCAAAAATACTTCAAGATAATTTTGGTATTGATAATGGTGTTATTAATACGATTCATGCTTACACAAATGATCAAAGGCTAGCGGACGTTCCTCATTCAGATTGGAGACGAAGTCGTGCTGCTGCCGAAAATGTGATTCCTACATCAACCGGAGCTGCAAAAGCTGTTGGTAAAGTCCTACCTGAATTAGAAGGAAAACTGGACGGTATTGCAATGCGCGTGCCAGTCCCAGATGGTTCAGTTGTAGATGCTGTGTTTACATTAGAACAAGATGTGACTGAAACTCAGCTAAATGAAGCTGTTTATGAAGCATCTCAATCAGAAAGATTAGCAAATATAATTGAGTATTCAACTTTGCCCGTTGTTTCAACTGATATTATTGGTAATCCGCACTCCTCTATATTTGATGCACCATTTACAAAAGTAGTAGAAGGAAATATGGTTAAAACATTAAACTGGTATGACAATGAGTGGGGTTATTCAAACCGCGTTGTTGATCTTATTGGTTTAGTTTCTGATTTGTAGAAAAAGTCTAATGACCGGATAGCTCTGGAATATGTTTATATAATTCTAGGCTATCCGGGTTAGCTAAAGCATCTTTATTGGTGACTTCTTCACCATCAATTACTTTTTTCACTGCCACTTCAATTTTTTTCCCATTTATTGTATAAGGTATATCATCAATGGGTAATATAATTGATGGTACATGGCGCGGTGAACAATGGTCCTTTATTAATGCTTTTATATGTGAAATTATTTCATCTGTTAATGGCGTCTCAGTTTTTAACTTAAGAAATAAAACGATTCGTTGATCGCCTTCCCAATCTTGTCCAATGACAAGACTATCTTCGATATAATTTAGGTTTTCAACAACACGATATATTTCAGCTGTCCCAATTCGAACACCTCCTGGATTCAAGGTAGCATCACTTCGTCCAAATATTTTAATACCACCATATTCAGAAATACGGATAAAGTCGCCATGATGCCATGTATTTGGGAATAATCCAAAATATGCATTATGATATTTTATGCCATCGGGGTCATTCCAAAAATAAATTGGCATAGAAGGAAAAGCTGTTTTGCAGGCTAATTCTCCTTTTTCATTTATCAAGGAATGTCCCGCATGATCTAAAGCATGTACATCCATTCCAAGGCCTCGACACTGCAATTCACCACGAACCACTGGAAGCATAGGATTCCCTAATGCAAAACATGATACAATATCTGTTCCTCCAGAAATGGATGCGAGTAATACATTTTTCTTTATTTTTGAATACACATAATCAAAACTTTCTTCAACAAGCGGTGAACCTGTCGATAGTATAGTTTCCAGTGATGACAAGTCTGCGTCCCGACGTGGGTTTATATTCGCTTCCTTGCTTGCATCAATAAATTTGGCACTCGTCCCAAAAATGGTGATTTTTAATTCGTCTACCATATTCCACATGGTATATCCATCTGGATAAAAAGGAGATCCATCAAATAATACAACGGTAGCCCCAACCGCTAAAGATGAAACAAGCCAATTCCACATCATCCACCCACATGTTGTGAAGTAAAAAATGGTATCATCTCTTGAAAGATCGCAATGTAATCTGAGCTCTTTTAAATGTTGTATAAGGGTACCACCTGCAGAATGAACAATAGATTTTGGTAATCCTGTCGTTCCTGAAGAATACATAATATATAAGGGGTGATCGAACGGCAACTGTTCAAAGATTAATGGATCAGGATTTGTAGACAGAAATTCCCTATAGTGAACTGCATTTTCAATATGAGTGATATGTGGTTTTTTTTCAGTATATCCTATTATAATAACTTTTTCGATAGACGGTAGAGATTTTAGAATTTTGGAAAGTTTTTCTAAAGAGTCGAACGTTTTCCCATTATAATAATAGCCATTTGCTGCAAAAATGACTTTCGGTTCAATTTGGGTAAACCGGTCTAATACACCTTTAATACCAAAATCTGGAGATGATGAGCTCCAAATGGCTCCGATTGAAGCAGTTGCCAACATAGCAATAATGGCTTGAGGCATATTGGGTATAAATCCTGCAACGCGATCTCCTTTTTTTACTCCTAACTCACGTAAAGAATGGGCAAGTTGTTCTACTTCGTTATAAAGGTCACTATAGGAATATGTTTGTGTGGGTTGTCCTTCCCCTTTGAATTGAATGGCTGGATTGTTGTCGCGATATTTTAATAAGTTTTCTGCATAGTTCAATTTTGTACCAGAAAACCATTTTGCCCCAGGCATTTTTTTTTCATCATCGACAACTTGATGAAATGGTGCAGAATGTATAATGTTTGAATAATCCCAAAATTCACTCCAGAATTCCGACACATGATGAACAGACCAATTATGAAATTCATCATAAGATGAAAAATGAAGAGGAGTATTTGCATTTACTCTACTTATAAATTGAGCCATTTGAGATTTTTCAGGGTGGCTAGGTTCCCAAAGGATAGTATCTTTTTTCATGGTTGATTCAGAATAAATATGATTGTCAAACAGGAGAGTTTAACGAAATTGAATAAAAGAAAAAAAGAATGAACGGCTAAAGTAGCTTAATAAACTATATGTTAAAAATTTTCTTGATGAAATATAAAGTTGTATTTTGATCCATTTTTTTCTAATTGTTTTCCTACTGCAGGATGTCCACAAAAAAAGATTTCTACATTTTTATTGCCTTGTTCTTTAGAAATTGTATCAAAAAGTTGATCCCAGTTTGGGCGACCAAAATTTGTTTTTACTTTTAAACCAGTTATGAGGTCCACTTTTGTTTTTTTATGCTTCATATCCATAGCTATATATAGCATATTCGATTTCATATCTTTTTTAGATTGAGTGCCCGTCAAATAAATGTTTAAATCAAAATATTTATTTATATCTTTTTCCTCTATATCAGCTAACAGATCCACAAACCATTCAAAAGAATTTTGTCCCCTGTTTTGCCAATAAAAATAGATTTTATCAGGATGGTTATCCGAATTTTCATTATATATCTTATGCAATAAACTTTTTAAAATAGATGAATATGGCGTTACACCAATTCCGGTTGCTACAAGTATGGCAACATTAGATTCAAAAACTTTATCACTAGGCGTACCATATGGTCCATCAATTAGTACGGGTAATTTGACTTTTTCATCCATTGATTTTTCATGTTGTAATTTTTTAAAGTAGTTAAAAAGGTTTCCAGTCCAACTACCAACTGCTCTAATATGGCAACTCATAATATTTTCATCTTCTGGAGCACTGCTAATGGTGAAAGGGTGCCACTCAAACTCCGAAATTTCAGGACACTTTAGATATAAATAATCACCTGGTTTATATGAAAATGATTCTGGTCTATTCATATATAAGCCTAATACGGTAGAAGGGAGAAGAGATGCATCGTATACAGTTGTTTCATGAACTAATCCATGACTTCTTATCCATCGTTCTAAAACAAATAATACTCCTGGTATAAATAACCATTTCCAAAAAACAGGACCATGCAATATGAAAAACACCAGCCATAAACCATATCCTAAATGTGATAAATAAAATAATTTAAAGTATCCACCTTTACGGACAGAAGGTAGGGCTGTTATCCACATTCCTGTTAAAATGAATAGAAGAAGAATTCCTGTAACACCTGGTAAAGTATTAAATAAATAATACTGAATTGGAACACTTACGGATGTGAAATTAAAAATGTATAAGAATCCATGAGCCAATGCGGAGAAAAACATAATATGTCCAACAAATCGATGAAAAGTCACAACATCGTCTATAGGAAGATAATTATACAAAAATGTAGTTCGGAGTTTTGTTACGAAATTTCGCAACATGGGCAATAATATGATGGCTCCGTTAAAATTCAATACTGCACCAAATGCTTCAGCCCAAATAAGGCTGGATATTCAAAATTTCCCATCATCCCACAAACAAAAAACCCCACGAATGTGGGGCTTGATGTTGTAGATA
>CAZGFQ010000005.1:0-23290 GCA_964525185.1 uncultured bacterium
AAAAAAATAATTCACATTAAATCATTTCATTCTCACTAACTTTCGGAATAACAATGTTTTATTTTAATAATAAAGGATAACCCGAATTATGCAAACAGGAAAAGTAAAATTTTTTAATCGAAGTAAAAGATATGGATTCATAACAGGCGACGATGGTGTCGACTATTTTTTTCATGAGTCAGGATTGTCGGAAGGTATTTATGTCCAGGATAATGATAAAGTCGAATTTGAAGTTGAAGATGGAGATAAGGGCAAAAAAGCTGTAAACGTGTCAATTATTGATTAAAAGAAATTGATCCATTAAGAAACCCTCGCTAAGCGGGGGTTTTTTGTTCTTATGAACATGTGTAGATTTTAACAGGGAAAAGGAATATTAATTTTATGAAAACAAAAACATTACTCTTATGTGGGTTTCTTATGTCCACTATAGTGTTGGGTGGTCCAAAAACGAGATTTTCTGATCAACAAATAGCTGCATTTGTTCCAAAATATTTTGCAAGAGATCATCATGCACCCACTATTTCTCGGATTCGTATTTATTCAGAAAATGGGAAAAAAGTTTTTCATTTAGAAATAGATGTGAATCGGAACCGATATGAAGGACAAATGGACTACACAGTCGGGGCAATGGCAAGTTTAGCCCAATATGCAAAAATACCATTTGATACATTTATCGTTATCCTGCATCCAAGCCTTCGCGATTTAGATTCTGAACTTTTAGAAGCAAATGCAACATGCTCCATTAATTATTTTGTAAGGCAAAAAATGGATTATGATAAATGGATGAAAAATTGCACTAAAATAACACCTGTATAATGCTCTAACTAAAAGCCTAATTATGAATTTCTTACTTTACACAATTATTGATACCGGATTTAACATTTTACAACTTTTCCTATTGGCGCGCGTTATATTGAGTTGGTTTCCACATGATCCTTATAATCAAATTATACATTTTATTTACTCAATTACAGAGCCCATGATGAGACCCATTAGAGACATCTTTCCAATGGCAATGGGTGGGGTGGACTTTTCGCCCATTATTGTCTTTTTCTTAATTGGCTTATTAAAGAAAATTCTTTTATCAGTCGTTTAAAATTTTAATAAAAAGAAGTCCGTATCACCGGCTGAAAATACTCTTTCCTGTGAGCACAGACGGGGTCAGCTCCACAAGATGAACAATCTGGATCTGTCATTTCTGGGCATCTTTTTCTCGACATAAAGAAAAACCAATCGACGGCACCCATGGATCGTCCTGACAATTCAGGGAGCACATCAACTGCTTGAAAAATTGTGTGTCGAATATCCCATTCATCTTCGGGTGCTACTAATTGTCGATTCATGATTTTTCTTTCTAATTCACGATCCAGAATATCTACAAGTCCCAATCTTAAACTTCCACGCATGCAATGGTAATCAACCACAGGCGGTAATGATTCATTAGATCCAAAATAAAATAATCTTTCCGGTCGTTGCTCGAGAATCAGGGCTAGTAAAGCACTTTTTTTCCGTAAAGGATCTTCTCGATATCCACCAATTTTATCTAACATTTCCAGAAAAGTTTTTAAAGGAGTTTTGGATAATAATGCTTGATTTACCACGTCAGTTGGTGTCCAGCCTAATTCTAACATGGACTTTCCATAAGTGTGGGCAAAATCTAAATGGAGTTGGATTGCAGGCATAACATCAATCCCATTATCCGAACGAAATAGGTTTTGCATATCATCCAAAGATTGATTTGCTTGTCTTTCAGGCGAAAAGAATTCTGGGTCAGAATCTAATCTTTTTGTATAAGCCTGAAATAAATAAAATGCCCCTTTAAGTTCATCACCACCAATCGTATTAATTAACGGTTTATGATAGTATCCATCTTTATGGGACCAAAAACTGAATTGTTGTAAAGTAGTAACAAAAAAATAATCAATGGTTAATGGATGTCCTTTTGGTGGAAGGGACGAATCTATAAAAGGAAATGCTTCTGCATCAGGTACTTCAGAAATAAGAGATGCGATTTTATGTAATTGGTCATGATTAATGACAACCCGCGGTTTTGAGTTATTGTTAACAGGATGTTGGTTTTTTAACAATTTTTCAGGTCCAATACCACCAATCATAAATGAAGCCAGACGTACACCGGCTTGTGCAGCGAATACCGGGTGAAATCCTTGAGCAATTTTGGCTAATGTAGATCCGCAAAATGTATCTCCTGCTCCCGTTGGATCAATCATTGACGTTTTCGGTGATGGGACTGATGATTCATGATTTCCTTGGTAAATCTTAGCTCCATTTCTTCCTTGAGTTATGAAAATAAGTTTCCCGGATGAAAAAGTTGAATTATTCTCATATTTCTGTAATAAATCATTTTCAATATGATTTATGAAAAATATATCGGATTCATTTTTTACATCTATCACATCATGTGGGTTAGATTCAATAATAGGCAGGGCAGTGCCCGTTGAAATGCACTTTGCGCCACGAATTCTGCACGATTTAATAAATGATAATTGTTGTTTTGCGTTACCCAACGGGACAATATGTACTAAATCAAACATACTTAAATCTTGTGGTAAATCATCACATTTTAACTCTTTTTCAGCACCAAAGAATGAATGGTTGTACACAGTTTTATTTTCACATTGAATGATTTCAAATCGTGGAAGCTGTTCTTTGGAAATTGGAGGCCCAATCCATTCTATGATATCATTTATAAAGGATAATTCAGGTGGAATGGTTTTCGGTTTTGGTGCAAATAGGGTTGCACTTGCACCAGAACGAATGGCACCTAATGCTGTATAAAGTCCGGCTCCACCAGGTGATGGATGTAATTCATCATTAATAGTCAATTTATCTAATGATGGAGAGCCAATAATAAAAAGTTTATGTTTCATTTTAGTCCGAAAAATTAATAATGTATTCCATTAATTTACTAAATTAAGATTAACATACACGGTTGAATAGAGAGAAAAACGAATTAATGAAACAATTTATATATTTAGGATTCTTTTTAAGTGGAATCCTTGTAGGGCAAGTGGATAAATCTTTAGAATTTTGTTCAAGGAAAAATTCATTAGCAAAATGGTTATCGGAAGAAAATAGTATGACTGATAATCAAGAACGAATAGATGTGACTTATTACGATTTATATTTTAAAATATATCCTGAGGATGAATCCATCAATGGACGAACAATTGTAAAAGCAACGGTAGTTGACTCTGGGTTAACGGCTATTGATTTGGATTTAAAAGATGGATATGATATTGATAGCGTTCTAGTCAACGGTCAACCTGCAGATTATACCTATTCTTCAGATGTATTATCCATTCTCCTTTCCATGGTAGAACCGCCCGGAATTGGGACAGAATTAGAAGCAATCGTTGGTTATCATGGAGATCCACAGAGTTATGATTTTGGGTCATTTTCATTCGATAGTCACCAAGGAGAAGATCTAATATGGACATTGTCAGAACCTTATGGTGCTCGAGGGTGGTGGCCCTGCAAAGATGACCCTAGTGATAAACCAGATTCCGTTGATATTGTTGTAAACGTTCCAGACAATATGATTGTGGCGTCAAATGGGCTATTGGTTTCAGAAGTGACAAATCCACATGGGAGAAAAACATTTCATTGGCATGAGTCATATCCCATCGCTACATATCTTGTATCTTTAGCAATTTATCCCTACCAATATTTTGAAGATACGTATATAAATGCGGAAGGAGATTCTTTGCCATTGACATATTATGTTTTCCCAGATCATTATGGTTCTTTATACAATAATTATATGGAAACCAAAGATATGATTGGCGCTTTCGAAGAATCCTTTGGACCTTATCCCTTTTTTGGTGAAAAATATGGACATGCCGAATTTGGATGGGGTGGAGGCATGGAACATCAAACCTTATCTAGTATGGGAGGATGGAGTGATTGGCTTATTGCCCATGAATTAGCTCATCAATGGTGGGGAGATATGATTACGTGTGCTGATTTTCATCATATTTGGTTAAATGAAGGATTTGCCCGTTATGGTGAAGCATTATGGGCAGAATATGATGAAGGGATAGATGCTTATCATACATATTGGGCAAATCATGCTTTTTATGGTGGTGGAACAATCTTTGTAGAAAATGCCACATCCGTTTCTGAAATATTTAATGGACAATTAACCTATAATAAAGCAGGCTGGGTTTTACATATGCTAAGACATGTGGTGGGAGATAATGTCTTTTTTGACATGTTAAAAGCCTATGGAAATAATGATAGTTTAAAATATGCATCTGCCACTACAGAAGATTTTCGTGATGTGTGCGAAGAATTTACAGGATTAGAGTTGGATGATTTTTTTAATCAATGGATATATGGTGAAAGATATCCCCGGTACAGAGTTATTTATGATACATCGCCAGAAAATGTACTTTCTGTCCAAGTCAATCAAATCCAATCTTGGCAATTATTTCATATGCCGGTGGATATTCGAATAACGACACCGGACTCAGTATATAATTATTTTGTGGATCAAGATGGGGAATCAACAGTATTTCTATTTGAAATTCCAGATTCTGAACCCATTTTAAATGTTGAGCTAGATCCAGACAATTGGATTTTAAAATCTGTTGAAGTCATGGAATTAGGACAAGAACCACCACTTCCTGGAACATTTACATTAGATGCACCTTATCCAAATCCATTTAATGGTCGTGTTAATATACCGTTCACAATAGGATATGATTCGGACTTAACTTTTTCTATACAAAATATAATGGGACAGACTGTATGGAATAAGAAGGCATTCTACCCCACAGGAAACCATATTTTAAATTGGCAAGGAAGAAGGACAAATGGAACAGAATTACCTTCAGGACTTTATTTTTTCACATTGCAGTCTTCGGAAAAAAGTCTACGCCAAAAAATCCTTTACCTGAAATAATCCATAAATTCAATTAACTTTATGACTATGTTAAATCAAATACCTAAAGAACTCATGGTGTGGGCTATTCCCATAGGGATTATTGTCCTTGGTGTCATCTTGGGTTGGATATTCAAACAATTTATTCACGCTCAATTAATTAAAATGTCCAAGAAAACAGATTGGCAGGGGGATGATGTCATTATTCATTCTGTGGAATCCCAAATTATTTTTTGGTTTTTCTTGGGTTCCTTAGCTGTTGCAGCACGAGGGTTAAATCTAGACCCAACCATGAGTGAATATTTATCACGCTTTATCCTTGTTGGGCTCATCTTCTCTATCACTGTATCTGCAAGTAAAATGGTGGTTGGTTTATTTGATCTATGGACATCCAAACAAGATGGAGGCCTTCCATCCACAACCATGTTTGTCAATATAGTTCGTATAACAATCTATGTGGTAGGATCACTCATTATATTGGACACATTAAAAATATCGATTGCACCAATGTTAACCGCTTTAGGTGTGGGGGGGTTGGCAGTTTCTTTAGCATTAAAAGATACACTGACTGATGTATTTGCAGGATTACATATTCTCCTAAGCCAGAAAGTTAAAATTGGAGATTTCATAGAAATGGAATCTGGGCAAATGGGATATATTACCAATATTACTTGGCGAAATACGACCATGCTCCAGAGAGCAAATAATGTTTTCACCATCCCCAATACAAAATTATCGAATGCGATCATTAAAAACTATGATACAGGCGATCCAAGTTTTTCGGTTAAAATTCCAATTGGAGTATCGTATGATAGTGATTTAGACCACGTAATGCGGGTGACGATGGAAGTGGCAGATAATGTTCATAAAGAAATGGAAGAAACAGCAAAAGATTATGAACCTGCTATTCGTTTTCGTGGTTTTGGTGAATCAAGTATTGATTTAATGGTTTATTTCCGTGGTAAAAAATATGGAGATCAAAATCCAATTATTCATGAATTTGTAAAAAGAATCCACGAAAGATATACAAAAGAAAATATTGATATTCCTTTTCCAATTCGTACATTAATTCAAAAAGAATCAGAATGAAATTAGCACTTGTTTCTGGATCTCTGTTTATGGCATTAGCTGTGGCCTTTGGTGCATTTGGCGCCCATGGACTAAAAGAGATGGTCCCACCCTCAGATATATTAATATTTGAAAAAGCGGTTCGATATCATTTCTGGCATGCCTTAGCATTGTTGGTTCTTGGAGCCATTGGATTTCATGTTTCTCACGACCTTCTAAATATTCCCATTTTCTTAATTATGTTTGGAATAATATTTTTCTCAGGTTCACTCTATATGTTGGTGATAACAAATACACGATGGTTAGGAGCTGTAACACCTTTCGGTGGCACGGCACTCATAGTTGCATGGATTTGGTTAACGTATAACTTCTATAACGGATTAAAGTAATGCATATAAAAATAAAACCATTTTCAGAAGATGTTAAAAAAATGTATGATAATCATGGACACTTTCATGATGGTGATGCTGGATTAGATTTGTTTGTCATTAAAGAACAACTTATTGAAGCAGGTGAATCCACCTTAATTCATTTGGAAATCGCATGTGAAAATATAGATGGTAAACCTTATCTACTTATGCCAAGATCGAGTATTGCCAAAACCCCATTACGGTTAAGTAATTCTATTGGTTTAATTGATGCTGGTTACCGTGGTGAAATAATGGCTGCAGTTGATAATATTAAAACTGAACCTATAACCGTGACACCTGGGCAGAGATTATTTCAATTAGTTGCCATGGATGGAAGTCCCATTCATTTTGAATTATCTGATGATTTATCTGACACCAGTCGTGGTAAAGGTGGGTTTGGGAGTACTGGCGCTTAATTATATTCTGTCAAATTGACTTATATTTATTTATAATCATTCATATAGGTTTATATTTAGAAATGGTACGATTATTGCTTTTAAACGTCATATGGGATATTTGAAACCCAATATTAACATTGTAAACTTGCCACCGTTTTGAGTGGGAATTTTAAAAATTCAAATTTCAATAAATAGAAAATAAGGAGTATAACTGATGAGTCTCAGTTTAAAACCATTAGATGATCGAGTAGTTGTTGAAGCTGCAGCCGCAGAAGAAACATCCACTGGTGGAATCATTCTACCTGATACAGCACAAGAAAAGCCACAACAAGGTACTATTGTTGCTGTCGGTCCAGGAAAAGTAAGCGATAGCGGTACACGCGTCGATATGACAGTGAACGAAGGTGATAAAGTGTTGTACGGAAAATATTCTGGTACAGAAGTAACCTTTGATGGAAATGAATATATGATTATGCGCGAAAGCGACATATTGGCTATAATTTAAGAGAGGATATTAACCATGGCTAAACAAATAGAATATGGTCTTGATGCAAGAAGTCAACTAAAAAAAGGTGTTGATCATCTTGCAAATGCCGTAAAAGTGACATTAGGTCCAAAAGGACGTAATGTTGTAATTGAAAAGAAATTCGGTGCTCCAACTATTACAAAAGATGGTGTAACGGTTGCGAAAGAAATCGATTTAGAAAACAAACTAGAAAATGTAGGTGCACAAATGGTGCGTGAAGTTGCTTCTAAAACATCAGATATTGCTGGTGATGGAACAACGACTGCGACTGTTTTAGCACAATCCATCATTGAAGAAGGAATTAAAAATGTTACAGCGGGTGCAAATCCAATGTCCATTAAGCGTGGGATTGATGCCGCAAAAGATGTTGTAATAGAAGCCATTGGCGGTCAATCTAAAAATCTTCCTGATTCAACACAAATTGCTCAAGTAGCTACTATTTCAGCAAATGATGATAGTGAAATTGGATCAAAAATTGCTGAAGCAATGGAAAAAGTTGGAAAAGATGGTGTTATTACAGTTGAAGAAAGTAAAACTGCTGAAACGTTCCTAGAATTTGTTGAAGGTATGCAGTTTGATCGTGGGTATTTATCTCCATATTTTGTAACAAATACAGAATCTATGGATGCTGAAATGGATGACCCATACATTTTGATTCACGATAAGAAAATCAGCAATATGAAAGATTTATTGCCCATTCTTGAAAAAGTGGTTCAAACTGGAAAGCAAATTGTATTAATTGCAGAAGATGTAGATGGTGAAGCTTTGGCAACATTAGTTGTAAATAAACTTCGTGGTACATTTAAAGTATTAGCGGTTAAAGCACCAGGATTTGGTGATCGTCGTAAAGCAATGTTAGAAGATATTGCAGTTTTAACTGGCGGTACAGTTATTTCAGAAGATGCAGGCTATAAGCTTGAAAATGCTACTTTAGAATATCTTGGAACAGCAAAACGTGTTGCTAGTGACAAAGATAATACTACTATTGTAAGTGGTGGCGGTGAAACAGAAGCCATTAAAGCTCGTATTAATGAAATTAAAGTTCAAATTGATAAAACATCATCTGATTATGATCGAGAAAAGCTACAAGAACGTTTAGCTAAACTTTCTGGTGGTGTCGCTGTTATTAATGTTGGTGCGGCAACTGAAGTTGAAATGAAAGAAAAGAAAGCTCGCGTTGAAGATGCTCTACACGCAACACGTGCCGCAGTTGAAGAAGGGATTGTCCCAGGCGGTGGTGTAGCTTTATTAAGATCTATTCCGGCTTTAGATAATGTAGATGTTCCAACAGACCAACAAATTGGTGTTGACATATTACGCAGAGCATTAGAAGGACCTATTCGTCAGATAACTGAAAATGCAGGTCTTGAGGCTTCAATCATTGTGCAAAATATCAAAGATGGAAAAGATGATTATGGTTATGATGCTCGTAATGATGAATATGTAAACATGTTTGAAGCAGGTATCATAGATCCAGCAAAAGTCACACGTGTGGCCGTTGAAAATGCTGCATCTATTTCTGGTTTATTGCTCACAACCGAAGCTGCAATAACTGAAATCCCTGAACCTGAAGCTCCAATGCCACCAATGGGTGACCCTGGAATGGGCGGTATGGGCGGAATGATGTAATTTCATCCAAATGAATAAAAAAAAGCTCTTTCGATTCGGAAGAGCTTTTTTTTTATATAATATTTCCTGCTATTATAGAGATGGTTATTTAGCTAAAATCCATTCATTCAAATCAAAGAAAATTCTATACTTATGAGAGAAATAATTAAAGACTATCTATACCAGCCAGAATCATTTGTTCTTTTTAGTTCAGCCCATATTATCGGATTAGTTGTATTTCTTGCATTGTGGATTTGGCTACCGAAATTCGCGAAAGAAAAATTATCAATTAACGAACAAGAATCTTTTGGTAGATGGCTTTCATACATTATTGCATTCCAATATATCGCTTGGGTTATGCTAGAAATAATCGCAGGAACTTTTGATGTGAAACTTCATTTACCATTCCACCTTTGTCGATTTGCCAACTTAGCGTTACCCTTTGTCATGATATATAAGAATCAACTATGGTTTGAAATAATTTTCTTTTTTGGACTTTCCGGAATGTTTCAAGCATCCATCACTCCTGATATAATTCATGGATTTCCGCACTTTCATTTTATACGTTTTTTTATAGGACATAGTGGGCAAGTTTTGGCTATTCTTTACTTAGTGTTTGTCATAGGACTTAAACCTCGGGCAAAAGGAATTTGGATATCTATGATTGGGCTAAATATATTTCTCTTTATTGCATTTCTTGCCAATACGATTTTAGACTCTAATTATTTTTGGATTCGAAGTAAACCACCTGTTCCATCTTTATTAGATTATTTAGGTGATTGGCCGTGGTATTTGGTGTGGGCAGAAGGAATTGCATTGCTTCATTTTCTTGTCGTTTATAGTCCATTCTACTTTATGAAAAAAAGGCAATCTAATGGAAAAAATTAAATGGTTGATTGTATTGAGTATTGTGTGCCTTTTTTTAATGAATCCTATAATTCAAAAAAATAGTAATTTAGAAATGACAACCCCACCAACAGCGAAAAAAAGACCTAAAGATGTTACCGTACATAATGATATAAGGATTGATAATTATGGATGGTTGAGAGAAAAAACGTCCCCTGAAGTGTTAAACCATTTAGACAATGAAAATCAGTTTTCACATACAAATATGGTCCATACGCAGCCATTGCAAGATAGACTTTTCAGGGAAATGAAGCGCCGATTAAAAGAAAACGATCAAACAGCACCTCATAAATGGAAAGATTACTGGTATTATTCACGCACAGAACAAAATAAACAATATTCAATATATGTTCGCAAAAAAGATTCGCCGGATGCTAAAGAAGAAATCACTTTAGACTTAAATGCGTTTTCGACTAAACATGATTATGTATTTTTGAGTGGATATAAAATTTCTCCTAATCAAACCTTATTGGCCTATACAATCGATTTTGATGGATCAGAAAATTATATACTCAAATTTAAAGATTTAAACTCAAATAAACACTTGTCAGATGAATTAACTGGTTTAGCGGAAAGTGTTGAATGGGCTAATGATAATGAAACACTATTTTATGTAATTAGAGACGATGCAAGCCGACCATTTCAATTATGGCGGCATACATTGGGAACTGATCAATCTGAAGATAAACTCATTTATGAAGAAAAAGATGAATCGTACCATATGGAATTGAAACGGTCTAAAAGTGGTCAATATTTGTTTATGATTTTGGGAAGTAATATAACGACAGAATGTTGGGTGTTAGACAGGGATTTCCCAAAAAGTGATTTTAATCTTATGCAGAAAAGACGTGATGGGATCGAATATGAACCTATGCATCAAGGGAATAGATTTCTAATATTAACAAATGACAAAAGCCTCAATTATAAATTAGTATCAGCACCCATAAACAGCCCAAATGTAAAAAATTGGGAAGATGTAATTCCCCATCGTAATGATATAAAATTGGAAGAAGTGGAATCATTTGAAAATAATATTGCAGTATTTGAACGAATCAATGGAAATGTTAATATAAACATTTATACACCTGATTTTACAGATGTGCATACAGTAGAATTGCCGGATTCTTTATATGAAGTTGGGGCGGATTACAATTTAGAATACAATACCCAAGCACTACGGTTTTATTTCACTTCATTTACAATACCTTATTCCTATTATGATTATTTAATGGAAGATAAAGAGTTAGTATTAATCAAAAGAGATCCTGTACTCGGGGGTTACAATCCTGAAAAATATGAATCTAAACGTCTTTTCGCAAAAGCTCATGATGGAAAAAAGATTCCATTATCATTGTTCTACAAAAAGGGAATAAAACTGAATGGCAATAATCCTGTCTATTTAGATGGGTATGGGTCTTATGGCGCAACATATGATCCGGCATTTTCTTCTCGCAGGCTTAGCTTAGTTGATCGTGGAGTCATATATGTGCGAGCTCATATTCGGGGAAGTTCATTTCTAGGTCGAGGGTGGTATAATGATGGCAAATTGGGTAACAAGCAAAACACATTTTCAGACTTCATTTCTTCTGCCGAATATTTAATTTCTGAAAAATATACATCAAATAATAAAATTGTCATTTATGGTGGAAGTGCAGGAGGTCTATTAATTGGGGCTGTATTAAATCAAAGCCCGCATTTATTTAAGGCGGCTATTGCGGATGTTCCATTTGTCGATGTAATTAACACTATGTTAGATGAGTCGATTCCGTTAACGGTCATTGAATATGATGAATGGGGTAATCCTAATTTACTCGAAGATTATAACCACATGATTGCTTATTCTCCTTATGATAATATCAAGAGTCAAGAATATCCAGCTTTACTTGTTATTGCAGGATTAAACGACCCAAGGGTCGGATATTGGGAACCAGCAAAATGGGTAGCCAAGTTGAGAGAATTAAAGACAGATGATAATATATTATTGTTAAAAACACACATGGGTGCAGGCCATTTTTCATCTTCTGGGAGATATGATTATTTAAAAGATGTTGCTTTTTATTATGCATTTGCACTAGATCAATTGGGGATAAGTAAGTGAAGTTGATTTCAATCAACCCATCAACAGGTGAAGAATTTGCTAGCTACCAAGAGCATTCTTCTAGAGAAATAATGGAAATACTCGATTTAGCAAACAGATCGCAATTTGATTGGAAAAATAATGATGTATCTTTAAGAATAGACTATTTACCAACATTATCTTCACTTTTGAAAGATAAATCAAAAGAATTTGCGATTTGTATGGCGGAAGAAATGGGTAAACCCATTTCGCAGGGTATCGCAGAAATATATAAATGTGCATCTCTTTGTGATTACTATTATTCAAATTCGGTTGAATTCTTAAAACCCCAACATATTGCTACTGAAGCAACTGAAAGCTATTTTATCTATGAACCTTTAGGTGTCATTTTGGGGATTATGCCTTGGAATTTTCCATTTTGGCAAGTGTTCCGATTTGCCATTCCTGCTTTAATTACTGGGAATAGCGTTATTTTAAAACATGCATCAAATGTACAAGGGTGCGCAATTCAATTAGAGAACCTTTTTAAAGATGCAGGATTCCGGAAGGGATTATTTCAAAATCTTTCTTTATCATCAAATAATTTGAAAGATGTTATAGAACATTCCATCATTCAAGGTGTTTCCCTAACGGGAAGTACGTCCGCTGGAAAGGCAGTAGGGGAAATTGCTGGACGACTCCTTAAAAAAGTAGTAATGGAATTAGGAGGGAATGATCCATATGTTGTGCTAAAAGATGCAGATTTAGACGTAGCAGTAGATTCTTGCCTTACTGGAAGAATTCTTAATGCAGGACAAAGTTGTATAGCAGCAAAAAGAATCATCGTTGAAGAAGAAATTTTATCTACTTTTATAAATAAAATGGCATTAAAAATAAATACAAAAATTATGGGTGATCCTATGGATGATGTAGATTTAGGACCCATGGTTAATATTCATGCACGAAATGTATTACATCAGCAGGTGATAGAATCTGTTCAAAAAGGTGCTCAATTGTTAGATGGTGGTTACATCCCAGATAGTGAAGGGGCATTTTACCCTTTAACTTTATTAACAGACGTCACTCCCGGAATGCCCGCTTTTGATGAAGAATTATTTGGTCCTGTAATATCCATTGTTGAAGCACATGATGAATCTCATGCTATTGAATTAGCAAATCAATCATCCTTTGGTTTGGGTGGTGCAGTTTTTACCCAAAACAGGACACGTGGAAAAGAAATAGCAGAAAAAGAAATACAGACAGGTGCATGTTTTGTGAATGATTTCGTAAAATCAGACCCTCGGTTACCATTTGGAGGTATCAAAGAGTCAGGTATAGGGCGAGAAATGGCTCAAATTGGAATGACCGAATTTGTCAACATAAAAACAGTGGTGATTAAATGAATAAAAAACTAATTGTAGTAATAAGTATTTTGACCATTTTTGGTTTGAAGCTAGAAGCGCAGCAGAATAGATTATTTTGGGATGGGCGAGATTGGAATCGTGTAGCACGCAAAGTAGATTATCACCCTGAAACGGTTTATCAAGTTAAGAGTGCTTATGTTACAGGTGCATTAGATGGGAAATTGTATGGATATTTGAAAACATGGTCAGCGAATTCTGCAATTGCAGATAGTGTATTTGGGGAGTCCACAGATTACCTTACCACTCGTGAATTGATTAAAAATTTAGATTATTTTTATGAAAACCCAATTAATGGTTATATCCCTGTCCCGTCGGCTATAGTTATTGCAAATTTAACAGCAACACGTGTACCGCCAGAAATATTGGACCAATATATTACTGCAACTCGAGATTGGATAAATAATCTTCATCTAGGGCTGGATACCCTAAACTATAGTCGATTATTAGAAGAAAAATATCTAAAGTATAACGGTAAGTAGTTTAATCTACTCGAATAAATCCAGACTCTGGATGCCAAGTAAAAATTCGTTTGTCACCGCGAAACCGTACCTTACTAATTTTAAATTCATAGTTGTTAGGTTGCAAAGGTCCCATTGGAAAAACGTCTGATTTCGTTGTAGAAAATCCAACAAATAATGGTGGTTCATACCCATGGACTAAAGTTATACGTTTTTCCTGTAACAAATTTCCTGTTGCTGTTTTTTCTTCGAGAAAACCTTCCAGAAATTCAATAGGTTGATTGATGAAACTTGTCACTTGTATGGTAACAACTACTTTTTCACCTTTCACAAGTCTTGGCCGAACATCAATCTCAAATGGGTGCGGCTTATCCGCGAAACAGATAGATAAAATAAATCCTAAGAAAATGATTCGTTTAAGCATGCTGGAAATTGGCGTTTTTTATTGAAAGTGAAAAGAAAAAGGTATGAAACATTTTGTTGAAGGAAATAGTATAAGGTAGATTCTAAAACGCCACCGTATTTAATATGTCAAAAAAGTACTTAAAAGAAGAATTAGACCGAATAACTCATCTCTTTATTCCACATCAAATTGGAAATGGAAATGATGCGTGGATTGTTAGAGGGTCATTAACAAGTACTGCATCATTAGATGATATTGAATACCAATTGCGCCAATCTCCATTTGATGTTCAATCTTTTATTCAAGGAACAGATGTAACGCTTGTCATGAATATAAAAGAAGAGCCTGTTTTATTTTCAATCCCATCCATATCAAAAATTCATATATTGCTTTTCCTGGCAACTATCGGCACCACATTACTAGCTGGATCCATCATGGCGGGGGGAAACCCTTTTTCTGCTTTTTCTGATTTGTGGAAAGGACTTCCATTCTCTACAACATTAATGATGATTTTGGGCTTTCATGAAACGGGACATTACATCTATGCGCGAAAACATGGTGTAGATGCAACATTACCATATTTTTTACCTGCACCCACATTTATCGGTACTTTTGGAGCATTTATTAAAATTAAATCGCCAATTTACCAACGTAAAGCACTTTTGGATATTGGTGCATCTGGACCTATTGCTGGATTTTTAGTTGCAGTTCCTGCGTTGATTTGGGGATTGTTACATTCAAATGTAGTTACCGTTACGGGCGAACAGTTGGGAATCCAGCTAGGCGATTCATTATTAATGAAATTATTAACATATTCCATTTTCCCAACATTACTTGAGACACAAGACATCATTTTACATCCTGTTGCATTTGCCGGTTGGATTGGGCTATTAGTAACCATGTTAAACCTATTACCAATAGGACAATTAGATGGTGGACATATTGCTTATGCGATTTTGGGGCGTCAATTTGACAAAGTAGCCAAAATTGCATGGCTTATGCTTATTCCGATGGCATTTATTTCTATCAATTGGTTGGTATGGGGCATTTTAATCATGATTCTTATGCGTACAACAAAACATCCTCCAGTTGCGAATATAGATGATCCTTTGACAAAAGCAGAAAAACGAATTGGCTGGATTAGTCTTATCATTTTTATATTATGTTTTATTCCGGCACCTTTTCCATCATAAAATGAAAAAAAAGTTACTATATATCATTATGACATCTTTCTTGTTAGCTCAATCAAGAATTGGGGATTGGCGAGTAGAAACAAGTATTATCAATATTAAAAAAATTGTTAACTATAATGGCACACTATTTGGGGCAACTCATGGCGGATTATTAAAGTATGACGAAAGTATTTTTTCTCATTTAACAACAATGGATGGATTGGAAGACATTTCCCTTAATACAATTCAATTAGACCCACATGGAAATCTATGGCTCGGAGGTGCAGCTCCAAATGGGTTTATTCAAATAATGAACCCCAGTTCATTTGAAACTTTGGACGTGTTTAATTTTGATTTATCGTCTATTTCACATTTTAATATATCGGAATTAATCGGATTTGCTGCTTATTTGGATGGTCCCGATGTAGGGTTGCTTAAATGGATCTATTCCAATGATGAATGGAAATACAGCGATATATATAAAAATTTCCCAAACCAATTTATGGAAATAACTGGCATTGTTTTGAGTAACGATGCTATTTATATTGGAACGGATATTGGATTGTGGGTTGGATATTTAACGGATAATTTAAAAGACCCTAATAATTGGACATTAGCCTTTCCTGAAATTAATAACCGTATTAATGCCATAACCCAATCTGAAACAAATGTGAGTTTTTCTCATGATAATCATTTGTATGAATTTCAACTGAATAGTCCAAGTATGTTAACAGAAGATATAAACGGAGAAAATATAAATTTTGTTGATTTGAAATATACTCCTGATAATATTTTATGGGGTATTTCAGAAAATAAAGTATTTAATTTAGTCTCTGGTTTTGAATCTCCCACGAGTAATCGAATTTTTCAATGTATAGCCATGGATGAGTTGAACCAAATCATCATAGGAACAGACGCAGGATTTACTTATTTTGATAACACTGATTTACAGTTCCACAGTTTTATCCCTAATTCACCTGTGACGAACCATTTTACAGCTGTTAAGGTGTTGGATGATGGTCGAATTGTGTGTGGGTCTAAATATGGATTATCCATTCTTGAAGAGGGTGGATGGAGAAATATTCTTGAAATTACTGTAGACAATTCTGAAAATATACAATCAAGTAACCTATATGATTATTCTGGGTTTATCGCAGATACCGTTGCAGTAGAGTTTGGTGAATATATATCTGACATTGAGCAAGGACCTGATGGGCGTGTTTATTGTGCCATACGGGGTACACGCGACTCTTTATGGTGGGCAGGACCCAAAAGATATGGAGGGGGCGTTATTCATCTAGATATTGATGATCCGAGTACATTAACCATCATTAATTCAACTGACCTAGATTATTATGACTCTTCCAATGGGAACAATTATCAATTAGTGATGGATTTGCAATTTGATACGTATGGAAATCTGTGGATCGCCAATCCTTATGCAATTCATAGGAGGGAACCAATTCATGTTTTAGATCCAAACGGTGATTGGTATCATTATTCTTCAGATGAAGCCAATAATCATTTAAGTCGTTCACCAGGAGCATTAACTTTTGACAGTTGGGGGCGTCTCTGGGTTGCAGCTTTTCTGGCAGAAGAAGCAAACTCAGATGCACCGAATGGTGGACTTTTTATGCTAGATTATTACGGATATGTGACAACCCCAAACTCATTTGAATGGACTACAGTTATAGATGGTGGCTCCATATGGTCAATCGTGATGGGGAATATGGATCGCTTATTTTATTTAACACCTACAGGCTTGAATTATTTTGATTTAGTGGATAGCTCATCGCCACTGGAGCGAGAAAATCCATATGCATTTTTCCCAAATATATCATTTGGTTCTGGGTCAAAATTACGAGTGGATTACAGAGGGAATGTTTGGGCTTTATCTCCTTCAGACGGGATTCATGTATTATTAGATAATACATCTCCGTGGCCGGATATAGATGGAATTAGAAAAGATAACTCATTTTTAACATCTGACGAAGTGATTGATGTGGATTTTAATTCAAAAAATGGATTAGCCTACATTGCAACATCGAATGGTTTAAATATTCTGAGAATTCCATTTAAAGAATCGTATGAGAATTATTCTCAAATGAAAATATATCCAAGCCCATTTCATCTTCCTGCTGATTCACCATTGATAGTAGATGGATTAACAGATGAATCGTCCATGATGGTTATGACTTTAAATGGACATATCATTCGGAAAATATCTTCTGCAGGGTTAGCAAAAGATGGGTATCAGTTACAATGGGATGGAAAAGATGAAAACGGTCAGTGGATTGGGAGTGGCGTATACCTTTTATCTATATATGATTACTCAGGTCAGAGTCAGTTTGGTAAAGTGACCGTGATTAAGCATTAGTGTTTCGTCCAATTTTGCAGTTGAACCACTAGAAGGGGAAGAGTAACTTTCTCTTCATAATTTCAAGAAATCATGACACGCATCCACATACGTATAATACCCTTTATATTATCGATCCTTTTTGCTCAAGGGAGTCCATCTCTTCAAGGGGCTGTGGGCGCGGTGACCATTGATGGGAAAATATGGAATCAAATTGCATTAAGACCTGTTATTCCAATTGGGAAAGTTGCCATTGCTTTGGATATGGTATTATACATTGATCAAGATGGAAATATTCATAAAGAAGAGTGGGATTTTTCCAGTGGTACTGCTACAAAAAATACACTTATTGATAAAATATATTATATTCGATATGGCCAAAAATGGGAACCATTATACCTAAAAGTAGGTGCTTTAGATCGTGTTTCGATGGGGTACGGTATTTTAGCCAATGGATATTCCAACTCGATTCAATATCCTCAAGTGAGAAAAGTTGGAATGGAATTGGGAATAAAGCGTGATGGTTTTTCCTTTTATGGATTTACGAATGATTTTAAAGAAAATTTAGGTGTTGCGGGCTTTAGAGTTGTAACGCCTCCTTTTATGGGAATTCCAACGGCATTTTCTATTATATTAGATAGAAATCAATATTTAGGTTTAAAAGATAGCGACGAAGATGGTCGGCCGGATTTGGTTGATGATTTTCCAAATGATATTTTATATTGGCTAGATACCGATGGCGATAATATAGCTGACAGAGATCCTTTAGAATGGGATATTGATGGTGATGGTATAACGGATACGCTCGACTCTAGTATTCCAGGATGGACTTTAGATACTACTTTTGTGTTAGATGATTCTATTTCACGAAAACCGGAACCATTAAATATTTTTATTGATGAAAAGCCTGTGTCAGCCATTGCACTCGATTTTGGGTATCCGCTTGTGAGAGAAAAACATTTGTCCGTATCTATTTATGCTCAAATGGCAAAAATGATTGGTGAAACAATATCACCAGAAAATGGAGAAATAATAGACTTGGGAACAGGAATTGTGCCTCTCGGTGTTTCTGCGAAATTTGGGCCTGCAACCTTTAATTTGGAATACCACATTATGCCAGAAGGGCGGTTCGAATTTGGGTATTGGAACCGATCTTATGAAATTGATAGAGCAACCTTTTCTTCATCCAATGGTATGTCTTCAATGAATATTATTACCAAATCCAGTAAACTTGGGTACTATGGGAAACAAAAAGGCCCCTATTCTCGGCTAAATGTAAATTTGGGATCTTATATTGGAGCTGGGATGTCATATCAAAATTTATTTGGCGAACAATGGAATTTTGAAAATCAAGAATTTGAAGAAAATACAAATCAAAGTTTTTTAGCCTTTTTAAGGCTTAGGAAATCCATCAGTAAAATCAAAACTGCAGAATGGTATTATCAACAAAGAAATGTACCCAATCCATTTGATTTTCAATTAACTGAAAATACGATTCTTGGATACCGTCTGGGGCTAGAACTAGGTAATGGAATGGTTTTAGTCTATAATTTTCGAAGATCATTTAGAGATTTAGATGGAGATGGGAAAGTAGATGGACCAGATGAAGTTGTTAACATTACATCCATAGAAACGAGTTTTTCTTTTTAAGTTCTTATCATGAAAGCTTCAGAAATTCGCCAATCTTTTATTTCCTTTTTCGAAGGGAAAAACCATCAATTAGTCCGCAGTTCACCCGTTGTTCCTATTGATGATCCTACATTATTGTTTACAAATGCTGGGATGAACCAGTTTAAACCTATTTTATTAGGCGACAAAGAAGCAAACCCTTCTCGAGCCGTTAACAGTCAAAAGTGCATTCGAGTCAGTGGGAAACATAATGACTTGGAAGAAGTAGGCGTGGATGGTTTTCATCATACATTTTTCGAAATGTTAGGGAATTGGTCTTTTGGAGATTATTATAAAGAAGATGCTATTCGTTGGGCTTGGGAATATTTTACAGAAGTATTAAAACTAGACAAAATTCGCTTATTTGTGTCTGTATACAAAGAAGATGATGAAGCACTTGATTTGTGGATTAAATTAACAAATATAGATCCTAGCCGCGTTTTGAAGTTTGGGAAAAAGGACAATTTTTGGGAAATGGGTGAAACAGGGCCCTGTGGTCCATGTTCAGAAATTCATTATTACATGGGAGAAGATATAAGTAACATTGATCCCGCTGGTGTGAATACAACGGATGAATATTGGGAATTGTGGAATCTTGTTTTTATTCAATACAATAGACTCCCAGATGGATCATTGGAAGATTTGCCATCAAAACATGTAGATACCGGTGCTGGATTAGAAAGAATTGTGTCTGTCATGCAGTGTAAAAAAAGTAATTATGATACGGACTTATTTTCGCCTATTATTCGATCCATTGAATTATTGACTGGTAAATCATCAATAGATGATAGCGTGCCATTTCAAGTGATTGCTGATCATATACGAATGTTAAGTTTTTCTATTGCAGATGGCGCCTTACCATCCAATGATGGACGTGGCTATGTATTACGTCGCATTTTAAGAAGAGCTGCCAGATTTGGGCGTATTTTGGATAAGCATGAACCCTTTTTATTCCAATTAGTCGAGTCTGTAATTCATATTATGGGTGACACCTATCCGGAATTAATAGAAAAACAAACTCACATTGAAAAAGTCATCCAATCTGAAGAAATATCCTTTAATACAACGCTTGATCGTGGAATTCAACATTTTGAGAAATGCATTGGTAAAATTAAAGGAAATACAATTTCTGGAGCAGAAGCATTCAAATTATATGATACATTTGGCTTCCCATTGGATTTAACAGAACTTATGGCACGTGAAAAAAACCTATCTGTCGATATTGACGGATTTAACCATGAAATGGACATACAAAAAGATCGAGCTAAATCTGCAGGTAAATTCAAATCAAATACAGAATTAGAATGGAATATTATTTCAGAAGGAACAGATTCTACATTTGTTGGTTATGATACATTAGAAGGGAATTATTCTATACGAAAATGGGCACCTTTAGATGATATTAATATTTTAGTTTTAAATTCAACGCCATTTTATGCTGAATCGGGTGGGCAAGTTGGCGATATAGGACTTATTTCTGGCGACGGTTTTGCCATTCATGTAAAAGATGTTAAAAAAGATGGTGATACGTTTTTACATTATTGTGAAGGATTCGTTCCTGAGACAGCATGGCATAATAAAGTATATTGCAAAGTGGATGATGTAAATCGCCAATCTATACGTTTGAACCATTCAGCAACCCATTTAATGCATGCGGCCTTAAAAAATATTTTAGGTGAACATATACAACAAGCAGGTTCATTGGTGTGTGCTGATTATTTACGATTTGATGTTACACACTTTGAAAAAATAACGTCCAAAGAATTGTTAAAAATTGAACAATATGTAAATGATAAGATAAGAAATAACAGCAAGGTAGGGACAGAAGTTAAAGGATATGATGAAGCAAAAAAATGTGGAGCGACTGCTCTATTCGGCGAAAAATATGGAGATGAAGTTCGTGTAGTTCAAATGGGGAATTATTCTCATGAATTATGTGGTGGAACTCATGTAGATAGAACAGGCGATATAGGAGTCTTTAAAATTATTGAAGAATCATCCCTAGCATCCGGTGTCCGTAGATTGATGGCATTAACTGGTAAACCAGCTTTCGATCATATGCAAAAGCAAAATACAAAGTTAAATGAAATCCAACGCCAACTTAAGTGCGCACAAAGTGAAATTATTACACGCATCGATAAATTAATTGAAGATAAAAAATCTTTAGAAAAAAAAATAAAAAAACGTAATGAATCGAGTGGGAATGGAGTAGGAACACTATTAAAATCTATTATCACCATTAATGAATACAATTTGTTAGTTACCTTAACAGAAGCTGAAAGTATGGAAGATGCAAAACTTTTTGGGGATGAACTTTCTGGCAAATTAAAGTCCGGAATTGCCGTTTTATTTTTTAAAGGAGAAAAGAAACCGGGTGCAGTTGTTGTTGTTACATCGAATTTAAATAAAAATTCTATAAAAGCGGGTGATTTGGCAAAAACAATTGGAGGATTCATGGGTGGTGGCGGAGGTGGTAAACCGTCATTGGCGACTGCCGGAGGGCGGGATAAAAATTTAGTTGAAGAAGCTATGACTCAAACAGTTTCATTTTTAAAAACACTTCTTATGGAGATACATTAATCATGCAATGGGGGCAAGATGGAAATCGTTTTATGGTGTATGTGGAAAAGAATGAAAAAATAATGGATTCAATCACACAATTTTGCGAAGAAAAACAAATCAATAATGGCTTTATTTCTGGTATAGGAGCAATTAAATCTGTTGAAATTGGCGCCTTTGATATAAGCACTAAGAAATATATTAGGAAACATTTAGAAGGGCCTCTTGAATTAACGAGTTTTCAAGGAAATATTACACTTAAAGACGGGAAACCTTTTGTGCACGCACATGTAACCGTAGGCGATCATGAAATGAATATTATGGGTGGCCATCTATTTGAAGCAACGGTAGCGGCTGTTGGTGAATTTTCATTGGAGCAACGAACATATAATGCAAAAAGAATACTAAATGAAGATGTTGGGCTTCCTTGCATTTATTTGTCAGAAACTTTTTAGGAGAGAATCATGAGTCGAAGAATTATCCATACACCAGATGCACCTGCAGCGATTGGAACATATAGCCAAGCTGTTTTAACCAAAGGAATTTTATACACATCTGGACAGGTTGGGATTGATCCCCATACTGGACATTTGGTAGAAGGTGGTATTAAAGCGGAAACATTCAGATCTTTACAAAATATTGAAGCTGTATTAAAGGCAGCTGGTTTAACAAAAATGAATATAGTCAAATTAACTGTTTTTGTAACGGATTTACGTGGCTTCTCTTACGTAAACGAATCATTTGAAACATTTTTTGGACATATTGATTTTCCAGCCAGATCAACAGTTGAAGTTTCCGCCCTACCATTAGGAGCAAAAGTAGAAATAGAATGTGTAGCAACAGTAGGTGAATGAATTACAGTTTTATTTTAATCTGCAGCATTATATGTACTATTTCCACGATTAATGCGCAGGATTCATTGAAAAGTGTTTCTCCTAAAAAAGCAGCGTATAGTTCAATCATCCCTGGATGTGGGCAACTTTACAATCGAAAGTTTATTAAGGCAGGATTAGTTATTGCGTTGGAAGGTTGGGCATATTCATCTTATAAAACAAATGCAAATTATTATAATAATTATAAATTGAATCTACCATTATCTCGGACTCGGTATTTACAAAAAAGAAATAAATATGTATGGTGGATGGGATTTATTTGGTTCTATGGGCTGGTTGACGCTATTGTCGACGCTCATTTACATCCATTTCAGGACGTAATGGAGTCTAAAATTGAAATTAAAGACATAATGCAAGGAGAAAAAAATGATTGATCAAAGAGAACATTGGGGCTCTAAAGCTGGATTTATATTAGCTGCTGCTGGGTCTGCTATTGGTTTGGGAAATATTTGGAAATTCCCCTACATCGCTGGCGAAAATGG
>CAZGFQ010000005.1:23390-70923 GCA_964525185.1 uncultured bacterium
GGTGCGGAGAAAGGACTTGCATTTCTATGGTCGCCCGATTGGTCTAAAATATCAGGACAATCTGTTTTGGTTGCATTAGGGCATGCATTCTTTACAATCAGTCTAGGAATGGGAGCAATGATGACGTATGGTTCATATTTATCTCAGAAGGACCATATTCCAAGCGCTGCAATTCAAATTGTGTTATTGGATACACTTATTGCATTGTTAGCTGGAATTGCCATATTCACGGCTGTATTTGCAATGGGACAAGATCCTGCTAGTGGTCCAGGACTTATTTTTGTAACATTACCTGTCGTATTTGCAAAAATGCCAGGGGGAGTTGTGTGGGCAATTTTATTCTTTTTACTACTCACTCTCGCAGCACTAACATCAGCAATCTCTTTATTGGAAGTTGTTGTGGCCTATTTTGTTGATGAACGAAAATGGAAACGTCATAAAGCTGTTATGGTATTTGGTTTGGTTACATTTCTAATCGGAGTCCCAAGTGCCTTATCATTTAATATTATGTCTGATGTACATTTCTTTGGAAAAACTTGGTTTGATAATGCGGATTACTTAGCGTCTAATATCCTTTTGCCGGGAGGCGGGCTATTCATTTCTATTTTTGTTGGATGGATATGGGGCTTTGATAAAGTCCTTATAGAATTGAAAAAAGGATCAGAAACTTTATTTGACACATATCCATTAGTTATTCAATGGTGGAAAATATTCCTAAAGTACCTTTCTCCAGTTATGATATTAATTGTATTCTTACATTCAGTAGGATTGTTAGAAAGTGCCATGCTTCAATTCCAAACAAATTGGGTATTGATTTCATTAAGCATAACAGCTGTTTATTTACTTTCAAAAAGGAGTTAGTAGGAATAATGCTAGTTGCAAGAATCTTTCCTTTTACAGGACAATCATATAAAAAATATTCAGAATGTTCTGAGAAATACGACAATTGTATGGAATCAAAAAAACCACTTCAATTATTTGGAATATGGAGTATTATTGTTTCCGGAATGAGCTATGGCGCTGCTTTTATTGATAGGTATTCTTATTGGGAACATTCAAGCTGGTTATTAGAATCTGTATCTTTCCTTCTTATAACTCTCATTTATTATTTATTATTACGACCAAAAAAAATAGTAGACATTACTAAAGCACCTGATGATGTAGTCAGTGGAGTTAAATTTGTTGTATTGACTATTATTATGTTCGTTATTGGCGCTATGATTTCATCAAGCGAAACACTTAATATGACTATATTTATAGGTGTCATTCCATATATATTATCTATTTTTGGAGGGGCGCTGATTTTCAGAATTCCAATTAAATTGATTAGAGAAAAAGGTGTTTGGGATGTTGAAGATTGGAATAATAATAAATCCATTCTAATCCAATCATTTGCGTTAATGGTTGCGGGAATGTTGAGCGGATATTACTTAGATGATCCAATAATCAGTACAGTCTCAATGATTGCACTTCCATTTCCATTGATCGCTTATCTATATCCTCCTCATATTCGCCATATTCAAAGGGCACGATTCTTTCCCCAATTTATATTACTCATGTTTCTTGCTGTTAGAATACCGTGGGTTTTAATTCCTATTGCGATTCTATTCTTTTTATTGCGTACTTACTATTATTTCCGATTTGGAATCATTTACCCGTCATTTGGCGTTGATCATGAAGAATATACCTAAGTCTATTTATGATATTATAATAGTCGGAGCGGGGCCAGCAGGAACGTCTGCTGCGTTATTTGCCAAGCGAAATGGTTTAGAACCATTACTCCTAGAAAAATCTGTTTTTCCTAGGGACAAAATATGTGGAGATGCTCTATCAGGAAAATCCGTTCGAATACTTCGTGAATTAGATTTATTAGAAAAAACACGATATTTACCAGGTGCTCATATTAAGCGGATAACCTTTGGCGGGCCAAAATATCAGAAATTTGACCTTCATTTAAAAGGAGATTCAGAAGGCAAAAATGATGAAGGCTTTTCTATTCGCAGAGAAATATTTGACGAAATGATGTTTAGGTCGGTTCAGGAAGCTGGTATAGATACAATAGAAGGATTTACTGTTAATAGAATCAATAAAAAAAATGGCTATGTGACAGGTGTAACCGGCATCCAAAAAGAATCGAATGAAGAATATTCATTTTCCTCAAAATTAATTCTTGGCGCTGATGGCTATAATTCCATCGTTTCTAAAGAATTAGGTTTATACAATATGGATATGGAACATACTTCTGTAGGTATTCGCTGTTATTATGAAAATGTGAAAGATTTAACAGATCAAATTGAATTACATTATGTTCCTGAATTAAATCCTGGATATTTATGGATTTTTCCATCCGATGGGAATCGAGCAAACATAGGGGCTGGTTTATCTAAAGATGATGCAAAACAGAAAAAAATTAATCTTGTAAATGTTATGGAAGACATTCTCTCAAAGCCGCCATTTGCAGAACGATTTTCTGAAGCGACGCCTCTTGAAAAAGCCAAAGGGTGGAATCTACCACTAGGAAGTATTCATCGTAAAAATTATGGAAATGGGTTTATGCTTCTAGGTGATGCGGCTGGAATTATCGATCCATTTACAGGAGAAGGGATTGGGAATGCCCTTGTTTCAGGTAAAATTGCAGCAGATATAGCCAAACAGGCTCTTAGTGTGAATGATTGCTCATCTAATATATTAAAAGCCTATGATGTGCAATTATGGAAAGCACTAGGTTCTGAATTGAAAGTAAGTACTAAGTTACAAAATTTGGCAAAATCTAAATTCTTATTGAATTTTGTTATTAGTCGAGCATCTAGGAATGAAGAAATACGAGAAATTATTTCTGGAATGTTAGCAAACGAAATTCCTAAAGAAAATTTAAATAATCCCTTTTTCTATTTAAAACTTCTCATCTATTAGGATTAATAATGGACCGTGTTGAATTATTAAAAAAACTTAACTTATCCCAATTTACAGCATTTGATTTTGAAACAACGGGCCTTAATGCCTCGACTGATCGAATTATTGAAATTGCTGCCATACGATTTGTAGATGGAAATCCAACGGATAAATTTGTTAAACTCATTCATCCGGATCGGCCTATTCCGCCATTCATTTCTGAAATTACAGGTATAAGTAATGCTATGGTTGCGGACGCGCCTAGGGAAGAAGACATTGTTGATGATTTTTTTGATTTTTTAGGCAATGATCCATTAATTGCTCACAACATACGTTTTGATCATCAATTCTTAGATAATATGTCTGAACGATTTGATAAACCAAAATTAGAAAATAAATTATACGATTCATTGCAATTAGCTAGATCGGTCATGTTTGATCAACCTGTTTTCAATTTAGGTGCATTAGCAACTTATTTTGGGTTATCAGCGGAAGGGTCACATCGTGCAGAAAAAGATACCGAAAATTGTGGAATTATTTTTTTAGATCTATTAGGTGAATTAGCATCTTATCCATTAGAAGTGATATCGAAAGTGATTGCTCTTGTAACCAAAGCAGAATTGCCGAATAAGTCACTTTACATTGACTTGGGAACTGCCTTAACACAAACGGGTAATCTTAAATCTGGCTTAACTCAGCCAACCCTAAATCATGATTTACGCTCAAATATTTTTCATCGCGACGGGACAAATCACCCTGATTCATTGTTGGCCAATGATGTTTTTGGCGAAGATGGACTCTTAAGTAAAACATTACCCAAGTTTGAATTACGTTCAGTCCAAAGAGACTATGCTGATTTTTCGGATGAAATCATTAATGGTGAACCTAAAGTCGGTGTGGTGGAAGCAGGGACAGGATTAGGCAAATCAATGGCATATTTATTTCCAGCTGTTAAGCGTGTTGAACACGTTGAATCAGATGGCCCAACTGTTATATCTTGCCATACGAAACATTTGCAGGATCAATTATTTTATAAAGATTTACCTCTACTAGCGGACGCAATGGATGTAACGGTTAATGCGACGGTTCTTAAGGGAAGAGGGAATTACATTTGTAAAACGCGACTTAATTGGCTCATTGGTGGTGATATTCGTCTTGGCTCGAGAGAAGTTGAAGCGTTGATACCACTATTTTTTTGGATGCATTGGACAAAAACAGGTGATTTAAGTGAATGTGAAGGTTTTTGGAATGCACGGTCTACATGGTTGGCTGGGTTAATCAATAGTGAAACCGGATTTTGCACAACAGATATTTGCAGAAAGCACCAAGGGTGTTATTATGGAAAAGTACGAAAATCTTCAATACGTTCACACATATTAATAGTAAATCATGCTTTACTGTTGGCGGATTCACAACGTACAGGATTTTTACCGCCATACGACAGATTAATAGTGGACGAAGCACATAATCTTGTTCCTGTTGCTTATGATCAATTTAAGCTAGAACTAAATCAAGTAAGTATGAATTATTTAATTCAAGATGTGGATCCAACACAGCCAAGGTCTTCTAGATGGAATAATCAATTAAACGTTATCGGTGATTTAGATCCAGAAATAAAACTCATTCATGAACAAGTAAAACAAGATTCGAAGAACGCTTTAGAAGCTGGGAAAATATTTTTCACTAAATTATCTGAAGAAAAGAAACGCGATTTTGATTTAACGCGCATGTATCCTGAAAAAGTGATTCTGTACAATCTGTATGAAGACTATAGTGCAGTATATTTAGAGTTAACAGAATTAGTTAATGCATTGCAACAATTATCCCAAACCTTAGAAAGGGCAAAAGAAGGTATTCTAAAAATTGATGCAAGCCGGGGTGACTATCCCTTATTACATCAAGTCCTAGAAAATGGGAATGAAAAAATCAAAACACTCATTCAGCATGTAAAACTGCTAACGAGCACACCCCATGATGACTGGACTTATTGGTTGGATGGGCAATTGAAAAACTATGGTCAAAAAAATGAAACATTTCAAGTTTCTATATATGGGTCTCCAGTGGATGTGTCGCAAACTTTATCTTCTCACTTTTTTCAAGATATTGAACATTGTATCCTTACGTCTGCTACCTTAAGAGTGGATGACTCATTTAGCTATTTTTTGAATCGAACTGGTTTAACAACTCTGGATTTTGATAAAGTTGTTGAAATGACATTTGAAAGTCCGTTTTTCTATGAAGATCAGGTGGAATATCAACAATATGGGGGTGCGACGCCTATCTCCAATGATCCTAGAGCATTAGCAGAACTCATTTATAATGCATATCATAAGTATCAAAAAAGAATACTAGTCCTTTTTACTTCTCGTAAAATGCTAACGGATGTTTTCCACCATATGAAAGAAATGCCTGGCGGAAATGAATTGCCACTATATCCACAACTTAGTGGCACATCCCGTCAAGCATTGATAAAAGGAATGTCTCAAGGAGATTCGGGAATTCTATTAGGAACAAATGCATTTTGGGAAGGCGTCGACCTCCCAGGAGAATTGCTTGAAGTTCTGATTTTAACAAAATTACCATTTGATGTTCCTACAGACCCAATCGTCAAAGCATATAGCGGACTAGTTAAAGAATGTGGTGGAAATTCATTTATGGATTTCTCAGTTCCTGAAAGTGTCATCCGGTTTAGGCAAGGGTTTGGCAGATTAATTCGTTCAACAACAGATTCAGGTGTATTTATATCGTGCGATAATCGAATAGTTGTAAAGCGATATGGACAGCACTTTAGTCATGTGATTCCAGCGAGAATGTCGGTCTTTAGAAATATTGAAGATTTAAGTTAAAACTCATGGATAGGCTGTTGTTTCATGAGTCATTGCCGATCTAAATTCCTCCATGGTGCCCCTACAGATTTCAAACAAAATCCGCCACTATAGGGATTTTATTTCATTCTTTATCGAACCGATTAAAATTAGTATTTCAAAATCGGCTAAAGGAAGGATTGTTGAATCTCATAAAATTCTTCAAAATGTATTATCGGCTGGGAAAACGATTTATGGAGTAAATACTGGCTTTGGACAACTAAGCCAAATTTCGATTGAACCTGACCATTTAAATCTACTCCAAACAAATTTGGTGAGAAGCCATGCTGCTGGAGTAGGTGCACCTATTGAAATAGGACTTGTTCGAATTATATTGTATTTAAAGTTATTATCATATTCCAAAGGGTATAGTGGAATTCGTTATAGCCTTGCTTCTCATATTTCAGATTTTATCAATCATGATATTTTACCCATTATCCCTGAAAAAGGATCTGTCGGCGCTAGTGGGGATTTAGCCCCATTAGGTCATATGGCATTAGCTTTAATTGGCGAAGGAGCTGTATCACATAAAGGAAAAGTAACCAAGACAGCCACAGCACTAAAAAAAGTGGGATTAAAGCCATTTAAACTAAAAGTGAAGGAAGGGCTCAGTTTAATAAATGGAACGCAATTCTCGACCGCAATAGGGATCCAAGCTATGTTGCAAGGAGACCTTTTAGCTCAATGTGCAGATGTTATTGGTGCCATTTCTGTGGAAGCTAGTTTATCCAGCAGAAATGTGTTTAAAGCATCCATTCATGAGACAAAAAGCCATCCTGGGCAAAGGCAGTCTGCTAAAAATGTATGGCGAATTTTAAAAGAAAGTGAAATTGTTCAATCTCACAGTCAATGTGAAAAAGTGCAAGACCCTTATAGCTTTAGATGCATTCCGCATGTACATGGTGCATCTCGTGATACACTTGCATCAGCCGGTAGAATTATTAACAATGAAATAAATAGTGTCAGTGATAATCCACTAGTTATGGCTAATGGAGAAGTGATTAGTTCAGGTCATTTCCATGGTGAATCAGTGGCTCAAGCAATGGATATGGTGGCTATTTCAATGTCTGAATTTGGGGCTATTTCTGAAAGGCGAATCCATTACTTCATGAAGGGCGTTGATGGTACTTTACCACCATTTATGGCCATGAACCCTGGACTAGAATCAGGATATATGATTGCACACGTCACAGCTTCATCATTAGCGTCAGAAAATAAAACTTTATCACATCCTGCCAGTGTAGATTCATTGCCAACCTCAGGAGGGCAAGAAGATCAAGTTAGTATGGCTCCATGGGCTGGGCAAAAAGCATTACAGATTCAAAAAAATGTAGCAACGATTTTGGCTATTGAACTCATTGTTGCCTTATCAGCCATCAAGCAGGTCCACAATAATTTAAAACCATCTTTAGCCACATCGGCTGTTTATGATTTATTGAAAGAAAATATCCATGTGGAAAGGGGAGATCGTCCTCTCAGTTCAGAAATTGAACATGTTAAGAGTCGTATTTTAAAAGGTGATATTTTAGAAACGATAAAACCTTTATTTAATCTGGAGTCAATTTGAAAAATCGCCCCCCATTTTCTTATGCACTAACATTTGATGATGTTTTATTAGTTCCTCAATATTCGAATGTTTTACCGAGAGATGTGCAATTGCCAACTTCTTTAACAAAAAATATTCAAATGAATATCCCCATTCTAAGTGCGGCAATGGATACTGTAACTGAGAGTGAAATGGCAATTGCATTAGCGCGAGAGGGTGGTGTAGGTGTTATTCATAAGAATTTATCCATTCAAGAGCAACAAGGTATGGTCGATCAGGTTAAGCGGTCAGAAAGTGGAATGATTATTAATCCTGTAACATTAACGAATGGAAGTACCATTGGAGATGCAAAACGGATTATGTCTCAATTCAAAATAAGCGGTTTACCCGTTGTGGACGGTAAAAAACTTTTGGGAATAATTACAAATCGGGATATTCGATTTGAAAAAGATAATTCTCTTTCTGTTTCTGATAGAATGACCAAAGATGGTTTAGTGACAGTTCCAAAAGGAACATCTTTAGAGAAGTCGAAAGAGTTATTACAAAAACATCGAATAGAAAAATTATTGGTTGTAGATAATGATGGAAATTTATCTGGATTAATTACGGTTAAAGATATTCAGAAGAAGGAACAATTCCCCATTGCTTGTAAAGATAATATGGGTCGATTACGCGTTGCAGCTGCTGTTGGCGTAGGTGACGATTTATTAGAAAGAGCAAATGCTTTGGTTGATGCAGATGTAGATGTTATTGTAGTGGACACAGCTCATGGACACTCAAAAGGAGTTTTGAAATCAATTGCCAATTTAAAATCCACAGTTTCTGTGGATGTTGTGGCTGGGAATGTGGCTACGGGCGATGGAACTCAGGCCCTTATTGATACCGGAGTTGATTGTGTGAAAGTTGGTATTGGAGCGGGTGCAAGTTGTACAACCCGAATTATTGCCGGTGTGGGAAAGCCGCAATTATCGGCTATTATGGATTGTGTAGATGTAGCACGAAAAAATGATATTCCTGTGATTGCTGATGGTGGATTAAGATATAGTGGTGATATAGCAAAAGCCTTAGCAGCTGGGGCTAATTCTGTCATGTTGGGTAGTTTATTGGCCGGAATGGATGAAAGTCCCGGAGAATCTATTTTATATGAAGGTAGGCAATATAAGTCTTATCGAGGAATGGGTTCGATGGGTGCAATGCAAGAAGGAAGTGGCGATCGATATTTTCAGGAAGGAACAGAAGCAACAAAGTTAGTCCCTGAAGGAATAGAAGGAATGGTTCCATATCGCGGGCATGTACGAAACGCTATCCACCAAATGTTAGGTGGCTTACGGTCATCCATGGGCTATTGTGGTGCCGAAACTATTTCAGATTTTGGATCCAATACAGAATTTGTTCAAATTTCTTCTGCTGGCGTTATAGAAAATCATCCCCACGAGGTTAGAATTGTAAAGGAAGCTCCGAATTATCAAAGTTCGGACGGTTTATGATGTAAACAAAAAACCCCGATGAAAATCGGGGTTTTTAATTTCAAAAAATATAAAATTAATTGAGAGAATTCAAGTGACGCGTCACTTGGGATTTACGGCGAGCTCCAGTATTTTTATGAATTAACCCTGTTTTAATAGATTTATCAATAACACTAATTGCTTTGCCATAATGACTTTCAGCTGTTGCTTTATCTGTTGCACTCATTACATTTTTAATAAGTGTGCGCAAACGAGACATGTCGGCAACATTCTTCTCGCGACGTTTAATATCTTGGCGTTCTCTTTTTATTTGTTGTGGATGTCTGTCCATTGAATAAATTTTCCTTTAATTTTAGCCGGGAAACTTAGTATTTCCATCTTGAGCAAGTCAAGCGATGTAATGTGTTATTTATGTAGCCGAATTTATGAATATGCCCACGCACACAATTGAATACCTAATCTTTTATAACTTTTATAGCTAAATGTCTATCTTGGATGTTTTTGATTTTGACTTCATGGGTGAAGTGGGTGGACCCAAAATTCAAAGATTGACCATTTACGTCAATTCCGTCTATAGTCATTTTAATGATTGCATAACCAAATGGTAAATATGAACGAACATATTCACTTGTTTCTCTTGGGGATATATTGTGGATTGGAGTTCCCGTTATTGCTACATTCGTGAATTCCTTTTTTGTTGCATTATGAATACGTATTGATTTTTCGCCAGAGCAATTACTTAGCATGATTATGGTTAAACTAGCTGTTATGAAATATTTCAAGTATAAAATTTCTAAGAGATTAATTCCATCGTACACCCATTAACTATATACTACAATAAATGTGAATTTTTGGAAATAAAATTAATTTCATGAAGGATTACTTTTAGAACACCAGCAGCGGGAACCGCAAATAGCATTCCTAATGGTCCCATAAGTGTTCCGCCGATTAGCAGTACTATCATTACAATCATTGGATGTAAACCGACACTTTCTCCAACGAGAATTGGTGTTATCAGGTTATTATCAATCTGTTGAACAATTATAAACATAAAAATAATATCTAGAACATAAAATGGGGATGGTATAAGACCAAATAATTGATGAGTTAAAGCCATATCACTTCCTAAATTATTCATTAGGGCCACTAAAATAGCTGGAACCATGCCAACAAAGGGACCAACCATTGGGATTAAATTGGCAAAGCCAGCTATAACACCAATAAATACGATTAAAGTCATATTGGCACCAAATTGATTTAAAATGAATAATCCAATAATAGACAATAAAGCTACAGATCCTGCAGCCATTAGTTGGCCACGTAAATATTTTGAAATTTGTTGCTCAATATTATAAATCAACCGGAGTCCTACTTCTAAATATTTATTTGGAATAAAACGAACAAGTGTCCGTTTAAAGTCATGATATTCAACTAAAAGAATTATAGTAAAAATGAGAGTCATGACAGCAATAAAAAATAAACTTCCTGTTGCGCTGAGGAGAGAAAGCATGTTTTGAAATAATCCGCTTAAACTTTCTTGGGACCTTTCAATGATTTCATCACTTTCAGGGATTAAGTTTGTTAGAAAGCTCGGAAGAATTGATTGCACTTTGTTGGATAAACCTTCTAGACTAAGAGCAAAATCATCTTGTTGAATTTTGGTGGAAAATTGTTTTATTTGAGCACCAATATTTGTTGCAAAACTTCCAAGAAACCAAATAAATCCAACTATCGTCCCCCCAATGATGACAATGACACTTAAACTTCTAGAATGAATTTTTCTCTCTAAGCTATCGACACTCGGGAGAAAAATGGTTGTAAATAAAAAAGAAAATATGAGCATGACCAATACAGAAGCAAAAAAGGGGAGAACTGCCCAAGCGAGTCCGCCAATTAGAACAAATAATAATAGTCTATATATTTTTAATGAAGAATCGTTCACGATGATTTTTCAGCCAATGCTGTATTCGTTTGTCTAAGCCGCTCACCGAGCACCCTTGATAAATTAATTAGAATTTTATTCCCTAATTCAGGAGATCGATGCATGAGCGTTAATAAATCAGTTCGAAAAAAACCAATTAATTTTGATGGCTCTAACGCTTCGGCAGTAGCTGATCGTGGTTCTTCGTCTAATAGAGCTAATTCACCAAAAAAGTCTCCTGATTTCAATTGAGCAAAAACCATATCTGTGTCTGGGTCTTTAATGGATACAGATCCGTGGATAATAACATACATCCCTTCTCCGGGAGCCAATTTTTTAAATATGGATTCTCCAATTTTATAGGTTCGTTCGTGCGTTAAACGAGCTATTTCATTTAATTCTTTTCCATTTAAGTGTTCAAAAATGGGTACTTGATGTATCGCATATAGAATGGGATCATCGGTAGGTCCCTTTCTGAAAATATTTTCCCATATTGCTTTCATTCTACAATCCTTTATTTTTTAGATCATTAGTTTAGAAAAGTGTACAACATGGAGCAAGGAAACAATCATATAATTCGCATAGATTGAAATTTGATTTCCAAACCATCCAACGTATTTTTTTATATGGAAAAGATTGATATTTTGAAAATGGTACCCATTTTTTTGGGCCTATCAGAAAAGTCATTAAATGATGTTGCTCAAAAAATGGTCACTCGATCCTATAAAAAAGGACAATATATCATTGCTGAAGATGACGAAGGGCAATCGAGCTATTTTATTACGGAAGGAAGTGTAAAAATAACGCGTACCAGTGATGAGGGAAGAGAAGTAATCCTCGCCATGCAGGGAGTGGGCGATTTCTTTGGAGAAATGGCTATGCTTGATGATGAGCCAAGGTCAGCAAATATTGTTGCTATTTCAGCATGTACTGTATTGACTTTGAATGGAGCAGACTTTTTTGGTATCCTTGAATCTTATCCAAAAGTAGCTATTAATTTACTTAAGGAATTAGCCGTACGTATTCGAAAGAGTGACAAACAAATTGAAGGGCTATCCCTAAGTGATGCGGAAAAGAGAATTGCAATGACTATCATTCGAATTAGTGAAGAATTAGGGTCGATCCACCATGGGGAAGTATTAGTGAAAAAGATGCCAGTTCAGCAAGATATAGCGAATATGGCTGGTACATCAAGAGAAACAGTGTCTAGAACAATTAATATCCTGGAAGAAGAAGGTTTTATTAAAAGAAGTGGAAAAGATTTATCAGTCATTGATTATGACCGATTCAAGCGAGAACTCACGTAGAATATTATGCAACACCTTATTAAAGAAATAAAATCTAATAATCATGTAACTCTATCTAGAGTCATATCTAAAATCGAAAATGGCCAATCGTTAGGAGATAATTTTTTTGAAGAAATTCATGCTTTAACTCATAATTCAATTCGAATTGGTATTACAGGACCACCAGGAGCAGGTAAAAGCACTTTAATTAATGAATTTATTTCTGTGTGTCTAGATAATCATAAATCTGTTGGAGTTGTTGCCGTAGATCCTACAAGTCCGTTTACAGGCGGAGCTTTATTAGGCGATCGGGTAAGAATGAACAAATTCTTATGGAATAATGAAGTATTTATTCGAAGCATGGGATCACATGGCGAATTAGGGGGACTTGCTAAGAAAGCGCAAGATGTAGGCGATGTGTTGGCGGCGAGTGGAAAAGATATCGTTATTTTTGAAACTGTTGGTGTCGGGCAGGGTGAACATGATGTTGCAAAAGCTGTAGATATAACGGTTGTTGTACTTGTTCCTGAGTCTGGTGATGAAATCCAATTAATGAAGGCTGGACTCATAGAAATTGCTGATTTTTTTGTGGTTAATAAATCTGACAGAGAAGGTGCGGGAAGATTATCTCAATTACTGAAGAATATTTTACATACATTTTCTAAAAAAGGTCAAATAGAACCACCAATTATTAATACAACTGCTACTATTGGCGAAGGAATTGCAGAATTATTTTTAGAATTAATGAAACATTATTCAGTTATGGATGATACTGGATATCTTGTTAAAAAAAGATTGTTGCGGTATCGCAAAAGAGTTCAAAATATAATTAGAGAAAACCTTGAGTCTACATTTTGGACACAAGATAGAACTAAATCTCTTCAAGATTCGACTGTGGGTGTTGATTCCATTCAAACGTCACCATATGAGTTGGCAAAAACATTATTGATTGGGGAAAAAGATGGCAGATGATTCTGCGTTAGAAATGGGTTTTTTAGATCATCTAGAAGAACTGCGTTGGCGATTAATTAAAATGTTGGCTTCTATTGTGATAGTTGGAATGGTTGCATTTGCTTTTATTGATGATATATTAGCTTTATTACTGTATCCTACGACTAAGGTTGAAGACAACTTGAAACTACAAGTATTAACTGTGCAGGGAATGTTCCTGATTAAATGGTCCATAGCATTTATTGCAGGTATAGTCGGATCAATTCCAGTGATTACTTACCAGTTATGGAAATTTGTTGCTCCTGGATTGTATTTAGATGAGAGAAAATATGCCATTCCATTAGTTATATTCACATTTTTTTCATTTATTACAGGAGTCGTTTTCGCTTATTCAATTATTATTCCTTTTTCGCTAGAATTCTTTACTTCAATGGGTTACGGTGATGTTCAAAATAATTATTCAATTAATTATTATTTTAGTTTTATGACATGGATTCTCATTGGTTCAGGACTCATATTCTTACTTCCTGTTGTTTCTTTTTTCTTTTCGGCAATTGGATTGTTAACACCACCATTTATGCGGCATTATCGGCGACATGCCATAGTAACTATAATGATCATTTCATCTTTTATTACTCCACCTGATCCTGTAAGTATGTTGGTAATGGCTACTCCATTAACCATTTTATACGAATTAAGTATTGGAGTGTCTTGGTTTGTCCATCGAAATAAAGAAAAGTCGGAGTAACTTGAAGACGTTATGCATAAAGATTTAATAACATTAAAGCAAATTACTGCTCCCATCCTTGATGACATTAAAATTTTTCAAAATGAATTTGAAAATGCTCTGCGTTCTGAAGTTCGATTGATTAATTCCATTACAAAATATATTGTTCGAAATAAGGGGAAGCATATTCGTCCAATTCTAACGATTCTTTCTTCTCGGATTTGCGGAGAACCTACGCTTAATAGCTATCGAGCTGCTGCCATGATGGAATTACTCCATGTGGCAACTCTCGTCCACGATGATGTTGTGGATGAAGCAACAAAAAGACGTGGATTTCCTTCTATAAACCAAGTTTGGAAAAATAAAGTTGCTGTTTTAATGGGTGATTTTCTGCTTAGTAAAGCATTAATCAATATGATTGGTATTAAGGACTTCGACGCTTTGGAATTAATATCAAATACAGCAGAAAAATTGAGTGCAGGCGAAATTCTCCAATTGGAAAAAAGTATAACAAAATCAATGACAGAACCTATTTATTATGATATGATTAATCAAAAAACAGCATCATTGATTGCTACAAGTTGTGAACTAGGTGCTATAACAACATCAAAATCCCCTGAAGATCGAAAAGCAATGTTCACCTACGGTGAAAAGTTGGGTATGGCTTTTCAAATACAAGATGATTTATTCGATATGTTGGGAAAAGAATCAGACACAGGGAAAAATGGTGGGGGAGATGTTAAAAAAAATCTTATGACATTACCGCTGATTCATGCATATGGTAAGTTAGGTAAATCAGATTCAAAGCAATTAAAAAAGTTAATTGCTATGAAAACTAAGTCTAAGAATACCATGAATGATATAAGGGGATTAATTGATTTGGGAAATGGCTTTTCCTACGCGAAAAAGCAACTTCAAGTATATTCCGACCAAGCATTGGATGCAGTGTTTGGTTATCCAGATTCAAAAGTCAAACAATCTATGATAGATCTTGTTGCTTTTAATTCTGTTAGAGTGAAATAGCCTTTTTTATTACTTTGGATGATATCTTGTAATTAATAGCAATGCTTCGTTTTACTATAAATTTTGAAAAATTCGAGACTCAGTCCACAGATTTAATATTTGAATCAGGACTACACATCATATATGGAAATAGTGGAGTTGGAAAATCATCTTTAATTCGCCAATTATTAGGAGATAAAAGGAAAACTAATATATCCAACTTTTCTGTTTCAAATGTTGAGATACCCGATTCAGTTTCTGTCATACATCAAAATCCAGATAATCAATTAATCAGTCCAACAATTGGCGGGGAAATAGCCTTTAGCTTAGAAAACGAGTATAAAAATCCTGAATCGATTTCGATCGGTGTTGAAGCATTACTTAAATCTTTACCATTTGAACCTCATCACAACCAAAATCCGTTAACTTTAAGTGGTGGTGAAAAGGAGTTACTCAATTTAACGACTGCAATGAGCACTCAACCAGATTGCATATTAGTTGACGATGGATTATCGTTTTTATCTGACACAACAAAAGTAATATGTATCGACAAACTGAACCATTTTATTCAAATGAATCAATCAGTGATTTTATGGTTTACATCTGAAATAAATGATTTGAAATATAGCCGAAATAATTGGGAATTAACCTTAACTGGATTTATTGAAACAAATCTTAATAATGTATGTCAATATGATCATATGGATATACATACTGGAGAAGCTGAATTGTCTTTTGATCATGTATTTTTTAACTTTGGCGAACGAAATATTATATCTGATTTAACTTTAAATATAAGTCCATTTAGGTCCCTTGGGGTTACAGGAGATAATGGCTCAGGTAAAACGACTCTAGCGCACATATTGCAGGGAATCTATGAACCTGAAAAAGGAACATTCTATTTAACGCAAAACAAATCAATAATCAAAAGAATGGCATACTTAGACCAATTTCCGGAAAATTTACTTCTTGGGAAATCCTTTAGCCATCTTCTTGATCAATTGATAAAAGAATCGAAAATCAATTCTCATTTACTTACAACTTTCAAAAAGCGATTAGAGAGATTTCATATCCAATGGGATGCAATTTCCAAAATCGATGTTATGGAATTACCATGGTCTCTAATAAGATTAACATTCATTGTTTTATTAACTCATTGTGAGTATGATCTCATAATTCTAGATGAACCTAGTTTTGGTTTAGGGTGGGACCAGAAAGTTGTATTAAGAGAATATTTAATCGAACAAATGAAACAAAAACATTTCATAATCATATCCCATGATCGTCCATTTCTAGATGCAGTCAGTGATAAGATTTTAGATATAGACGTTGAACAACTAACACCAAATTTCAAAAAAGATGAGCAAAAAAAAATCGCGTAAAAAACTTACAGATGATCCAACACGAATATTGACATTAGCTAATATCATTAGTCTACTTCGTGCTTTATCAGCTATTCCAATTATCTATACAATTTTAATCCCTGAGTATCAATGGCTAACTGCTATTCTAATAATTCTAGCTGTTTTATCGGATGCATTAGATGGATATTTTGCTCGAAGAGCACATGAAGTAACAAACTTTGGTAAATGGCTAGATCCAGCCGCAGATTTTATTGTTATTACAGCTATTGTATTATATTTGGTCGTGATGGGTTTATTTCCAAAATGGTTTTTTATTTTTTATATAGTTAGACATATAATTATCGCAGTGCCTGCTATTTATTTTTTAAACTATGGATATCATGTATTAAGTGCCAATATGTGGGGAAAATGGGCTACAGGAATTTCTGCATTAACGGTATTTCTACATATTTTTGAGTTTCATGCAATCCCATGGTTGAAGGATGGAAGTTTATATTCTGCTTTTGGGCTATTGGCTATAAGTCTAATTCTATATATAAAACTGTATGCAACAATTATTCTGAATATAAGAAAGAATCGCCATGTTGAATAAATTGTTCAATGCTCTTAAGAAAACACGGAATTCATTAACATCTGCACTTAATACTGTAACAGGCCAGTCTATATCAGCTGAATCATTAGATATTCTAGAAGAGCAATTATTAGCCTCTGATTTAGGCTTAAATATGACCGACGATATCATGGAAATAGCTAATACAGTTAAAAAGAGTGAATTTTTACAAAAGGTACACAATCACATTGTACAAATTATAGAAAGAGTTCCGATCATGCCATCTTTTGAAAAAAAGACAGTCATAATGATTGTTGGTGTTAATGGGACGGGGAAAACAACATCTGCAGCCAAGTGTGCTCAATACTTCACTCACAATGGAAAAAAAGTATTAATGGTCGCTGCTGATACTTATCGTGCCGCAGCGGTTGAGCAATTACGTATTTGGTCAAATCGAATTAAAACACGGCTTATATTTAATGAAAAAACAGGAGAACCATCTGCTGTTCTATTTGATGGATTGACAGCTGCAAAAAATGATAATTCTGATTTAATTGTTGTCGATACAGCCGGGCGTCTTCATACTTATGACAATCTTATGACAGAATTAAAAAAAATGATAAAAGTTGTTAAAACTCGATTTTCTGAATTTGAATTAAAAACTATTTTAACCATTGATGCAACACTGGGACAAAATTCCTTAACTCAAGCTAGAGAATTTGCGAAAATAATTAATATTGATGGCGTCATTCTTACCAAAATGGATGGAACTGCGAAAGGAGGCATTGTTTTACCTCTTGCGCAAGAACTAAAAATACCCATTTGGTTTATTGGTACCGGTGAAGATGTATTTGACTTTGTTCGATTTGACCCAGATGAATATGTAACTGGACTCTTGGGAGATGATAGTGAGTAAAAAATTAAATTTAATCAGTTTAGGTTGTGCTAAAAATTTAGTGGATTCTGAAATATTGTTAGGCGGTTTAAAGGAACAAAAAATAGAAATTGTTAATAATCCAGAAAAAGCAGATTCGATTGTCATTAATACGTGTGGATTTTTAGATATTGCTCGAGAAGAATCTGTAGATGCTATTTTACAGGCTGTTGAATTAAAAAATCAAGGTGTTGTAAAAGAATTAGTTGTAATGGGATGTTTATCAGAAAGATATCCAAATCAATTAAAAGAAGAAATTCCGGAGGTAGATCAGTTTTTTGGTAGTAACGATCATCAGCTAATTGCTTCATTTCTTACTGGTAAAGAATTTTCAAAAGATGATCCATTATTTTATCGATCATTAATGACACCTTCTCATTATGCATATCTTAAAATTGCAGAAGGGTGTGACAATGGGTGTACTTTCTGTAGTATTCCGATTATGCGAGGGAAACAAAAAAGCCGATCCATTTCAGCCATAATGAGCGAGGCTGAAAGATTGGTTGATGGAGGCGTAAAAGAATTACTGGTCATTGCACAAGATACTACATCTTACGGCTGGGATTTACAGGGTAAAGATTATTTAGATGTATTAATCCGCGAATTGAATACTCTAGGTGATGGTTTAGAATGGATTAGAATTCATTATGCACATCCTGCTCATTTAAGCCAAAAGATTATAGATGCTATGGCAGAGAGTCAAAAAGTTTGCCGATATTTGGATATGCCTGTGCAACATGCATCAGATGATATATTACAATCTATGAAACGTGGATTAGGTCAAAATGGTATAAAAGATCGAATAAAGCGTTTGAGGTCATCAATGCCAGATATTCGAATTAGAACAACTTTGATTACAGGATTTCCCGGAGAATCAAATGATGATTATTTAGCATTAAAAGAATTTGTTGAAGAAATAGAATTTGACCGACTGGGTATTTTTACATATTCTGAAGAAGATGATACATTAGCTGCTAGCTTACACGACAATGTTCCACGCCAAGTCAAAGATGATAGACGTAATGAATTATTAGATATTCAAAATGAAATTAGTTTAAAGAAGAATGAAGCATTGATAGGAAAAGAATTAAAAGTATTAGTGGATGAATCGGGGAACTCTGTTTCAGTTGCACGGACAGAATATGATTCTCCAGAAGTTGATAATATTGTGAGGCTTGATGGATCTCATACTGTTGGCTCATTTAAAAATGTTATCATTGATAGCGTAAATGAGTATGAATTATTTTCATCTATTATTAAATAATTATCCTATTAAAAATTAATATAGTCTGCCATTGACCCCCGTCAGTAATAAGTCGTAAATTAGACAATATGGCAGAGATTAAAATACATTCAGACTTCAAACCTGCAGGGGACCAACCTCAAGCAATAGACGAAATTGTACGTGGACTTAATAATGGCGATTCATATCAAACTTTATTAGGCGTAACTGGCTCAGGTAAAACTTTTACTATGGCAAATGTGATTCAGGAAGTGCAAAGGCCTACGCTCATAATGTCTCATAATAAAACTTTGGCGGCTCAGCTCTATGGTGAATTCAAACAATTATTCCCAAATAATGCCGTGGAATATTTTATAAGCTATTATGATTATTACCAGCCCGAAGCTTATTTGCCAGTGACGGATACCTTCATTGAAAAAGATGCGTCTGTCAATGAAGAAATAGATAAGCTTAGGCTGAAAGCCACCAGTTCACTCATGTCAAGAAAAGATGTAATTGTTGTGAGTTCCGTTTCATGTATTTATGGTATTGGCTCTCCAGATGATTATAAAGATCAAGTGGTGGGAGTCAAAAAGGGAGACATCCTTGACCGTCGTAAATTTTTAGCAAATTTAATTCACATTCATTATGCCCGTAATGATGCTGTACTCGAGCGTGGAAATGTTCGAGTAAGGGGAGATGTGATTGAAGTATTTCCAGCATACGAAGATGTTTGTGTACGTGTCGAGCTTTTTGGAGCAGAAGTGGACCAAATTGTTACATTTGATCCATTGACTGGCGAATTAATCCACGAATTGGATCAAGTATTTATTTATCCAGCGAAACATTTTGTAACAGATATGGATACAATTCATCGAGTAATCGGGGAAATTCGTCATGAATTAACACATCGATTGGAGTTTTTAAGAAGCAATAACAAACTTTTGGAAGCACAACGCCTTGAGCAAAGAACAAACTTTGATATAGAAATGATGGTAGAATTAGGCTATTGCTCTGGAATAGAAAACTATTCAAGATATTTTGCTGGACGTAAAGAAGGGGAAAAACCATTTACGTTGATTGATTTCTTCCCGGATGATTTTATAACAATTTTAGATGAATCTCATGTGACATTGCCTCAAATCCAAGGTATGTATAATGGTGATCGTGCTAGAAAAGAAGTTTTAGTCGAACACGGGTTCCGTTTACCGAGTGCCTTGGATAATCGTCCATTGAAATATGATGAATTTTTAAAAGCTCAAAAACAAGTATTGTTTACATCAGCGACACCATCCCATAGAGAACTCGAATTAACGAATGGTTCTTTTATTGAGCAAGTTATACGACCCACTGGATTATTAGATCCAGAAGTAGACGTGAGAGAAACTAAAGGCCAAATTGATGATCTCATTGGAGAAATTAGATATCGAGCAAAAAGAAATGAACGTGTATTAATTACAACATTAACGAAGCGAATGTCTGAAGATTTGACTGAATATATGAGTGGTCTTCAAATTAGAGTGCGATATCTTCATAGCGATATTAATTCTTTAGAACGAGTTAAAATTTTGCGCGATTTACGCTTGGGGGAATTTGATGTATTAGTAGGAATTAACTTACTTAGGGAAGGGTTAGATTTACCAGAAGTTAGTCTTGTTGCTGTGTTGGATGCGGATAAACAGGGGTTTTTACGATCTAAAAGTTCATTGCTTCAGGTTGCTGGTCGAGCGGCGAGACATCAAGAAGGACTTGTGATTTTATACGCAGACAAAATTTCCGATGCTATGGATCATCTTATGGCAGAAACGAAACGTCGAAGAAACAGGCAAGATATTTTTAATAAAGAAAATAATATTATACCAAAATCAATTTATAAAAATATGGATGATATTATACACAGTACAGCAGTTGCGGACTCAATGGGTGAAACGATTATTGAAGAAAAGCAAGGTAAACGCATGGTTCCTTTCAATGAGCTTGACAAAAAATTAGCCCTAGATATGATGCGCCAAGAAATGATGAAATCAGCGGAACAACTAGATTTTGAAAGGGCAGCAAAACTGCGTGATGAAATTATTAAACTTGAAAAAGAATTACAGAAAACATTTAAGGAGTAACTATTAAAATGGATATTGAACGCATACAAAAATTATCAGGAATTATTGGGCATTCAGATCGAATTAGAGAAGTCTTAGACTTAATCGTTCAAATTGGTCCTGTAGATATTACAACACTGATAGACGGTCCGTCAGGTGTGGGAAAAGAAATGGTAGCAAAAGCGGTACATTTAGCTAGCCGTCGATCTCGAGAAGAACTAATTATTGTTAATTGTGGCGCTATTCCAGAAGGTATTATTGAAAGTGAATTATTTGGACATAAAAAAGGATCATTTACTGGAGCGGGCGATGATAGAAAAGGATATTTTGAATCTGCTAATAAAGGTACAATATTCTTAGATGAGATTGGAGAAACACCGTTAGCCACTCAAGTTAAATTATTACGTGTTCTTGAGACGGGAGAATTCATGCGGGTTGGGGATTCAAAAACATTAAGAACAGATGTTAGAGTTATTGCAGCTACAAACAAAAACCTTGGGGATATGGTTCAAAAAGGAACATTTAGACAAGATTTATATTATAGATTAAAAACGGTTACAATTAACGTTCCTGCTTTAAAGGACCGTGTAGAAGATATAACTCATCTTGTGGAACGATTTGCATTAGAGTTTACTCGGAGCAATGAGATTTTATACAGAGGATTTATGCCCGAAGCCATTCGACTGATGAAAAAGTACAATTGGCCAGGAAATGTACGAGAATTGAAAAATTTCGTACAAAAAATTTTAGTGTTGGAAAAAGGAGAAAGAATCACCGCCGATATGGTTTCAAGAGAATTGGGAGATGTGTTGCCATCGATTGATATTAATCACAATTTACCTGTGTTAGTATCAGACCAACCTGAAAGAGCTGAAATAGATTTAATTCTACGACAATTATTTCTTCTAAGGCAAGATTCCGAAACCATACGAAATCAACTCATGGCAATTGTTCAAAATGGCGGGTTGAGTAGTATCCCAATTCCTATGGGAGATAATTTGAATGTGGGTGCACCGATTCATGATAAATCAATGGAAATTACTGATGATCATGCTTACTTTATTAGAGACGAAGCTATTGGTGATATGTCTATTAAAGATTTAGAGAAAGAAGCTATCACTCGAACACTTAAATTCTTTAATAATAATAGGCGTAAATCAGCAAAATCGTTAAATATGAGTGAACGTACATTGTATAGAAAAATAGAAGAATTTGGACTGGAGCCAAAAATTAAGAAATCAAATGAATTTTAATTTATCAATACTGAGTATCATTTCTTTGATGCTTCCAGGTTGTATGTTTTATTCTATGGCTGGGTCAATTCCACCCCATATAAAAACAATAGCTATTCCACTTCTTGAAAATGAAACAGCTGAATTTGGTGTTGCAGAAGATATTACAGATGGGTTGATAGCTGAATTCACATTAGAAAACATTCTTCCCGTTGTTGATATAAATACAGCTCATTCAGCATTACAGGGTAAAGTAGTAATAATTACTGATGCTCCTTATACGTTCAATCAAGATGAAGTTGTTTCAGAATATCGCTTTACCATCACATTAAATATGGATTGGAATGATTTAGTGAATGATAAAACATTAATTTCAAAGAAATATTCAGGCTGGGGCGCTTATGGATTATCAGGTGATATTTCTACAGATGGTATTGACAATGATGGAGATGGTTTAATTGATGAATTGGATGATGATGAATTTGGTGAGCCTAGAGCTTTTGCTACAATGGTAGCTGTGCGTAAAATTGCAGAAGATATTTTGAATGATATTGTATCAACTTGGTAATAAAATTTTAATAATTAAGGATAAATGACACAAATGGATAAAACAATTTCAAACCTGTCCCATTTTGAAGGACAAGAAATAACATTAAAAGGATGGGTATATAATAAGCGAGCAATTGGGAAAATTTGGTTTCTCATTTTAAGAGATGGCACAGGGTTAGTTCAATGTGTTGTCGTAAAAGGAGAAGTTGATGAATCTCTTTTTAATTTAGAAGCTGACTTAAATCAAGAAGATTCAGTGATGGTTACAGGAACAATTCGCAAGGAGCCCCGATCTGTAGGTGGGTATGAATTGGGTGTAACTAGAATAGAAGTCGTCCAACATGTTACAGAAGAATACCCAATTGGCCCTAAAGAACACGGTCCAGATTTTTTAATGTCCAATAGGCATTTATGGCTAAGGTCAAAGCGCCAAAATGCAATTATTAGAGTCCGACATAGAGTTATAAAAGCCATTCGTGATTTCTTTGACCAAAATGAATTCACCCTTGTGGATTCTCCAATGTTTACAGCAAATGCAGTAGAAGGAACCACCGATTTATTTGAAGTAGATTATTTTGATCGATCAGCTTATTTGACGCAAAGTGGACAACTATATGGTGAAGCAAGTGCTATGGCTTTCGGAAAAATATATGTTTTTGGCCCAACTTTTAGAGCTGAGAAATCGAAAACTAGACGACATTTAACAGAATTTTGGATGGTTGAACCAGAAATGGCATTTTGTGATTTAGATGAAGATATGGATGTGGCAGAACAATTTGTTTCTTATATCGTTCAACAATGTCTGGAGCATTGTAAGGATGAATTTAAAATCCTTGAGCGAGATACAACGAAACTTGAAGCCATTATTCCACCTTTTCCGAGGATTACCTACGACGAAGCCGCAAAACTAATCAATGAAAAAGGTGGAAACTTTACATATGGTTCTGACTTTGGAGCCCCTGATGAAACATTGCTTGCAGAACAATTTGATAAACCCGTCATGATTCATCGATGGCCTGCAGATATCAAACCATTTTATATGAAACGTGACGAACATAATGAAAACTTGGCTCTCGGAGTAGATATGATTGCTCCAGAAGGATTTGGTGAAATAATTGGAGGGGGGCAGAGGGAAGATGATTATGAAACGCTTTTAACCCGTATTCGCCATCACGATTTACCCTTAGCTCCTTTTCAATGGTATTTGGATTTGAGGAAATATGGTTCTGTACCTCATGCGGGATTTGGATTGGGCGTTGAACGAACAGTCGCTTGGATTACAGGGACAAAACATGTGCGTGAAACGATTCCATATCCAAGGACGATGTCTAGGCTGGAACCATAATGTTTAATAAAACTCGTATTTCTGTATTTGGAGGGCGTGATATAACAGAAGAAGTATATAACGATGCTTATATATTGGGAAAATTATTAGCTATGGAAGGATATATTGTTTATTGCGGTGGAGGAGAGGGTGTAATGGAAGCTGTTGCAAAGGGCGTTAATGAAGCTGGAGGAACGGTTGTGGGTGTTTTAAAAGGAGATTCGTTAGAAGAAATGAACGACTATATTACTATTCCAATCTCAACAAATATGGGAATTACACGTAATGCTTTATTAGCCTATAATTGCGATGCCGCTGTTGCTGTAAGTGGTAAATATGGTACACTTTCTGAAACCGCATTTGCATTTCAAATGGAGAAACCGGTCGTTGGGTTGCATAGCTGGACACTAGAAGGCTTTGTAAATGTAAATACACCAAATGAAGCAATAACATTTATTAAAGATAATACTTAAAGTTATATATCGATATAATGGAAACAATAAAAGCAACAGTTGAAGGTAAAGTCCAAGGTGTTTTGTTTCGCAAGTATACACAAATTGAAGCAATTAAATTGGGGCTAACTGGTTTGGTAACTAATCAGATTGATGGCACGGTTTATATTGAATCCTGTGGTACTAAAATTCAGCTAGATTCTTTTATTAAGTGGCTCAATAAGGGTTCACCGTTTTCTCGTGTAGATAAGATAAATCTAGAATGGGGAATTGCTATGGAAAAAACTGATTCATTTGTGGTAAAATATTAATGAAAATTGCACTTTGTCAAGTGAATCCAACTTTGGGAGCTTTTCAAGATAATCAAAAAATGATTATGTCTAATTATAAAAGCGCCCTAGAAAAAGGCGCTGAGTTAGTTGTTTTTCCGGAATTAGTGATAACAGGATACCCACCACAGGATTTAATTTGGGAAGAAGCATTTATATCTCAGAATAATTCAATTTTAGAAATGATTGCTTCACAATCCACGACTCCATTGATCCTTGGTTTCATTAGAGAAGAAAATGGAAATTATTATAATAGTGCCGCTTTATGTCAGGGTGGAAAAGTTACTCATACGTATGATAAAATATTACTTCCAACCTATGATGTATTTGATGAAGATCGTTACTTTACATCAGGGAATGATATAGGCATTTGGCCGTTAGAATTAAAGGGTAAAACGATTCAAGTTGGAATTCAAATTTGTGAAGATTTATGGGATGAAGATTATGATTATAAAGTATCACTTGAACAAAAAAAGGGCGGAGCAGATTGTATCATTAATATTTCTGCATCTCCATTTCACGAAGGGAGACTGGCCGAAAGAATTGATTTAATTCAATCCAAAATAAAAAATATTCAATTACCATTTTATTATTGCAATTTAGTTGGGGCCCAAGATGAACTCATTTTTGATGGACAATCCCTTGCCTTTAATCATAGAGGGGAAAACATTAGTCTTGGAAATGCTTTTTCTCCGGATATATTGATAATCGATTCGAAGCAACAACCTAAACCAATGTCCGTATGCCAAAGAGAAGAAAATATGTATAATGCTTTAGTCCTTGGTGTTAAGGATTATTTCACAAAAACGGGTCATTCTGAGGCTGTGATCGGTTTAAGTGGAGGCATTGATTCAGCCTTAGTTGCTTGTATTGCGGCAGATGCTCTTGGGCCAGGAAAAGTTCATGGAATATCTTTGCCAAGTAAATATTCAAGTGATCATAGTTTAGCTGATGCAGAACAGTTAGCGCGAAATTTAAATATTGATTATCGAATTTTACCAATTGCAAAACCTGTTCAAATATTAGAAACATCATTAGCACCATTATTTATGGGAAAAGAACCGAATGTTGCCGAGGAAAATATTCAGGCACGCATTCGTGGGAATTTATTAATGGCTCTATCAAATAAATTTGGATGGTTAGTATTATCAACGGGTAATAAGACAGAAATTGCATTAGGGTATTGTACACTGTATGGAGATATGAGCGGAGGTTTATCTGTTATTTCAGATTTATCTAAAGTTGATGTATATGCACTTGCACGATATGTAAATCAACAATCTCCAAATCGTATCCCAGAAAATACAATTACAAAACCACCTTCGGCAGAATTGGCTCCTAATCAAGTAGACCCATTTGATTATGATATTGTGAGTCCATTAGTCGATAAAATCGTTGAAGATCGCATATCCATCGCTCATTTAATTGAAGATGGTGCAAACTCAGAATTAGTCCGAAGAATTTACCGCTTAATTAGAATAAATGAATATAAGCGGAGACAAGCCGCTCCTGGTTTGCGAGTAAGTCCAAAAGCATTTGGTATTGGGAGACGTGTACCAATTGTTAACCACTTTAATGGAGAAAAAAGTCATGAATAAAATCATAATAAGTGCAATGTATATTTTAACTAGTATTTTACATGCCGAAAATTTTGGACAAAGAGACTTAATGCCCGCTGAATTTTGGGGAAATTTATCCGTAGAAGAAAAAGTATCCTTCGTGAATGGTGTTTATAGTGCAACATCCATATTAAAAAAACATCACGAGCATGAAGTATATCGCCAGCATAAACATGATCCAAATTGGTCACAGCCATATTACATAGAGCGCTACTATGATATAATCGACGAATATCTTTCGGAAACCGTTGGTTATGATTTACGTGTTATAGCTTTACATATGGATGCATTATATGCTAATTATGATAACCGAAAAATCCCCATAATGGAAGCATTACGCATTGTATCTCTTTCTCAAGATGGTGATAGATCTCGTGCAGATTTAAAATTACTCCAAGCGCAGCGAAAATATATGCATTAGGTTATTCACGATTAATTATCATTATTAGTTGGGTGAGAAATATCCAATAATTGTTGTAATTAGTTTTAATTATATGTTTAACTTTCCGATCTTCAATGGGTCAATGAAGACAAAACTTAAATAGGGAATATTATGTTTAATAAATCAATCTTATTATCAATCATATTTTGTAGTTCGCTCCTTGTTGCGCAAGGGCATGTGGGACGTGGCGGTGGAGGTAGGCCGGCAATGGGGAAAATATCTGGCGTTGTGGTAGATTCACTGACGAGTCAAGAAATAGCGTATGCTTCCGTATCTGTGATAAATATGAAGACCAATGACATTGTTACAGGTGCAATCACGGATGAATCTGGATATTTTATCATAAATGGAATTTCGTTTGGACGTTTTTTGATTCGGGTTGAATTCATTGGATATAGTACTGCTGAAGTCGGCCCAATAAAAATGTTTCCAGGAGGTGGCTCTATGGAACCATTTCTAGGAAAAATATTGCTTCAACAAAAAACAATCGAACTAAGTGATGTGACGGTGACTGCAGATAAACCAATTTTTACCCATTCTGTCGATAAAAAGATTTTTAACGTAGAGCAGAATACAACAACGACTGGTGGAAATGCGATTGATGTTTTAAGACAAATTCCTGGAGTTGAAGTGGATATGAATGGAAAAGTAAGTCTTCGTGGAAATACAAATGTAAATTTACTCATTGATGGTAAATCCACTCGAATGGGCGGTGCAAATCAAGAAGCATTATTAGAAAATATTTTAGCGAATAATATTAGTGATGTTGAAGTCATTACTAATCCAGGTGCCAAATATGATCCTGATGGTATGGCGGGTATTTTAAATATAGTATTGAAGGAAAATAAATTAGCTGGATTAAATGGAAGTTTTTCTTTAGGAACAGATTTTGGCGTCCGTAACAATGGGTCAGGTCAAATTAACTTTAAAAATAAACATTTTAACCTATTTTCAAATGTGGGTTTAAAAGCGCGTGTACGTAATCGAACTGGTGATAATGAGCAGATTATGAATTTGGATGAAATGAGAACAGTCCTAAATGAAATCACTTCCAATGATAGGAATGGCTCAAATTTGTTTTTCAAGGGTGGTTTTGAATATTCTCCCAATCGATTTCATTCAGCAGGTTTAGATTTAACTTATAGCGATGGTGGTGGAAAGGGAGATTCGCGCGTAGATTCAGATCATAGAGTCAATGGTTTACAATCCATTTATAATCGTGTAACAACGGGAACTGGTTTCCGCGATGGATTAGATATATCCTTTAGTTATGATCGCCATTTTCAAGATCCACGGCATAAATTGAATATTTTAGCGAGTAAATCAATAAATACAGACGATCATGACGATTCATTTGAAATGTTTTTAGAATCAGGTGACCCTGAAATATTGGATTTTTCCCCACAAGAAAACGATAGACTTAAGTTAAATAATTCAACATTATTTCAAGCTGATTATGTCATCCCATTGGAAGAAATGAAAATTGAAGCTGGAATTAAATCAACAACCAGGATTATGGATGATGATTTTTATTCTCAAACGATGGATGGTGAGACGGGTGAATGGATGGCAGATGATTCCTTGAATAATCGATTTAAATTTGATGAATCTATTCATGCTGCTTATACACAATTATCACTTAACAAAGGGATGCTCCAAGGGCAGCTTGGTCTTCGTTATGAAATAGCACAGACACGATCAGAACTTGTTACTACAAATGAATTATTTGACAATCCTTATAATAGTTTATTCCCGAGTGCATCCATTTCATTTGGTCCTTCAGGAATTTTTCAATTACAAGCGAGTTATAGTAAAAGAATAAATCGACCGTCAGCACGTAGATTAAATCCATTTCCAAATTATTCAAATAAAATGAATATGAGAATGGGAAATCCCTTTCTAAAACCTGAGTATACAGATAGTTATGAACTGAATTTTTCAAAAATGAGCCGAAAATTATCTATTACTGCGAGTCTATACTATCGTCATATGGTTGATAAAATGCGACATCATAAATATGTTAGGGAAGACGGTGTTGGCGTTACCACTCACGTGAATTATGATGATTCAAAAACATATGGCGGTGAATTAGTCCTTTCTGGGCAACTTGTAAAAGGATTACGAATCATGCTAAGTGGGAATGCTTACTTGGACGAGTATGATGCTTCAAGTCTTGGAATGGCAGAATATGATGCAGATGCCTTAGGTTTATCTGGACGAGCTATGATTATGTGGAACATTACTAAGAATACCGAACTAATGTTAATGACATTCTATCGCGCTCCGATGGATATACCACTTGGAAGATTGAATGCAATGTCGTTTACTACATTTTCTGTCAAACAATCATTTATGGATAAACGTATGAGTTTAGCTTTGAAAGTAAATGATCCATTAGATATTCAAGGATTTAGTTTTGAAGTTGGTGAAGATTACTGGAATCAATCTGGACTGTGGCGGTGGGACAGCAGATACTTTACTATTAATTGGGATTATCGATTTGGTAAAATGGAAAATGCCGGTAGAAAAGAGCGAGGTGGAATGGATAGAGAAGAAATGGATATGGGTTTTTAATTCATAGTAATCCTTTATGAAACATTAAAAGCCCTGCATATTTCTGTGGGGCTTTTTTATTTATAATGTGTAATATTTTGCATGGCAATTCTATCCATAAATAATTTTAAACTATATTATGAGGTCATTGGTGATGGAATCCCCATATTATTTTTACATGGACTGGGATCCACAGGATTAGATTGGAAACCACAATATGATATATTGGGCGAAACGTATAAATGCATACTTCCAGATTTGCGTGGTCATGGCAACTCCGAAAAGCCAACCGGCCCTTTCTCAATACCCCAAATGGCGGATGATATAGTTCAATTAATAACTTCCATAGTAAACAAACCAGTACATGTTGTTGGTATTTCTATGGGTGGAGCCGTTGCATTCCAATTAGCCCATATTCGCCCCGATATCGTCAAAAGTATAGTTATTATTAATTCCATATCGGATTGGCGAATGAAATCGTTTGGTGAGCGTATTAAACTTGGACAGAGAAAATTGATTGTACGTTTAATGGGTATGAAAAAAATGGGTGAAGTATTAGCAAACCGCTTATTGCCAAAATCAGAACATGAATCATTAAGATTAGATTTTATTGAAAAATGGGGAAAAAATGATACAAAAGCTTATTTAAAAAGTTTAAATGCATTAGTGGATTGGTCCATTTCTTCAGATGATTTAATTCAAATGAAAATGCAATCTTTATTGATTGTATCCGACCAAGATTATTCACCTGTTTCAAAGAAAGAAAAAATTGCAAACCTAATGCCCAATGCAGAATTAAAAGTCATAAAAGATGCTCGCCACGCTGTAACAGTGGAACATCCGAATCAGGTGAATCAACTATTGCAATCATTTTTTAATTCATTTCAATAATCCATAGGATAAATAAATAATGATTCCATCCCCACGCATGGCAACTTTGCAATTACGATTATTCGGATGGAAATATGTAAAATTGATTTTCTGGCTACGTCCTCAAGTAATAGACATTTCGGAAAACCATTTAGTCGTAAAAATTCCACTGAATCGAAGAACTCGAAACCATGTGCATTCTTTATATCTTGGAGCAATGACAGTTGGTGCAGAATTAGCCGGTGCAGGGTTGGTCGAATATCTTAAATCAGATATTGATAAAAGAGTCGTTTTGTTATTTAAAGATTATCAATCTTCATATTATAAACGGGCAGAAGGCGATACTCATTTTACGTGTTTAGATGGACAGAAAATAAAAAAAGCCATTCGACAAACTGCAAAAACAGGGAAACGAGTGACTATTCCCGTAAAGGTTGTCGCCACAGTTCCAAAATTATTAGGAGATGAACCAGTGGCGGAAATGACATTAGGACTCTCATTAAAGAAAAAGGATTAGTCCGTCTTTTATTATAAATTATTAGGGATTGTTATAATACACTTAGGATAAATAATGCAGCATTTACAAAAAACAGCGATTGCTGGAGTAGGATTTCATGTTCCGGATCGCATTATAAAAAATTCAGATTTAGAGCAATGGATGGACACTTCAGATGAATGGATTACAGAAAGATCTGGAATAAAAGAAAGACGTTGGATTGAGAATGAAGGTGGTGCATCATCATTGGCTATACAAGCTGCAAAAAATGCTATGAATGATGCAGAAGTAACACCTGATGAAATTGATTTAGTGATTTGCGCTACCATTACTTCAGATTACTTTTTTCCTGGAATTAGTGCACAAGTCCAAGACGCACTAGGGTTGAATCATGTAGGAGCATTTGATATTAAAGCTGCATGCCCGGCATTTGTATATGCACTATCAGTTGGAGATCAATATATTAAAACAGGCCATTCAAAAACTGTTTTAGTCATTGGGGCAGAAGTTCAATCAACCGCACTCGATATTTCAACAAAAGGCAGAGATATAGCTGTCCTTTTTGGAGATGGGGCAGGTGCAGCTATCCTGAAGCAAAGTGAGAATGAAAGTGCTATATTGTCTACACATTTACACACAGAAGGAAAATATTTGAAAGAATTATGGTGTGAAGGGCCTGCATCAAAGTTTAATCCAAGAATATCCAAAGAAATGCTAGATGAGGGGCGACAATACCCATTTATGAATGGTAGAGAAGTTTTTAAAAATGCAGTTAGGAGATTTCCTCAAGTTATTCATGAAGCAATGAATGCAAACCAATTAACAATTGATGATGTTGCACAAATAATTCCACACCAAGCAAACTTAAGAATTTCTCAAGCCGTCGCAAAACGAATGAAAATTTCTATGGATAAAGTTTATAGCAATATCCATAAATATGGAAATACCACAGCTGCATCAATACCAATTGCATTAACTGAAGCTCGAAATGAAGGAAAATTTTCACGAGGTGATCATATCATTCTTGCAGCTTTTGGAGCAGGATTTCGTTGGGCATCAGCGGCAATAAAATGGTAAAAATGGCCTGAGAACTACCTAGAACCTATATTCTTGTTTCTTTTATAAGAAATACTTTACATTTCATCATCCAGATTTAACATACCAAGGAGGGAATTGTGAAAAATCGTATGATGCTAATATTAATCTTTTTGGGCCTAGCCTTTTATATTGTTAACAAGATAGCGCCCCCAGAAGATTCAATAGCTCAGTCTGCAATGCTTATATTTATTTAAGCGTCGTCTCAATATTAATGAATATATATGCTCTTTTTTCTTATTTAAGAGTATAAACAATCCTGGAAATGTAAATTTTCCCACAATACTAATGTGGAAATCAATTTAGATATTTTCTTAAATTCCGATTATTTTTTATAAATAGGTATTTCTCTGCCAATTTTCGGCTAATGTTCCCTTAATTTCCGCCGATGAAAACCAGCCACATACGCAATTTTTGTATTATAGCTCATATTGACCACGGAAAATCCACTCTGGCCGATCGTCTTTTGGAAGAAACGAGTACTCTAACGAAAAAAGATATGAAAGCTCAAGTATTAGATAGCATGGATTTGGAACGAGAGCGTGGTATCACAATCAAAAGCCACCCCATTCAAATGCACTACACGCATACGGATGGTATAGAATATATTTTTAATTTAATTGATACGCCTGGACATGTAGATTTCTCTTATGAAGTAAGTCGTTCATTAGCTGCGTGTGAAGGTGCGTTATTATTAGTCGATGCGGCGCAAGGCGTTGAAGCCCAAACGGTTAGTAATACATATTTAGCAATTGAAAATGATTTAGTTTTAATCCCTGTTATTAATAAAGTTGACCTACCTGTGGCCAGAGTCGAAGAAGTCACTCGCCAAATCATAGAATTAATTGGATGCGATGAAAAGGAAATAATTTCATCAAGCGCAAAGTCAGGCATTGGAATTTCAGATATTTTTGACGCTGTAATTAATAGAATTCCTGCCCCTCAAGACAATTCAGAAGAACCGACTCGTGCTTTAATTTTTGATTCTATGTATGATAATTACCGTGGTGCAATTCCATATGTTCGTGTATTTGACGGTGTTTTAAAAGCTGGGATGAGTGCTCAGTTTTTCGCTCATGGTGAATCATATGATATTACAGAAGTAGGTCACTTTATTCTGAAACATGTTAAAACCGATGAATTGAAAGCTGGCGATGTAGGCTATGTGATTGCAAGTATTCGAGATATGGGGCATATTCTTCCTGGTGATACAATATCCGTAAAAGAAAATTTAGCTGAAGTAAGACTACCTGGATTTAAAAAAGTGAAACCCATGGTTTTTTCTGGTCTATACCCAGCGGAGGCAGATGATTACGAACAATTACGGATGGCATTGGATAAATTAAAACTCAATGATGCATCGCTAGATTATATTCCTGAAACGAGTGAAGCTTTAGGGTTTGGTTTCCGTTGTGGCTTCCTAGGATTACTTCATCTAGAAATAATTCAAGAAAGATTAGAGAGAGAATTCAACCTAACTCTTGTAACAACAACACCTAACGTCATTTATCAGGTTGAAGTGGCCGACGGCCAAATAATTGAGGTAGATACACCAGCTAAAATGCCTGCATTAGGAGAAATAAACTCTATAAGGGAACCTATTGTAACTGCAGAAATAATAACACCAAAAGAATTTATTGGTGGAATTATGAGTTTATGTCAAAAGAAGCGAGGCGTATACATTAATACGCAATATTTATCCCCAGAAAAAGCTCAACTCCATTATGAATTACCATTAGGAGAAATCATTTTTGATTTTTATGATAAACTTAAAAGTATATCAAAGGGGTACGCTAGTTTTGATTATGAATTCAAGGAATTCTTAGATGGTAAATTACAAAAGTTAGATATTCTCATTCATGGTGAGCCTGTGGATGCATTGTCCACAATTTGCCACACAGACGATGCATATCATCGTGGGGTTGCTTTATGTAGTAAACTAAAAGAATTAATTCCTCGTCAAATGTTTGATGTGGCTATTCAAGCATCGCTGGGGTCACGTGTCATTGCTCGATCGACTGTAAAGCAAGTCAAGAAAAATGTTACGGCAAAATGTTATGGTGGTGATATTTCCCGAAAGAGAAAATTATGGGAAAAGCAGAAAAAAGGCAAAAAGCGAATGAAAATGATTGGGAAAGTAGAAGTACCACAAGAAGCATTATTAGCCGTACTGCAAATTGATGAGGACTAATGAGAGAGTATTATTCTTTATCAAAATCTCCTTTTTATAGTTTTATTTTTACCGTCCCTTTATTCGTCTTATATGAAATTGGCGTAATTGCTGTTGCAGATAATGACATTTATATTTTGCGTAATGGCGCTGATGTTTTTCTAAGGCAAATTCTTGAAACATTTGGCGTAATGGGTTTATATGGATTCTCTGGGTTAGTATTTGTTGGGTTCTTAGCTACCTTTATGTATCAAAGGCATACCTGGGAAGAAACAACCCTTAATAGAAATACTCTATTAGGAATGCTTTTAGAAAGTATATTTTGGGCTGTATTGCTATATTTTTCTCTTGCTCAAGTTATGCTAACATTAATGAATCCAAATGGAATAATGATGACTCAACAAGTTGTTTTAGCGTTAGGTGCAGGCCTTTATGAAGAATTTTTATTTCGTGTATTACTTATTGCAGGGATAGGGGCATTATTAACACTTCTTTTTCAATGGAATGAATCTTTAAGTAAATGGACGGCCATGTTTATTTCTGCGATTATATTTTCACTTTTCCACTTTATTGGAGATTTTGGTGATGATTTCCATTTTAATTTATTTCTTATTCGATTTGTAGCAGGATTAATTTTAGGATCATTATATATGTTGCGGGGGTTTGGAATAACAGCATATGCCCATAGTATTTATGATTTAATTGTTTTAACTCGAATGACAACAATCGGATATTGACATCAATAAATAAACCGTAAATTCAGCACTATGAAAAACACATTTATACTTACATTTCTTACAGCATTGGTACCCATATTTCTTTTCGGAGAAGGTTTAGAATATGCTCGCATATCTATTGTTCCAGAATATGAAGGAAACAATATTGTAATATTTATTAGCGGCAAAACAGATTCTACTGGCATGGATGGCACATTAGAATTTGCGATTCCTCAAGAAACAGATTCATTAATGCAGATCAAATTCATTGGTGAAAATGATGTTGACGTTCAGCCATTTCCGTACGGTAGTAATGGTGAAAATAATTGGGTGAATGCAGGTGACATTACTGGTGAATTTGCTTTTATGATCATTAGCCACCATTTCCATAATCCTGGGAAACGAGATTTCACATTCAATATGGAATTTAACCAAATGATTCATGCCGTTTCACTTGAGATTCAAGAGCCACCGATGGCAACACAATTTCATTCATCTGAATCGGAAGCTGAAATTGAAGACGATCCACATGGACAAAAGATCCATAGAGTGCATTTACATGAGTTTGAACCTGGGACTAAAAAATCCATTCATATATCTTATAATAATGAGCGTGGAATAACAACCAAAGGTATGTTGCAAGAAATGATGGGAAATCAAAGTGATATGCCGCCTGCACGGGCGCAAAGAGAGATTGAACCGGTTGTAAGGCATAAATTATACTTATGGCAACCAACTGTCATCGCACTTATGTTAGCTATTATTATTGGATTTATATATTCTCAACAATCAACTTCGACTGAGCCAAAAGATTGTCCATCGTGCAATGCGCCCATAGCTAAAGGGGCAAAGTTTTGTGCAGAGTGTGGAAGGAAATTAGTATGATCCCCATTTTGTTTAAAATTGGCCCATTAACTATTTATTCATACGGCGCAGCATTAGTTGTAGCCTTTTATACAACCTATTTTCTATTAAGCCGTGAATTAAAGCGATTGAAGTATGATGAAAAATTAGCTTCTGATATGATTTTTGCAGCAGCTGTCGGCGGTATTCTTGGTTCAAAAATATATTATTTGATTGAGAATTATGATCGAGTCATAGAAGACCCAACGGGTATGATATTTAGTGGTTCAGGGCTTGTTTTTTTAGGTGGTCTCATGGGAGGGACTCTTGGAGTAACTCATATTTTGAAAAAAAATGGTCTTCCATGGTTAGTATTTGCTGATATTGTAGCCCCTTTATTGATTCTAGGATATGCAATTGGTCGAGTTGGATGTTTACTTGTTGGTGACGATTATGGGCTCCCAACACATTTGCCTTGGGGTTTAACCTTTAAAGATGGTTTGCCTCCAACTTCCACTCATAGTTTTGCTCTATATTATCCTTGGGTAGATTTAACTGGGTTTGAGCCTGGATGGTTGAAAGTGCACCCAACACAACTATATGAAACATTGACAGGTTTAGCGATATTTGCATTCCTGTGGTCGAAAAGACACCGAGTGAAGGTTGTGGGTAGTCTATTTTTTACTTATTTGATTTTGGCTGGTTTGGAACGGTTTTTAGTTGAGTTTATAAGAACAAATGATAAATATTTATTTGATGTATTTTCTGGAGCACAAGTCATTTCATTGGTTATGATAATGATTGGAACATATTTTCTTCTCTATCCGTTCAAAAAGGATGAAGATTTCGAAAAATAATACCTTTATTCTTTTTATTCTTCTATCTCTTTCTGTCGCATTAGGACAGAGTGAGATAACGCTTTTAGCCTATAAAGCATTTCCGCCTATTTTTGAACAAATGGACTTCAAACCAGATAAAGTCCAAGTAGGATTAGCAGATAATGTTTATCTATTAGACAAAAATTCTAGGCAAATTTGTCGCTTAGATTCTGAACAGAAAGCCATTTTTTATGGAAGCTTTGGTCGCGGGAATAATAGTTTCTTTGAACCTGTTTGGATTGGATTTGCATCAGACGGTTTATGGGTATTAGATCGAACAGAAAATACTTTAGAGCAACTCGATTATCGATTGAATAAGATTAGAACCGTAGAGTTAAACAATAATACGTATCCAGAGCAAGCTGCTATTGACCCATTCGGGCGATTTTACCTTTCGAGCCATCAATACCAAGTGATTCATGGCATTGGTCAATCAAATATGTTCGATGCTGCCATTGTAGAATTAAATGATTATGATGACATTATGTCGTGCGAAAGCGACTTTAGAATTAACGATAATGGAGAATTAGGATTATTAACATATTGTGATGGTATGGTCCATATTTTTAATTCAATCGGTAATAAGATCCAGATAGACAAGGTATCAATAAATAATCCAAAATATTTAGTTCCAATACGTAATAAATGGCTCATTCTAAATGAGAATGGAGAAGGGGAATACTTATTTTCAAATAAGCATATTCAATTACCCGGGATTGTAGGACATATTAAAGATGCTATTTCATATAATAGAACACTCATTATACTTTCTGAAGACCAAGTTCTTTATCTGAATGTACCAACATTTTAAGCCTTGGATTGGAATTGGTTTATTTGGATTTAGCTGCTTAATTGGACAGATAGCTTCAACGACCGATACATTAGAGTATAATTCAAATAAAAAAACATTTCAGTTAAGCCATACCTTTATTTTAGATGGCTCCATTAAGAATATACCTTATCAACAGATACACATTGATTCAGTAAATAATATTGAAGGATTAATTTATACGTCTGATTCTATTTCAGGAGAAAATAAACATGTTTTTTCATATTCCTATTTAAATAAATCCCTACCAAAATCCGTACGAAATAACGTTTATCCATTTAAGCAAAAAAAGATAATCCCAAAGGAACGCTTGATAGACAAAAATGAAATCCATTCCCATGATTATAATAATGTTCAATCTGCAGGCTCATTTTTTAGACAATTAAATATGACACAAAAAGGAGGTTCAGAATTCTCTGGTGGAATGAAATTCCAATTGCAGGGAAACATATATGACAATCTTCAAATAAGTGGTTTTATTAGCGATCAAGAATTTCCATTACAACCAGAAGGAAATTCTCAAAAATTGGGTGAAATTGATCAAGTATATTTACAATTATCTCATCCAAATACATTATTAGAAGTTGGAGATATACATTTTAGTAGTCACGCAGGGAAATTCCAACATTACGACAGAAAACTCATTGGAATAAAGAATCACTTTAAACATAATAACATGAATGTTGAAACCATTATGGCTACTACAAAAAGCAGGTTTCACAAAATTGAATTCAAAGGTAAGGATGGGAAGCAAGGTCCGTATCAACTTGGTTCTGACAATGGGAATATCGATATAATAATCCAAGCTGGAACGGAAAAAGTTTGGTTAAATGGGAATGAATTAACACGTGGAAAAAATCATGATTATGTCGTGGATTATCATACAGGCGAAATATCCTTTACATCCAAACAATTAATTCACCACGATTCTGATATTTATATTGAATATCAATACACGGATTATCAGTTTAACAGGAATCTACTAGGTAGTTCTTTTTCGAAGAAAATAGAGGAAAAAGGGAACATATCTTTTCATTGGGTTAAGGAAGATGACTTTATATCATCCAATAAATCAGAATTTTCTTCTGAAGCTCTTGCGGCTTTAAAACAAGCTGGTGATAAAGATCCATATATAAATGGAATACAGCTTGATTCCACGGGCGATTATTACTTATCCCAGTCGATATTATATTACTTTCAGGAGATGGATACAACAACAATAGATGAATATGAACGCGTATCTGCTGTTTTTCGGTATAATAAAAATGGAAACTACATAAAGAAAATTTCCAATAAAGGAAACTCCTATTATCACTATTCTTCATTCACAAATGAAAATGAGCTGACATATTCTCCAGGATATTCTGTTGTAAGGCCAGAAGATTTACAATCGTTCAATATTCAATCAGATTGGCATTATGAAAATAATCTAAATCTTAAAGTCGAATTTGCTCACTCTAATCAGGATTTAAATCGTTTATCAGATATGGATGATAATGACAATTTAGGGGTGGCTTATTATTTAGAAATTGAAAAAAGTTCTGATCTTTTATCTTACGAAAATGCTCTTAATTTTCGTTTTTCTGATTGGAAAAAATCAATTGAATATGCGTCTTTAAGTAGAGATACGGATATTTTATTTAATCGAGAATGGAACTTAACCGAAGAACAAAGCGGAAATTTTAATCTTAAAACGGGAGATATTACTGTCCAAATTCCTGAAAGGGGTAAATCGACTTTTCAATTTTCATCACTACAATATGGAAATGATCAAAAAGAAAGAATTCACTTAAAGCAGGATTTAACTCACAAGCGGTTTAAAGATTCATATTATTCCTATAATAGCGTAAAAACACCTGGGCATACCTTTTTGCAACAATCTGCGTTTTTATCTATTGCATCCGAAGGGATAAGTCCATATCTACACTATGCATCAGAATATGATGAAAATCATAAATCATTCAAAATTACAGCTCTTGGATTAAGGAAGATTATTCAACAAAAAGAATGGAATATTAAAGTAAGTCATCGATCAGATGCTATGGAACTTGATTCCTTATTGATTGGACTAGAAGATTTTCAAGAAGGGTGGTTTATCGAAGGAGATATGTCTTCAAATAATAAACAAGGGTGGCGTAAAGATTTTACAATAAGAAAAAGGATGCAAAACGATTTTGAATCGGGAAATGATATAAATTATACATTAGGACAAGGACAACTTTCTTATAACAATAACCGGCATCCTATTCGTTGGGATATTCAGTTGAATTCTGAAGAAACGTTCAAAGAGAATAGAATTGTTGTTTATGATTCCATTGGTCCTGGATTAGGCCATTATCGATATGATGAAATCTTTAATGATTATATTGAAGATGAAAATGGAAGCTATATAGCTCAAACTATATCTTCAGGTCAATTATTCCAGGCGTCTAGTTTATCTGGGAGTCACCGGTTTCAATATAATATGGAAAAAGAAAAATCACTTTGGAAAATTCCATTATCGATTCAACTTGAAAATAGACTGGACTATAGTGGTAATGAACACAATTTAGAAACAGTATTACAACCTACACTTGATAATCAACATATTATTAGATCACGATGGAATAATAGATTAAAACTTGATTATAATCCTTTGAAGGAAAAGATACGAATTCAATCTTGGCGTAATACGTCGAGAGATATGAATGGAATGGACCCGCGAGGAATTGATATTCGGAACTCAGATGAATCAGTCATTTTAATGGAAAATAATCGTTCAAAAAAATGGAAATACTTAAATAAATCACAATGGACAGGTTTCCGGGTAGAATCGAATATATCGTCTCTACGAAATCGAGAGATTGTTGGCTGGTGGAGCGAATTCGTCTTAACGAGAAAATTAACTATAAATACTAATTATGCGTTAAGTGTTCATGGAGGGCAAGGGTCTGGACTTTATGGAATTATTCCATTTAAAGCAGATGGAGCGGGAATTAGTGTTGAAGGGAAAACACATATATCGAAAAAAGGTAAGCTTGAAAGTAAATTGATTTGGAATAATGTAAAATTAACATCTGGGAATGTATTACCACCAGAAGCATTAATGGGAAATCCTGTAGGGAATGGGCTTCGAACTCAAACTCGATTTCAATGGATGCTTGATGCTCGACTATCGTTAAATCTATCCTTAATAACTATTCGTGATTCTAGATATGGATCTCTAATTACATTTAATGGGGAATTTCGTGCGTATTTCTAAATATGCCATCCTTAGTTGCCTTTTAACTTTATTGTCTGGACAGGTACCTAAAAGCGTTCAATTCAGCCATCTAGATAGTATTGCTATTCATGATTCATTAAGTGTTTTACTCCAAGATGATCATTCTTCACATTATGAATATCAATTAACATCATTTGACTATACAGATAGTATTAAAGCTCATTATGAATTATTTCCAATCAAAAGAGTCATACATAATATTTATTTCGATCAAGATATTGAGATTAATCAAAAAGTTTTAAACCAAATGTTTTCTCGAATGCTGACATCGAAAACGGATATAAAATCTTCCTTAGAATTGATTAAAAATTCATATCCGTTTATTGTAAATACACCCGCCTACGAATGGGGAATTCAGAATGAAAAAGAAAGCATTATCATTCATTTTGACCCTTCTTTCAAGCAACAGTTTTCTGCGATCATTGGGGCAAATAAAAGTTATAACAATATGTGGGAAGCAACCGGAGAAATTGATTTAAATATTGAAAATATTTTTAAAAATGCTGAATCCATTAATTTTTATTGGAAAAAATTGGATACACTCACTCAGGAAATACAATTTCAATTCCAACAACCACACTCCTTTGGAACACCTATTGGATTAAATATTTCTTTAGATAGAAACACGCATGATGGGTACTTTACAGAATCACAATCACACATAAGTATTAGCACTCCTTTTAAATATATGGCGCTCTTGTCTCTCGGATATGAAAGTAGTCATATTCATGCAACAAATACTGGGAAAGATGTTGGCTATTTGTCAAATGATGCACAATCCATTGTTGGTGGAATTAAATCGAATTCTCTGAATAATCGGTGGCTTCCAACCCAAGGACATTCTTTTACTATATCTGGGAAGATAGGTCAAATTCAACAAGAGTTAATGTATAACTTAATGATAATGGGCGTACGAATATTTCCCATTAAAAAATATTGGTTTGGGCATATTGGTTTTTGGGGTGAACAAATAAAAAGTGGAAAAAATAATCTTCCCAAATCTCGCTTAATTCGTTTTGGTGGAATGGAAACGATGAAAGGTTATCGTGAAAATGAATTTATGGCAGAGTGGGTGATAAGTCCTGAGTTTCAACTTTCATATATTTTAAATGATGGCATGCATTTTAGTTCTTTTTATCAAATAGGGCGATTCGAATCTAATCAGTCTATTTTACACTCCATTGGATTTGGTTTAAAACAGGTGAAAGAGTCATCCATTATAGAAATACTATATGGAGTACCTATGAGAGATCCAATTACAAATGGGCAATTGCATTTTAAGTTTATTTCTCGATTTTAAAATTGGGTTAGGAAAAAATGGGATTTAGATATCTCTTTAAGTAATTTTGAAGGATGAAAATGAATCTTAAAATAATAACCATCTTATCATTATTTATTGTGATTTTAGGGTGCGAGACTAAAAGAGAAGCTCTTGGGGCAGATAATGAATTAATTGTTGTTTGTTCTGATCCTGATAAAGATATTATTTATGATTTTGTTCAATCTGTATTTGATGATACTCTTTTTACACCACAGCCTGAACCCTATTTTAAAATAAGATTTGTGAAACCTGAAGGATATATTGATCTAAAAGAACAAGCATATGTTGTTGTCGGCGCTATTGGAGATGATATCCATAATGAGGGTGTTAAATTGGTAAAAAAATTATTACCCGAGGATCAATATCAAAGTACCTTAGAAACTGATCCAATACTATTCACTCGCGATTTATATGCATCAAATCAGCTGTTTTTAATCGTTAATGCAAAGAGCAGGGACCACTTAATGAAATCAGTTTTTGCTAAAAAAGAATGGTTGAAGAATCAGTATTATGGTCAATTTGCAAAACGCCAGAGTAAATATATTTTTGAAAATGCTCGTAGAGTTGAAGTAGAAAAAGAATTATCTGAAAATTATGGTTGGACAATGAAAATCCCATGGGGATGGGAAGTCATAAAAGATAGTTCAGATGTTGGCTTTTTTTGGTTAGGAAAAGAAATGCCATTTCAGTGGATATCCGCCCAGTGGAAAGATGGAAAAACCATTGATGTCATTGATGGATTAGATATCGGAAATGCCATCTGGTCTTTTCCTGAAACATTTTATAAACATATTCGTTTTCATGATTATAAATTTAAAATGGAGAAAGTTTATTTTAATCGGATAAAAGCGTGGAAAGTAACCGGTATATGGGAATCGATTGAAGAGCCACAGGGTGGCCCATTTCTTTCATATATCTTTTATGATAAAACTTCAGATAAAACGTATCATTTGAATATGCTTATTTACCATCCTGGCGAAGATAAATCTATATTTATGAGACAAATGGATTTAATTGCAAAATCATTTAGAGTAATAAATTGAATATGAAAAAAATATTGATTACAGGAGCATTTGGTCAACTGGGCCGTGCACTAACGCATGAGTTGGAAGATGATTATTTACTTCTTTTAACAGATACAGTTATTCCACCTAATTCAAACGGGCTTCCATTGGATATAACAGATCGTAAGTTAGTTAAAGAAACTTTACCAGCACTTGAGCCTGATTTGATCGTTAATTTGGCGGCAATGACAGACGTTGATGGGTGTGAATCTAATCCGGATAAAGCATGGATTGTTAATTCTACGAGTGTACAAAATTTATTAGATTTTGGACAGTGTCCCTTGATTCATATTTCATCTGATTATGTTTTTGATGGTAAAAATGGACCATATAAAGAATCGGACGAAACAAATCCAATTAATGTATATGGAGAAACGAAATTAGAATCTGAGGAACTCATTTGGGCCTCGGGCGAGCGTCATTTAGTGATTCGCACAAATGTCGTTTATGACTATGAACCAACTACAAAAGCAAGTTTCCTAAAATGGGTTGTTGAATCTTTACAAAAAAATCTGGAAATAAACGTAGTAACAGATCAATTCAATAATCCAACTTGGACGAGCTCATTAGCCATTGTGATTAAAAGATGTATCGAACTTGATGTAGCGGGATTAGTTCATTGGGGAGATAAAGATTATTTGAACCGCTATGAATTTTCCCAACAAATAGCAGATGCTTTTGGATTAAATAAAAAATTAATAAAACCTATTACAAGTGATGAATTAAATCAATTGGCTCCTCGCCCTGAAAATGGAGGTGTTGATGCATCTCTGTTATCTGAAGCCATCGGTATAGAACCCCCACTTTTAGTGGATTCATTACGATTCATAAAGGAACGTTTTTCTGAATGAAAACTTTAATCATATCTCCAACATATAATGAAATAAAGAATGTTCCCATTCTCGTTAAAGCTATATTCGATCTAAATCCTGATTATCATTTATTGATCGTAGATGATAACTCTCCCGATGGTACAGCCGATGCAGTGCGTTCCTTGCAACAGGAGTATGAAAATTTATATATGGAAGTTCGGCCAGGGAAAGCGGGGTTAGGGACAGCGTATTTATTTGGATTCCAATGGGCATTAGACAATGGATATGATCAAATGGTTCAAATTGATGCAGATTTATCTCACGACCCAAATGATATTCCTAAATTACTTGCTGATTTAGAGGATTATGATCTTGTTATAGGTAGCCGTTATTGCCAAGGAATCAGTGTCGTGAATTGGCCGTTAAGACGTTTATTTTTGAGTTATGGCGCTAACCTATATTCAAGAATCATTACGGGACTTCCGATTATGGATAGTACGGGAGGCTTTAAAGCGTGGAGTCGAAAAGTTCTGGAAGCTATTGATTTAAGTGATGTCAAATCTCAGGGATATTCGTTCCAAATTGAGATGAATTTTCGTGCTTGGCGTAAAAAATTCAATATACATGAACATTCTATTATTTTTGTTGATCGTACAATTGGGGAATCAAAAATGAGCAGCCATATTATGTATGAAGCTATTTGGATTGTATGGCGATTAAGAATCTGGAGACTGTTCGGCTGGATTTAATCAGTCATAATCTTATAAACTAAATATGGATTTATCTATTTGCATTGTAACTCTTAACGCAAAGAGAGTTATAGAAAATTGTCTGAATTCCATCCCAAATGCTGTCGGCAATCTATCGTATGAAATTATCATTGTAGACAATAATTCTAAAGATTCAACCATAGCACTAATTAATGATCATCATCTTGAAAAAACCTTAATTCAAAATACAGTAAACTTTGGTTATACAAAACCTATGAACCAAGCTTTAAGATTAGCGAAGGGGAATTGGTTGTTACAATTAAACCCGGATATTGTATTATCGGAAAATTCATTAATAGGATTAATGGATTATGCCATAAATCGCCCAAAAGTGGGTTTGTGTGAACCGAAAATTCTGCACGAAAATGGTCAATTTCAAAAATCTACGCGTCGAGGATTAGCTAGGCCGCAAGCTGTTTTAAGCTATTTTCTTGGTTTGAGTAAGCTATTCCCCAAAGATAAACGATTTACGGGATATCAGCTTAATCATTTAGATGAAAATGAAATACACATCGTCCAAGGTATTTCTGGTACATGTATGCTAGCGCGTAGAGAAGTATTTGATGATGTTGGATTCTTAGATGAAACCTTTTTTGCCTATCAAGAAGATTCGGACTTTTGCATTCGCGCTGAAAAAGCTGGATGGGAGATTCATTATAATCCGCATTTTACTGCGACACATTTTACGGGGCAGGGTGGATCTAAATCTGTTGCCTATTTAGCCAATTTTGAATGGCATCGGTCCTATTATTTATATTATAAAAAACACTTTTCATCGGATTATTCATTTTTATTTAACGGTTTTTATTATAGTCTCATGATTTTTAAATGTATTTTCGCAACAGTTAAAATCGCCATTACACACTAATAATTATTATGACTATCCAACTTCCCATATTATTCCAAATAATTCTATCTTCTAGTATTGTTGCATTAATATTGGCTTATTTGTCCCTGCAAATAGCTCCGAAATTTGGATTAATGGATGATCCAAAAAGTGCGGAACATAAAGTGCATAAAATCCCAATTCCTTTAACAGGGGGAACGGTAATAATCCTCGTTATTTGGTTGGCTACTTTCTTTTTTGATTTATTTGGAGAGAATCCAATAAAAGGTATTATTTTAGCTAGTACCGTCATTTACCTATTTGGGATTTGGGATGACATAAAACATTTATCTCCATCCACAAAATTATTAGGGCAGTTTTTAGGTGCATTTTTACTTATTCAAAATGGGGTACAAATTCATTTATTTGATTCTCCTGAATTTTTTATTCAACCTGGCGTTCCATGGGATAATATTTTAAATATTTCATTAACATTATTTTGGGTTATTGCAATTGTTAATGCGTTTAATCTGATTGATAGTTTTGATGGATTGGCCGTCGGACTATCCGCTCTATCTGCGAGTTTCTTTCTAATAATATCGATTGCGTCAGGCCAAACAGAAATGGCTTATTTTAGTGCAATTATATTGGGTGGAACATTTGCAGTATATTTTTATAATTCTCATCCAGCAAAACTGTTTTTGGGTGACTCTGGTGCCCAAACATTGGGATTCATTTTAGCATCCATGGCTATTTTATATCGCCCAAATGCTGAAAGTCAGTTATCTTCGTGGTTTGTGCCTATTTTAGTATTTGGCGTCCCATTATTTGATTTATGTTTAGTCTTTTTTTCTAGAATACGGAGACGAAAAAAAGTGCATACCGCATCAAAAGATCATACATATCATCGCTTAGCTCAACGAGGGGTAGATTTAGATCGTGCTGTTTTGCTGATGCACGGTGTATCATTGATATTAAGTGTTGTTGGGTATTTATGTCTAAATTTGCCAGCATTTTGGGCAAATAGTATTTTCCTTTTATTGACGGGAATTGCTGTATTTGCCTTTTTTATATTAGATAAAAATTATGAGTAAGGAAATATGGGAAACTATTATCTAGAATTTGAAAAACCGCTAGAATCCATTGATAATGAAATATTGGAATTGAAAGGGAAAAAAGATTCGCCTGATGGTGTTGAAAAACTCAATCAATTACAACATAAATTAACAAAACAAATTTCAAAAGTACACGGCAGTCTTAGTCGTTGGCAAAAAGTGCAGTTGGCTCGACATCCGGAACGTCCATATACATTGGATTATATTCAATATTTAGCGCCTGATTTTATGGAGTTGCATGGGGATAGACATTTTTCTGATGATTCTGCGGTTATAGCTGGGATCGGAACAATCGATGAACAAAAGATAGCCATTATCGGCCAACAAAAAGGGCGAAATACAAAAGATAATTTATATCGTAATTTTGGAATGATGCGACCGGACGGATATCGAAAAGCTTTACGAATAATGAAGTTGGCTGAAAAATTTAATATTCCCATTGTTTCATTTATTGATACACCTGGTGCGTATCCTGGGTTGGGTGCAGAGGAGCGTGGTCAAGGGGAAGCAATTGCTCGCAACTTATTGGAAATGTCTGGACTAAAAGTGCCTATTATTTCTATTGTGATAGGTGAAGGCGCGAGCGGAGGTGCTTTAGGTATTGGCGTTTGCGATCGAATGATTATGTTAGAAAATACGTGGTATTCCGTTATTAGTCCTGAGGGCTGTGCGTCTATTTTATTCAGAGATGCTTCCAAAGCACCTGATGCAGCGGAAGCGCTTAAAGTTATTCCGAATGATTTATTGGAGATTGGGATTTGCGATCGAATCATTCAAGAACCGCATGGTGGTGCTCATCGTGATTTTGAATCCACAGCGAATGCATTGAAAAATGTTATTAAAGAAGAATTAGACACATTATCCAAAATATCACCCGAATTATTTTTAGACAATCGAATTGCTAAATACGATAAATTGGGATATTTCACCGTTACAGATTAAAATGATAAAATATGCTTACCATATGAAAGTCTTTTATAAAGATGTGGACCAAATGGGCATCGTTTATTATTCCCGTTATTTGGAGTTTTTTGAAGCAGCACGTACTGAAATGTTATCTTCCATCGGTTTGGATTATAATGTAGTGGAAGAAAAGGGTGCCATGCTTCCTGTCATTGAAGCACATACAGAATATAAAAAGGGAG
>CAZGFQ010000005.1:71023-88270 GCA_964525185.1 uncultured bacterium
GAAAAGGGTGCCATGCTTCCTGTCATTGAAGCACATACAGAATATAAAAAGGGAGCTGTATTTGGCCAAGATATTATCGTGCATACAACCATGACAGAATTACCCAAAGTAAAAATGACTTTTAATTATACAGTAACGCCTATTGATTCAGATGAAATTTTAATGATTGGGCATTCCATTCATGCATTTACAAATCTCAATGGCAAACCCATTAAAGTACCTAAATATATACGCGATTTATTGTTGAATCATTTAGATTAATTATTTTACTCATTGATTAAGTAAACGGCAAATCCTGCTAATAGGCCTCCAACAATTGTTGGCCATTCTAATGCTTCTCCTAGAAATCCCATGGCAAAAAGAACGGCTGTGATGGGAACAGTAAATATAAATGAACTTACCTTTTTCGGTCCAAGGATAATGGCTCCTTTGAAATAAGTTGTGGTAGCAAATGCCATGGCTAATACGGATACTGAAATCATATTTAACCAAAATACCCAATCGAAGGAAAATATAGTTGTTAAATTGGAATTTTGAGTAAGGCCTAAACTCAAAACAATAGAGAATACGTAACACCAAAAGGTAAAAGTCATAAAAGAGATGGAATCTTTTCCTTTGGCTGTAACATTTGTCAATGCTCCCCAAGCAACTGCTGCCAATAGGAAATAAATATTTCCAGACTGAAAAAAGGAATCAGATTGAATCTCCCAAAAGCGAAGTATAATGATGCCACCCAAAAATCCGAAAAATAATCCCCATATATCTTTCCTGTATAAAAACCCTCTAAATAGTAGGGCGGAGATTAAAGTCGTAAATATGGGATTTAATGTGGTTACTAAGACACCACCAACACTGGCCAATCCTACTTGCGTTCCTTTAAAAAATAAATAATTATAGCTTGTTATAAAAAATGCCCCCAGTAGAATATGAAATCCATTATTTAGGGAAATTTTAAATGTATTTTTTGTGAAATAAACAACTGGAGCAAATGAAAGACTTGCAAAAATAAATCGCCATACCATAATGACGGGAGGATTTGCATATGTGCCCAATACTTTTGCATTTGACCAAGATAAGCCCCAAGCGGCCATGGCTAGGAGTAAGTAAAATGTTAATCGTGATTCAGACTGTTTTTCCGCGGATCCCATTTAATAAATTACAACTTTTTCTTTTTAATTATTTACGTCATTCTGATCGAAAAGCCCAAATTAATGAACATTCAACAAAGTAAACCGAAAGAAGAATCTTCTTAAACATTACCAGTGATTTTATCAGGAGAAATAATTTAGGATTCACTGAGAAGATTCCTCGTTGGTAAGAGTTTACCTTATTGATGAAATGGGGTTTTTCACTCGGAATGACTTATGTTGTCATTCCGGAATTTTCGAAAGAAAATATCCGGAATCTATTCTGATGTTTGCGTTGTGAGTCTAATGGATTCCTGGTCGTCAATAGGAATGACAAATGTTTTTATAGTGTCACTGAGAGACGTGTCAGACTCCTAAAGATGTTTGATATTCATTCAGAAAACCATCTCTAACATTTAATAATTAGCACATAAAACTAACATGTCATTCTGATCGAAAAGCCCAAATTAATGAACATTCAACAAAGTAAACCGAGAGAAGAATCATCTTAAACATTACCAGTGATTTTATCAGGAGAAATAATTTAGGATTCACTGAGAAGATTCCTCGTTGGTAAGAGTTTACCTTATTGATGAAATGGGGTTTTTCACTCGGAATGACTTATGTTGTCATTCCGGAATTTTCGAAAGAAAATATCCGGAATCTATTCTGATGTTTGCGTTGTGAGTCTAATGGATTCCTGGTCGTAGCCAGGAATGACAAAAGTTTTTGTTGTATTATTTATAATAAAGTCATTCGGAATTACAGTAAACAATATATTCCAAATAACTTTGAATCATTTAATGAGAAAAAATTTCTTACATTCTAAAAACAGGAAATTGTGTATCCGGGGAAGGGTGAGAATTAACGGTTTTTAAAGCATCAATTAGAATTTGTCGTGTTTCAGTTGGTTTAATAATACCATCATCCCACAGGCGTGCACTGGCATAAAAGGGATGACCTTCTTTTTCATATTTATCTAATATGGGTTGTTTTAATGTTGAAAGTTCATTATCTGACATTGATTTTCCTTCTGATTCTAATTGATCTTTTTTAACCGTTGCTAACACATTGGCTGCTTGTTCGCCACCCATAACAGAAATGCGTGCATTTGGCCACATCCATAAAAATCGTGGTTGATAGGCTCTACCAGCCATAGCATAATTCCCAGCACCAAAACTTCCCCCGATTATAACCGTTAATTTCGGTACATTTGCGGATGCGACTGCTTGCACCATTTTAGCCCCATTTTTTGCAATACCACCTGCTTCAGCTTTTTTCCCTACCATAAATCCTGTTATATTTTGAAGAAAGAGTAGCGGAATCTTTCTTTGAGCACAAATTTCTACAAAATGAGCGCCCTTTAAAGCTGTTTCACTCAATAAAACACCATTATTTGCAACAATACCAATAGAATATCCACCGATTTTTGCAAATCCAGTCACAAGAGTTTTTCCATACTCAGCCTTGAATTCTTCAAATTCAGATTCATCTACTATTCGAGCGATAATTTCTTTTACATTGAATGTAGTGCGGTGATTTTTTGTCAATATTCCTAATATTTCATTTTGGCTATATGCGGGTTCATCAAATTCTACAGGAACTGGGGTAGGAGTATGTTGGAAATGCTTTACAATTCCACGGATTTTTCTTAATGCTTCATCATCATTTTCTGCATAATGATCTGCAACACCAGATATGCGTGTATGAAGTTTCGCTCCACCCAATTCTTCAGCTGTGGCTGTTTCACCAATAGCTGCTTTTACAAGTGGGGGACCACCTAAAAAGATGGTTCCATTTTTTTCAACAATAATAGCTTCGTCACTCATGGCTGGTACATAAGCACCCCCAGCAGTGCAAGAACCCAAGACAGCTGCGATTTGTGGTATTTTGGCTGCACTCATTCTTGCTTGATTATAAAAGATTCGTCCGAAATGGTCTCTGTCTGGAAAAACTTCATCCTGCTTAGGTAAAAATGCTCCACCGCTATCTACCAAATAAATACAAGGGAGATGATTTTCCATGGCAATTTCTTGCGCGCGTAAATGTTTTTTTACGGTTAGTGGGTAATAAGTGCCCCCTTTGACAGTAGCATCATTAGCCACAACAACACATGGATGATTGTAGATCATAATTATGCCTGTGATTATACCTGCAGCTGGGACAGAATCATCATACATCTTATACGCGGCTAAAGGAGAAAACTCCAAAAATCTAGAGTTTGAGTCTTTTAATGAATTAATTCGATCTCTAGCAGTTAATTTGCCCTTATTTTGATGCTTTTCAACACGATGTGCTGGCCCCATTTTCTCAATGATCTTTATTTGGTCATCTAATTTTTCCCCTAATTCTTTATGGAAAGCATAATTGGATGAATATTTTTCAGAGTTTACATTAATATGTGTTTCAATTTTTGGCATGATAAACCATATCCTTTTCTAAAATGGATTGAATGAATATTCCCGCTTCCTTCAATTTATCTCTATTTAACCCTGTTGACAAATGAGATGCCTCGCAAATATCAATTAATTTTTCTGTTGAAATATTTCCTGATGCACGTGGCGCATATGGACATCCTCCAATTCCACCGGTTGATGAATCAAATGATCGAATACCCATATTTAATCCTTTTCGAATATTTTCTGAAGCATTGCCAAATGTATCATGACAATGAAGGCTAAATAGTGAGGCATCCCATCGAGATAGTATTAGTGTTAATACTGCTTCTGTTTCGTAGGCGGTTGCTTTTCCGGTTGTATCTCCTAGGGAAATATCAGTAATACCCAATGCAATATATTTTTCTATGATTGACATAACAGATTTTATGGATACTTTTCCCTCAAATGGACAATGCCAAACAGTGGATATATATCCTCGGACATGTAGATTTCCCCAGAGTGGAGCCATATCACCAAACCGCTTAAAACTTTCTTCTATGGTGCAATGGGTATTTTTCATTGAAAATGTTTCGCTTGCTGCAGTAAATAAAGCGATAGATTGATACCCAGAATGTAATGCATTCTCTAACCCAACTTTATTTGGGACAAGAGCTGTATAGCGTATATTGCTCTTTTTATTTATTAGACGAGAAACGTCGGCTGCATCGGCTAACTGTGGAACCCATTTAGGGGATACAAAACTAGTCACTTCAATTTCAGATAATTGGGATTCGGTTAATAAATTGATATATGTAATTTTATCTTGAAGGGAAATGATTTTTGAAATACTCTGCAATCCATCTCTCGGACCCACTTCTACAATGCGAACGTGTCCCTTGGATTCAGGCATTTTTAATCTTTTTGCCAGGATGGTTTACGTTTTTCAATGAAAGCAGATAATCCTTCTTGACCTTCTTCACTAGCACGCATTTCTGTAATAACATCTTGGGCATCCATATTGTCCATATTTCTTATATATTTTTTAAACATTGCTTGTGCTTTTGGACTGCCTTTTTTCAACTGAAAAACGAGTCTATTAAGGAGCTCCTCCATTTGATCTTTAGGGACCGCATATTGAACAAGTCCAATTTTTTCTGCATAATGAGCATCAAATCGTTCACCAGAGATGCCTAACGCACAATAGGAAGATAATCCAATTTTATTCACAGTATAAGGTCCAATAATGGCTGGTATTATGCCAATGAGTACTTCACTTAAGGCAAATAGAGTATTTTCTTCTGCAATGGTAATATCGCATACATTGCAAAGACCAAATCCACCGCCGAATGCATGACCATGAAGAAAGCCGACAACAGGTTGCGGGCAATGATCTACTGCATAATAGAGATCAGATAATAATTGTGAGTCCGATTTGTTTTCTTCGGGCGATTGCCCACCAGCATGTTTCATATGTTGAATATCTGCTCCAGCACAAAAAGAATCACCATTTCCGCGCAATATGATGATGCGAACATCTGATTGTTTTGAAAGGTAAGTGAAACAATCTGCTATTTCTTTCACCATAAGAATATTCATAGCATTACGAACTTCGGGTCGATTAAGAGAAACGGTTGCGACGGAGTCGCTTACAGAAAGAATGATATATTTATAATCCATCTATTTGAGTCCTATTTATCATAGAATTATATCGAAAGTTACATCAAAAATAGTGGAATTAAAAAAAAGGCTCGAATATGAATCGAGCCTTTTATGAGTTGAATTAGATTATGATTAAAAATAATACTTTCGATTATCAACAATTTCAGCATTCCTTTTCATTTCGCCAAGCCAGGATTGGAAGAACTGGTTTTGTTTTTTCGTTAATAAATCTGAATAAATTTTATCCTTTTGAACAGCAAAGTCTGCAGAATCAAATTCAGCTACTTCTAATAATTCTACAACTGTATAACCACGTGGTGTTTCTATTGGACCTACCAAGTCGCCTACTTTTGCATCAAGAAGGGCACCTATCACATAATGGCTTCGGCCAATTGAATTAAAACCACGACCTAAAGGTTTACTATCATTGGTAATAGGTTCATATGCTTCTTGATTGTTAAGTACTTTCGTAAAAGACCCAGCTGAGCTTGCTTCAATTAAAATATCCCCAGCTTTTTCCAGAGCTAATTCATTTTCTTTTTCCGTTGAAAGAATACGAACAATATCTGCTTCAACATCATTCATAGGTGCTATACCTTCATCAATGGCAGAATCGACCACAGCAACAACAAAATGTCTATCCGTCTCAAAAACAGTAGAAACCGTCCCAATAGGGTTGTTAAATGCAAATCTAACGGCTGAACGGAGAGAACCAACTGTAGGTAAAAATGATGCATCTTCTTTTATATGGGTAGCAACAATGGGTTCTACACGATGAGAATCAATTGCAGTGGAAAAACCATTGTCCTGTGCATCATAGCTAAAAAGAGTAGATGCTTGTTTTAGATTGTCAAGTGTCATAGCACTAATATCAAATGTTAATAATATATGAGCTGCATTCACTTGCTCTTTTCCATTTTCAGTTTTCTTATCTTTTACATGAATGATATGGTACCCAAATCGGGATTTTACTGGGCCAACAAATTCACCTATTTTTGCACCAAAAGCAGCTTCTTCAAAAGGTTTAACCATGCGTCCTTTTTCGAACCACCCAAGTTCACCGCCATTATTTTGACTTCCTGGATCCTGTGAATATTCTGCTGCCAATGCACCAAAATCATCTCCAGCTTTTACTTGTTTAATGATTTTATTTGCCAAATCAGCCATACGAACAGTATCTTCATTTGATGCTTCTTTTGCCCATGCTACAACTCTCATATTCCGAAGAGATCCACGCTCGAAGTCAGATTTATTTTCTATATAATAAGATTGAACTTCTTCAGCTGTTGGTTTTTCTATTTCTCCTGAAACAGCTTTTCGTGTCACATGAATACCATTAATAGTATAATTAATGTTTGAACGAGCATATTCTTTTTCTACGTCACTTGGAGTGACCACGACAGACGCTGTTAAAAATTGTTGTAATTTATAATTCGGGAGATAATTTGTCTTCATGAAAGATTCGATCGGAGCCCATTCATTTCCTTGAGGATTACGAATTGCTTCTTGGTATTTCCCGAAATCAAATTTTCCATCTGTCATAAAATTTGGATTATTCTGTAAAAAGAGTGGAGGGTTATTCTGTAAATGAAAAACAACTTCTTCATCAGATGCCGTTAAGCCCAATTCTTCTACTTCCTGGGCAACTAATAATTCTTGAACCAGATTATCCCAAGCTTGTTTTCGAGCTTGTTCGATATTTCTATCTGTAATTTGTTGACCGTTAGCCCGAACATTGTCCAAGTTTTGGCTAACAAGTTGATTGAAATATTGTGGAGAAACATCTTGCCCATTAATACGAGCAATCACTTTTGATGGATCTGTACGATTAAATATTTGATCTAAAATATCGGCTCCACCGACAAGTCCACCGACTGTCATGCTGAGTATAAATAGTGCTAATACTGCCCACAAAACTGCGTGCATCCGATTTCTCATGGATGTCATTAATGCCATATAATTGTCCTTTTAGGAATGTGTTATGAAAGGTTTATGATTAAAAATTGGAGGCGAATTTAGGGAATGAAGGATGATGAAACAATCGCCAAGAATGTTGTATCTTTTCCCTATGAATGAAACAACAATACAAATAGCTGAAGTATCAAAGCATGGCGCACCTAATGTTATGCAGTTTAAAGAATCAATATTAAATAAACCCCAAGAAAATGAATTACAAATTGAAATTCATTATTCAGGAATTAATTTTGCAGATATTCTAGGGAGAATGGGTTTATACCCAACCGCACCAAAGCCACCGTACGTGCCTGGATTTGAAATTTCCGGTAAAGTTGTTGCCGTCGGCGATGACGCCTTATCTACTTGGATTGGAAAATCAATAATGGGACTATCTCGCTTTGGTGGATATGCTACGGCTACAAATATTCCTGTCGACCAAGTTTTTGAAATTGATGAATCATTTTTGGAGAAAGGAGCAGCGATTCCCGTAAATTATTTAACAGCCTACTTTATGATGATTACACAGTGTAATCTTCAGAAGAATGAATGGGTTTTAATTCACGGAATTGGAGGTGGAGTAGGTGTTGCAGCCATTCAAATAGCTCAAAAATTAGGTGCAAAAATTATTGGCACCGCATCCTTAGCAAAACATAAACGCTTAAAGCAAATGGGCATTGAACATCTCATAGATTATAGAACTGAAGATTTCAAGAAAAGAGCCATAGAAATCACCGAAGGAAAAGGTGTTCAAGTGATATTGGATCCGTTAGGTGGAAAGGCGTTAAAGAAAAGTTATGATTCATTGTCTGAATTTGGGAGATTAGTTGCTTATGGTTTTTCCCAGGCAGCGCCTGGATCCAAGAAAAATTGGTTAAAAATTCTTCCTGAATATCTCGGAATGCCAAAATTTGAGCCCATGAAACTTATGATGCAAAATAAAGGCGTTTATGGTTTTCATCTAGGCATGCTTCGAAAAAGACAAGACTTAGTACAAGAAACATCACAAAAGCTAATCGAATGGTTAGCCGATGGAACCATTTCTCCAATGGTTGATACTGTATTCCCCTTAAAAGATATTCAAATAGCTCATCAGTATTTAGCTGACCGGAAGAATTTCGGAAAAGTACTTTTGTCTTCGAATAAATGACAATTGATAAACTAAATAAGAAATTAACTAGTTGCACCTTATGTCCACGCTTAGTTGATTTCAGGGAAAAAATTGCAAAAGAAAAAAGAAAATCTTTTGAATCTTGGGATTACTGGGGAAAGCCCGTGCCTGGGTATGGGAATGATAAAGCAAGATTAATGATTTTAGGATTGGCACCAGCTGCCCACGGTGGGAATAGGACTGGTCGTGTGTTTACAGGCGATAAATCAGCCGACTTTCTTATGAAATGTTTACATGACACCGGACTTGCAAATCAGGTCAATTCAGACGATCGAGATGACGGTCTCATTTTATATGATGCCTTTATGACTGTTGCCTTAAAGTGTGTTCCTCCTGGAGATAAACCCAAGGCAGAAGAATTACGAAACTGCCAACCCTATTTAGCCAGGGAATTTGAAATATTGAACCAAGTGTCTACTATTCTATGTTTAGGAAAAATTGCATTCGATGCTACACTTCGTTACTGGCGACAGTTTTTTGAATTTAAAATGAAAGATTATCCATTTGGCCATGATGTTCAGTATTCTCTGCCTAACGGATTGAAATTAGTTGGTTGCTATCATCCAAGCCCAAGAAATGTAAATACAAAAAGGCTAACATACGATATGATGGTTGAATTCCTGAAAAAACTTAAAGGTATACTTTAATGTTGGTTAAGCGAATACTTGCCTTATTTATTGGACTTACATTTATAATGGCTCAGGGGAATAAATCATTATCCTTAGATGACATTTTAAGTGGAAAATATCAAACGGCAAGGATTTCGACTCAATGGTTCCCTGGGGAAGATGCTGTTCTACACTTTCAATATGATTCCACAATTAATGCTAGCCATTTGCAGAAAGTGGATATTGTAACAGGAGATACACTTGATTGGATTTCCGCAGAACATTTTAAATGGGAAGGGATTTATTTACGCATTTCTGGAATTACATTCGATAGAAATGACAAACAATTATTAATTAAAACAAATGAAAAGGCTATTTGGCGACATTCACGAAGAGCGACATATTTTATTTATAATATTCATAATCAAACGTTGAGTCAAATTGGGGATGGGCAGCCTATTTCAAATGTAAAATTTTCACCAAATGGGGAAATGATTGCTTATGTGAAATCAGATAATAATTTATATAATTATTGGATAAAGTCTAATCGCGAGAAAAAGTTAACACGAGATGGGTCAGATACGATTTTAAATGGACAATTGGGCTGGCTATATGAAGAAGAGTTTGGTTTATACGATGGATTTAGTTGGTCACCCGATAGTAAACGCATTGCATTTTATCGCGAAGATCAGTCCGAAGTAAAAAAGTATACATTATTTAGTGATGATTCGATATACTCTTCCATATCGGAAGTTTATTATCCTAAAGCTGGTGATGCGAATCCTTCATTAAAAATTGGGATTATTCGTGTAAATGGTGGGTTAATATGGTCACCGATAGAAGCGAATAATGACATCTATTTACCGCGTATGGATTGGTCTCCTTCAGGAGAATTATTCATACAATCATTAAACCGCCATCAGAATGAATTAATATTGTATCGTTATAATCCCGATAATAGAAAATTACATAAGGTTTTGTTAGAAAAATCAAAGACATGGGTAACTGTCTATGGAAGTCCAGAATTTCTAGCAGATGGTTCTTTTTTATGGTATTCATCGAGGAGTGGATATAAACATATATATCGAATCATAAAACATAAACTTATTGCAATTACGAGTGGTGATTGGTCCGTAAATCGAGTTTTAAACGTTGACGAAGAAAACGGAAGAATATATTTTTCAGGAAAAATGAATTCCTCCCTTGAAAATCATATTTATTCCGTTTCTGTAAATGGAGGTAGTGTTTCAAACTTAACATCTAATTCTGGGTGGCATACGGCTCGATTGGCTCCATCAAACAAATATTGGATTCATTCATTTTCTTCACTTTCAGATTTGCCAACTCATTCTTTAATGGATTTTGAAGGGAATATTAAAAGACATATAAAAGAGACGAATAAAACACCTTTTTTGGAATTCCCCTTCACTGAAAGAAAATTAATACAATTTTCTACTGAGGATGGGACAGTGCTAGATGCATCTCTTTCATTACCTTGGAATTTTGATTCATCAAAAAAATACCCCATTATTGTATATGGCTATGGATTGCCAAATTCCCAAACAGTTACAAATAGGTGGGGAGGACATCGTGCTTTATTACATCAATTATTTAATCAAAATGGTTTTATTGTGGCATCTGTCAATAATCGTCAAGTAGGAGGATATGGTCAAAAGTTTATGGATAATGGATATAAAGATTTAGGTCATTATTTAATATTAGATCATACTAATCTAATTCAACATTTGGGGGCAAATTCATGGGCGGATACATCTAGAGTTGGTATTTGGGGATGGAGTGGTGGTGGATATCTGACAGCATTGGCTCTTACGAAAGCATCCAAAACATTTGATGTGGGTGTAGCTGTTGCACCAGTGACAGACTGGAAATATTATGATTCAGCATATACTGAAAGATTTATGGGATTACCTAAAGAAAATAGGCAAGGATATGAATCTGCTTCAGTTATGTCTTATATTGATCAATTTAAAGGGAATCTTTTAGTGATCCATGGAACTGTCGATGATAATGTTCATGTTCAAAATACTCATCAACTAATAAATGCATTTGTAAAAGCAGGGAAACCATTGGATATTTTTCTTTACCCTGGGAGAAATCATGGAATTTATGGCGGAAATACATCAAAACATTTATATGAAAAAATGATTCAATACTTTACAGATCATTTATAATTGAATCTTATGATATAGGCTTGAAGACTTAAAGACAAACATGTAATTTAACACCCGATTATGGGGCTGTAGCTCAGTTGGGAGAGCGTCCCGAAATCCTTCGGGAAGGTCGTTGAAGTATTTGTCAATTAGAATTAATTTGGGGCCGTAGCTCAGTTGGGAGAGCGCTTGAATGGCATTCAAGAGGTCGTCGGTTCGATCCCGTCCGGCTCCACACATTTGAATTATTCCGTCTATATACTTTACAGTAAATCTTCCGATAAATATTATATCGGTCATACGGGAGATGTAGAGAAGCGATTGAACCAACATAATTCAGGATATTCAAAATCTACAAAATCAGGTATTCCGTGGATTTTGAAATATGAATATTCATATTCAAGTCGCAGTTGTGCAGTTAATAGAGAAAATGAAATTAAGAGGAAAAAAAGCAGAAAATATATCCAATGGATAATAGAGAATGCAGAGTAAGAGCGTCCCGAAGGAATTCGGGAAGGTCGTCGGTTCGATCCCGTCCGGCTCCACAAAAGTACTCATTTACTGTGAGTGCTTTTATTATTTTAATTATGTAATCAAGGACATGAATTGAATAGCACATTTTATTTACTATGGTTACCTATTATTATCATTGTATTAGCAAGTATTCTTAAATTAATGAAGGATAATTCACATAATGGTAAACCATTTTTTAGAATAGAAAAGGTAGAAAATGATGAATAGACATTTAACAATGCGATCTGGAAATCCAACACTGAAAGCATCTACATTTAAACAACATTTAGTATCTTCAACTGAAGGGACTATGTCTATAAGTGGGACTGTAAATAAAACCGGTTTTTCCCTGTTATTAGTCGTTATGGCCGCATCCATAACTTGGAACAATCCAGCCCAAAATGGTTTAATCATTTTTGGACTAATAGTGGGAATTATTTCAGCAATTATAACAGTTATGAAACCAAAAAATGGGTATGTAACTGTACCTATTTATGCTTTATCTCAGGGTTTGGTACTAGGAGCAATATCTCGAATGTTTGAGCTTCAATATCCTGGAATTGCTGTCCAGGCGATATTTTTAACATTTGGAACATTAGGAGCCCTACTATTAGCATATAAATCAGGATTAATCAAAGTAACAGAAAATTTTAAGTTAGGAATTGTGGCTGCTACTGGGGGCATCGCAATTCTGTATTTAATAAACTTTATAATGGGGTTCTTTGGGTCGGGGATAGGCGTAATCCATAGTAGTTCAAATTTTGGTATATTATTTAGTTTAGTAGTCGTCGGAATAGCTGCATTAAACTTAGTACTTGATTTTGATTTTATTGAAGAAGGTGCAGAAATGGGTGCGCCAAAATATATGGAATGGTATGGTGCATTTGGACTTCTAGTAACTTTAATTTGGCTATATTTAGAACTATTAAGATTATTAGCGAAATTGCAAAATAGACGTTAATTAAGTATCTAGTTCATACTTTTTGAGAGGAGGATGTTATGAGTTATAGAATAATAATATTATTTGGGTTTTTGATCCAGAGTATGAATCTAAATGCAGAAATTGGATCAACAAATTTTGAAATAAGCCAATCACAACTTCAAGTGATAGAATCTGAGGGTGGAAGTATAGGTGATTATTATAGCGGTAGCGGGTGGAATGGCAGTCCGCAATTATATATATCAACTTTATTAGCTAATCAAGCAGATGCTTTTCAATTTAATGTTACTGTTCCAAATGATAATATGCTTTATGGCGGTGAAGCGGGTGAAACATTACCTTATGCTGGATATATTTTGTATCCGACAACACAGTCAAATGATAGGCCATCCTATACAGAACCATGGGGTACGACATTTCCACATATGCAGCAAAGTAATGATTCTCCGATTTTTGAAAATGAATCTACCCAATATCCATTAATTGTTTATTCACATGGTTCTGGTGGCTACCCACTTTGGATGATGGACATACTCGCCAGCTTTGCGGAGAATGGCTATATTGTTATGGCTCTTTTTCACGGAGATGGCAGATTCCCTGGAATAACGGATAATGTAAATGAATATCAAAAAGTAGCTTTACGTCCATTGTCTATAAAAGTAGGAATTGACCAACTCGAAAATAATGATGATTTTTCTGGACACATTGATTTCGATCGTATTGGAGCCATTGGTTTGAGTTTGGGAGCATCAACAACAATGGCACTATTAGGTGGAGAAATGAATGGCGCATTTGGCGCTACACGCCCCACAACGATTGATGATCGTATAAAGGCCGCTGGGAATTTTCTTCCATGGTTAGGTAATAGTAGTTTTGAACTTTTCGGAGACAATCATGTAGGCCTTACGGGTGTTTCTAGACCATTCATGGCTATTGCTGGAACAAATGATTCTGCTGCGCCATTTTTAGTAACAAAATCAGCAATCCAACGATTAATTGGGTCGAAGTACCTAATCGGTCTAACCGGAGAAGAACATTCTTTAAGCGATGAAGCGTTTAGAATTGCCAATGTCTGGATACATACTTTTATGGATGCTTTTGTGAAAAATGATAATGGCCAATTAGATTTACTAAACACAATAGACTCTGTGGAAGGAAGTGTTGAAAATTTTGTCGAAATACGTGAATATGTTCCCCCGTTGTCTGTTCATAACTCGACTGGTCCACATACCATCAAAATATTGTCTAATTATCCAAATCCTTTTAATCCAAAGACAACAATAGAATATCAAGTTATAAAAAATGCCCAAGTACAGTTGACTATTTATGATATAAATGGAAAAACAGTTAATACAATTGTCAGCGAATATAAAACTGCAGGGAATTATTCAACCCATTGGAATGGAAAAAACCATTTAGGCGAATTCGTTCCATCGGGGATATATTTTATTACGATGAACTCATCAAATGAAATAGTGACTAAACGCATTCTTTTACTTAAATAGATTCCAATAGATTATTCGTATGTTCCTTTTGGTTGCTTGCTTTTAAAATCTCCAAATGGGAAAGTGTTGGGAGTTACAACAGTCCCAGAAGTAAACGTCATTGGGTAGTTTGGATCCGTTTTAAATATTATTTCAACCAACCCTGCCTTATAGCCAGTTTCTGGTGAATCAATTTTGATTGAATAATGCCCATTATTAGATATTGAAATAGATTCTGATTCCCAAGAACGTCCGATAATCGCCACTCTAAAATCGCGAGTTTCTTTATTCATTGCCGTCCATTTTCTAATCTCATATTCAATTCCTTGATTAGGTATATCTATCAGTATTGTATTATCTGTTATTTTCCAATCAAATTGGGGAATAGATTTATCTTTAATGATTGAATCATAAAAGGCAATTAAACTGCCCAAGTTATATGACCCGTTTAATCCGTGGTTTGTATTTGGAATATATTGTAAATATTTTGGGCCAACGAGATCATTCCAATAAAATTGCCATGAATCAGTTACAAAAAATTCATCTCCTGTAGCATTTATTAAAAATTTTGGTAATGTTAATTCCTTCACAAAGGAATAGGGTTCCATAATATCTAACATTTGATCAAATTCTTTCGATCCCATCCAATCCATAATTCCTTCATTTTTATAACTATCAATGGCTGGAGACCAATCGCCATAACATTTCCAATGATGATTGAATGATGGGACAACGTTTAATACATCAATTACAATGGGGATAATAGCTTTGACGCGTGAATCACTAATGCCTGTTGTCCACGTTGTCCATCCACGCTTTGAGCCACCGGTTACGACAAAACTATCTACAGCTGCAATTTCCTGAACAACATCCATACCACGCATTACCGCTTTGGTCATAGGCAAATGGGCTAACCAATAAGCATATTCAGATTTTGCGCCACCTTCTAAAAAATTTCTCCAGCCGTACGCTATAATATCATCTTCGTAGCGGTCATCTTGGTGATCATTTTTATAACTTAATGGTTGAAATGGAATATTAGAAATAGATGCTACGACAGAATTTGTGCCTATGGCTGCTCCAATGAGTGCTTTATTTGCTTCATTTGGCACTTCGTTCTTGTGGCTTCCACCACTTACAACCATTAATGCTTCTGTTTCCTCTCGATTATCTGGAATTACAATAGTTAGCCAGTGCCACCACTCCGGTAAATTAACTTCATCTTGGGTTAACCAATTTTGAGAAACCATTTTTACTACTTTTGTAGTCCATTTTTCACCTTTTATTGTATTCACTATTTCATAGGTAAATGATGGATCATTGTTCGTTACAAAATCCTTTAACGGTGATTGCTTTTTGTCACAACTTGCAACAAAAATAAACAGAAATATAATTGAGATTATTTTTTTCATAGCTCTTCCCTTAATTATTAAAATGGAACCGTATAGTGCAATAGGCTGTATTGGTACGATATCCTTGGTGTAAATTTCGGTGGTAGAATACATTTAACAAATATTAATTTAGTCAATTTGATGAATAATTTCGTATCTGGAGTAGATCATATCAATATAACTGTTGATAATCTTGATGATTCTTCACATTGGTATTGTAGAGTATTTGGTTTTGATTTAGTTGAAAAAGGAATTCAAGATAATAAACCTTGGGGTGTTTTAAAATCCGGAGACGCATTATTGTGTGTCTATGAACACCCTGGACTCAGTCCACATGATCCCGAATTGATTCATCAAAAAGGATTTCATGCTATGTCTCATTTTGGTCTAAGAATAAATGATAAGCAAAAGTGGTTATCTGTCATAAAACAGGAAAAATTGGATATTCTTTATGGTGGTGTCATTGAGTGGCCATTTTCTTCTGCTTGGTATTTAAAAGATCCTTCGGGATGGGAAATTGAAGTTGCACTTTGGAAAAATGATACAATTCAATTTCATCATGGCTAATTTACTCTCAAATACAATTGGTATTTAATGCAATGCCATTAATTATAAAGCAATTTATGTATCGAATAGGGCTCATATTGATAATCATCGGTATATCACCAAATATAATTTTTGGATGTCGACTTTGGGCGATTATTGCTAATGGGAATAATCCCATACAATCTACATCGATCCCAGTCATTACAGAAGAGATTGAAACACTATACCAGCAAGGTCATTCATTTCGTGATGGTTGGGGATTGGCTTTTTATGAAGAAAATGATTCATTAAGAGTTTTTCGTTCTCCTAAATCTACCGAAGAAGATTCTACTGAATTTTGGCAGTGTGTTCATTCAAATCTCAATGATTCAACTAGCGTACAGCTTGCACTTGGACATGTAAGAACAACAACGTCTGGGGCAGGAGCTATCCCAAATCCACATCCGTTTATTTATCATAATGATACTCAAACATTTACATTCATCCATAATGGTACAATCTCAAAATCTTTATTACTCAATTTATTAACAGAATATAATAAAAACACATCTTGGTTTGAGGCGCATCCACCACAAACATATGGAAATGGTGATTGGCAGAATGAAGGATGGAGCCGGGTTGTCGATTCTGAGCTTTATTTTTTACTCATTATGAAATTAATGGAAGAAACTGGGTCAATATTTGATGGCATTCAAAAGGCAGTTTCGCAGATTAGTGATTTTATACCTTCATCTCAAATGAATTTTATTTTGTCAAACGGTCAGTCTCTTTACGCCTACGGAGGACAATCAGCTCTAAGCTACACACATGGGAATAGCTTTTCACATAAAGTAATTATGAGTCGCCCACCAGAATCTGGAATTGCTAGTGATATGACATGGGTGCCAATCCAGCAGGATGAATTAGTTATTCTGTCAGCACATACAGTGGAAAATTATGAATCTTTTTCTGAATTCAATTCAGATGGACCCTATTTTATCCAATCAGAATTTTCAATAAGACCTTGCTTCCCAAATCCATTTAACAATGAAGTGCAAATAAACTTTAATTCAGGTCCGTATAATTCAATTGAATTAAGGATTTTTAATATTGTTGGGAATATAGTATGGTCAGAAATGGTGTCAGCCGAAGAAGATCAAATAATTCGAAGATCTTGGGCAGGGAAGAATATATTTGGCGAACCAATGCCGTCGGGGCAATATTATGTGCAAATTCGATCTGGACATATAGCGAATACTCAAAAAATACTATATTTAGTGTCTTACCATAGACCTTGTTTACAGTTAGATGATTTACAGAAGCCTTG
>CAZGFQ010000006.1:0-77696 GCA_964525185.1 uncultured bacterium
TCGTTAAGCTTTAAAACAATTCCCCTAATACTTTAATTAATCGATCTGCATCTTTTTCATCATTATAGGCATTGAAGGATGTGCGAAATAGAATTTTGTCTCCCCAGGGGAAAACAGGTATTTCCAATTTATATTCATCCATGAGTCGCCATTTAAAATCAAGTCCATTTTCAATATGTATCATAACACTTGCCATTTGTCCAAGCCATTCGGAATTATTCGGGCAAATGGGTTCTGTATCAATAATCTCATAGATTCGATTTCGTGTATCCCGGTTCAATTTTCTACAACGAGACCGGACAGAATCCCAATCATGATCTTCCTGGAATTGGATAGCAGTTGGCACTGTTAAAAATGCGCTCGGATCCCACGTTCCTTGATATTGGTTTTCATAAATAAAAGCGGTTGGTGCAGGGTCAATCACAGAACCCCAACTAATGATAAGTGGTTTTATTTTTTCCTGGAGTGATTTTTTTACATATAAAAAGGATGATCCTTTTGGTGCAGAAAGCCACTTATGACAAGCGCCAACATAAATATCCGGATTCATTTCAGAAATATTTAATGGAATGTGAGCCGGTACATGAGCGCCATCTATAAAAGTCATAATACCTGCTTCTTTGGCTTTTTTACATATGTCCATGGCAGGCAAAATCAATCCGGTAGAGCTGGTAATTTCGCTCAAATAAATGACTTTTGTATTTGCAGTCACACCTTCCCAAAAATGCTCTACATAATCTTTGTGCGTTGTTAGCGGAAGCGGTGTAGATCGTTTTACGATGGAATATCCGTTTTCATTTCCATAATGTTCCCAAGTGCGTACCAATGATCCATATTCCATATCTGTCATAAGGACTTCATCGCCCGAACCAAGGTCCAAACTTCGAATAACCGTATTTACTGCGGTGGTTGGATTTGTTGCAAAAATGAGATCGTCACCATTGCATCCTACATAATCGCCCAATGCATGGCGAGCTTCTTCCAAATGTTCATATACTTTCCGCGCCATAAATTCCACAGGCTGTTGCTCAAGTTCCAATTGCCAGTTTTGATATGTTTCAAAAACAGGTTTGGGGCAAGCACCAAAGGAACCATGATTTAGAAATGTAATATCTGAATCTAGATGATAATACTTTTTCATATTACTCCGTCAAGGGTTAAACCTAATTTTAATTTTCTTCCATTTTTTTTAAACCCCCATGAATCCCCCTGCAAAAGTGGAATATGTAAGATAAAAAAATGAAAATTCCTTACTTGTCGGCGTCCCACTACAAACAGGCAGGCGCCAAAAGAACCGTGATTTAAAAATGTAATATCTGGATCTAATAAATATAGATCTTTCATATATTATTTTGCCAAAGCGCCCATTGGGTCCCACGGTTTTAATGGTACGGGATCTTTTTGATATATTTCAAATTCTTCCTCGGTAATATAGTCCTTATGTACAACAACTTCGTATGTATATTCATCAAACCAAGGATCGGTCATAATGTCGTAACCTTTATCTCCATATTTGTCTCCCCAGCTATTTTCAACACGCCATTTTCTTGACTTTTTCTCTTTATCTAAATCAACCCCAGTGAATAACATGGCATGAGTCATTTGGCTATCCCCATATTCCAGCCGATCTGCTTTTGACATAGAAAATGTTGTATTGTAGAATAATTCAAAATCATAAATATCTAAATCCATAACACCCATATTTCTTGAAAAATGTTTTCCAACATCACACCCAAACCAAACAGGGTTGTCCCCGTTTATGGATGCAATGGCTGCTTCTTTTAACCGCTGAACGGGAAGATTTAAATAGCGAATCATTTCACCTTCAATCACATTTCCTAAATAATCCACGGTATACGTTTCATGATATTCTTTATCCGACATGGGGCAATCTATTAAACACACATAATCATCTAAATTTAATCCAACATGATTTTCAAAGAATGATTGTGGAGTCAAATTTTCAAATCGATAAAATTCTTTATCTTTATCGCGCACTTGCCAATCAAATGTTTCGGGTGGGGTACCCAAACTAATCGTTAACATTTGATATACAACACTCATCATGTCATCTTTCATGGCCTGCAACTTTTCCGCGTTTGCTCCTTCTTTGCTAGCATTTCTAAGATCAATGGCAAAACCACGAAGTTTTCGAGTAATCATTCGATTCATTCTCATGGATGCGCTACTTTGATACGTTTCCGGCATTTCAGATTTTGGTACAACACCATATTTTTTTATCAAATTCACAAACATATGCCACTGTCCTCCATCTTGGATGGGATCGGATAATAAATGCATGACTAATCGACCATCTCTTGGCTCATTGGCAGATCTTAAAATACTTTCCAAAAAGTAATTCGATTTTTCCATTTTATCCCAAAACATAAAATAATTTTGGCTAAACTCAAATCCTTTCAAATTGTATTTTCTACCAAGGTAAATCCGAAACAAATTCAGACCCGCAAAACCCCAACAGCGGCCACTAGATTTTTGGTTTGTTACTTTCATCTCACCAGTTACCACATCCGAGAATGTATGGTCAATGCGTCTAAAAGCATCCCAATCCAATGCAATATCTATAAAGTTTGATTTAATGGATGCATTCCGTGCCATTCGAATTTGCGGGTTTGATAATGCTTTATCCTTATAACGATTTAATGATTCATTTGATAATTGTTTACTCATAGTTTCCTCTTTCTAGTACATGCTCATTATGCCGAGCATCGTTAAAATAAAATATAATACAATGGTTGCTGCTCCATCATAATCTTTCGCAATTCGTTGCCCAAAAAACAAAGCTAATAACGTAAATGATGTTATTAGAAATCCATTAAATATCATCATGGTTGTTCGCTCTGTGATGGCATATACAACGCCATACGCTAATAATCCACCGGCGGCTAGTTCCATAATGGTTATTAATGATAAAGCAAAAGATGAAACTTTATTTAATGGAGAATTGGCAAATTGATTTTTAAAATAATCAACATTTCCTTTTCGGTCTAAAATTTTATCAATACCCGATTGGAGAAAAGCAATAGCCAAAAATATGGCAATGAACATTTGCCCCAATACTAGCGGGTCTTTTACTTGAACACCCAGAATTTCTATTCGGCCATCAGGATATTTTTCTTCGATTGTTTGGCCACTTGAAACCAACCCTGGAATCGTATTTTGGGCAAGCACGTTTGATTCAATCATAATAAAAAGTGTAATTATGATGAATGCTATTTTCTTTTTCATATGTCCTCCTATACTTATGAAATGAGTTTTGTTATTTTAGCTCTAATAAGAGATTGAAGTTCTTCTAATGATAAATTTTTGTATTCATCGCCTTTAATTGGTTCACCATAATGAATCGTAATAACACCTGGCTTTAGACGCCAATCCGATTTTCTTTTTGCATCAAATACGCCTATGAGTCCGACAGGAACAATAGTAACGCCTGTGTTTTTACTGATATGGAATGGTCCTTTTTTAAAAGGGCCCATTTCGTGGGATAAGGTCCGGGTCCCTTCTGGCGAAATCAAGAAAGAAATCCCTTTGCGAATTGCATCTTCAGCTTTATTTAAACTATGTATTGCCTTGCCTAATTCCTGCCGAACAATGGGAATCATGCCATATTTTTTTACAATAGCTCCATACAGCGGATACTTTAATTGTTCATACGCACCTACACCAGTCACATAATGACGACAAGTCGCTCCTAACATAAAATGGTCAAACATAGATTCATGATTTATCATATATAAATAAGGTTCCCCAGATGATGAAGGCGGAGTTCCTTTTGTTGTTAAATATTGCCCTGCTGATAAAAGCACTATTTTACACATGGGTCTTAAATAATAATGTAAATGCCTTTTTGGCAGTATCATAATTAATATATAAAGTATTGATCCTGTTATTAGGAATGTGGTCATGAACAATGGCCATATAAATATGGATATAATTGTTTTAAATAATCCAGTCATTTTGATCTAATATTTTAAATAGTTTATGATTAGCCGCAGGAAATGGGTATTGCTTTATTTCTTTTGGAGTAATCCAAGTATTTGGTAGTTCTGTTTTGGGTGTTTGCCCGTCTATAAAACAATGGAATACATTTAAATCAATCGAAAAATGACTAAATATATGTTTCACTACACCAGCTTTACTGTGTATGATTGGATCTACATCACACTCTTCTTTCAATTCTCGTTTTAAGGCATCTTCAATAGATTCACCTTTTTCTACTTTTCCTCCTGGAAATTCCCATAAGCCACCTAATAAACTTTTTTGTTTTCGTTTTTGAATAAAAAATTTATCCTGATCCCAAATGAGCCCCGCTGCCACATTGTAATGAGGTGATTTTTTCTTTTTTATCTTTTCTGGGTACAATTCCGGATTGCCAGAATTCATCGCCGAACATATGGTGTTTAATGGACAGTTTTCACATTTAGGCTTTTTTGGCGTACAAATCAATGAACCTAAATCCATTAAAGCTTGATTAAAGTCTCCTGGTCTGTGTTGATCAATTTCATTTTGTAAATAATTTTTTATCCGTACTTGAGCGTGTTGACCCATTTTTTTTCGACCTAAAATTCGAGAGGTAACACGACGAATATTTCCATCAATTGTTGGTATAGGTTTATTAAATGCAATGGACATAACAGCCGCGGCTGTATATGGCCCTACACCAGGAAGGGATAAAAAATCACTATAATTACTAGGTATTTTTCCATCATAATTATTCATTACAATTTGTGTGGCCTTATGAAAATTCCTACATCGAGAATAATACCCTAATCCTTCCCACAATTTTAAAATATTTTGCTCAGTTGCATTTGCAACATCTTTTAATGTGGGGAATTTATGTATCCATCGATTAAAGTATGGAATAACTGTGTCGACCTGAGTTTGTTGAAGCATTATTTCTGACAGCCATGTAATATATGGATTATTTACATCCCTAAATGGTAAATCGCGTTTATGTTCATCATACCAAGATAATATATTTTCTTTGAATAACATATTTGTATTATACAATTTTATTTTTATCTAAAATGTATTTAGATAACGTCCATTGAAATGATGACAGGATTTCTCTTACTTCATCTCGATCATCCTCAGAAATTGTTAACTCTATTTTTTCTCCCAATGCGTCAATATTCAATTCAACTTCCTCTTGAATTCTCGTTCCAACCTCAGTTAATCGCACAAGCATGACGCGCCTATCATATGGGTCTTTTTCTTTTTCTACCCACCTTTTTTTTATTAGCCCATCAACCATACGTGTAGCTGTACTGTTATCAATACCTAAAGTGTGTGAAAAAGCGGACATATCTATTCCACGATCGGGTATAATTGAAATGGCTAGCGCTTGTGGGAGAGAAAGAGAAGTAGACGCTATTTCAGTACGGTATAATCCCTGAAGGTTTAGTAAAAACGATTTTAATAATTCCCCAAATTCCATATTTGTATATTACAAATACTTATTCCATATTCAAAGAAATCTAATCAAATGGTAAATTCACTAACCTTTTTGCATGATTAATATATAATGATTTTGCTTTATTCCATTCTTCGGGCGATAGTGTATGTCCAATCACACTCCAATGGTCTAAATCGTATGGTCCCAATGTATACCACTGCCCGGGGATCAATAAATCATTTTCTTGATATTCAATAATGGGGTCTGGTCCATTTACTCCCGTTTTTGGCCCTGTCATAGAAATTGTATTAACAACACCGTCGTTATTAAACCATGTTGAATCTGTAGATGATCCGTCTTTCCAATAAGAAATTGCAGATCCTAATATTTTTGCCCTTGGTCGAGTTAAGAGAGTAGCGTCCTGTCTAGGGAGATAGAAACCCGTTAATGTGTCTAAATATGTAGCTGTTGTTTGAAATGAAAAATAATAAACATTTGGATCCACAATTAGAGATCCATTTAATTCTTTTGCACCTTCCAAACTTAAATCCCATGCGCAAATATTTTTGGTTCCCCACGCAGGGTGATCTTTCATTCTTCGCCGATATGATGACCATGTTTCATTATCTCCTCTTGTAAACCCCCATTGTTCTAAGTCAAAATTATAAAAGCCAGACCCAACCACATCTGCAATCCCAATAATATTTTGAAGATACGGAAATGTTTTGGTCATAATATTAGCTAAGGTTGTGCCATCATGCGGTGTAGAAACACTTGAAATGGATGCAATCCACCCATTTTGTTCAATGCCAAGTAATTCGCTATTTTCAGGTATAATATTCACAGTATCAGAAAAAACAACCTGAGACAATTGATATTGTAACATTCGAATTGTTTGTCCGCCCATACTGTGCCCTACTAAATGGACCGGATGATTTTCGTCCCATTCTGGGTATATACCGTCATACTTTTTCCCAGGTTTTTGGATAATTCCATATTTATTGGCATGTGCTTCACCATAATCAACTTCTCCGCCTTTTAATTGAGTATAAACTTCAATGGCGCGCTCCCAATTAGATGACACGGGGCCTACTGAAACAGTAAATACTTTATAGCCTTCTTCTTCTAGTAATGCTTCTAAATCATGTTGGCCACCCCAATATTTATAACCGCCTAATTCTTCCGGTCCCCACCCTAAAAATCCGTGAACCAAAACAATGGGATAATTATTTTCTGCTTTTAGGAATACAGTCGAAAGAGCAAATAAAAGAATGAATATTTTCTTCAAAATTTTCCTCCAAATTCAATGCCATTGACCCATCCTCCTGTGCCATAAAAATATGACCCAATTCCAATACTAAAATCTTTTCCGGAATAACTTAAACCAAACCCTGTCCCGCTAATTGCGCTTTGTGAAACTGATTGTTGAATATTTTGATTCTTTCTTTCTGATGAAGTTCCCAATCGAATTTGTATTCCATTGGTTAGTTTAAATTCGCCAGACAAAATAACATTTAATTCATCTGTCTGAAATGAATATGGCGCTTCTAACATAATTTGCAAGGGCAAGTGCGCCAACTTTTTAGAAAGACTAATGGCGGCACGAAACGGAAGCGTTTCTTTATATTCTGTGTAGCTTGATAAAGGAAGGCCGACATTTTCTACATTTAATCCAACAGAAGATTGAATGCGTTGAATATCTAGTAAAATACCTCCATTGAAAGCAATAGCTAAAGATGAATAATTATATAATTGGCTATAAAAAAGTGATGAACTCGCGCCCCATCTAATTGGAATATTTGAAATCTTTTTACTAATGGACCCTGTAATCATTGTTTCGCCAGATTGATATTTTCCCGTTTCATTAGCGTTTTCATCATATCCATCAAATATTCCGAAAGATTGATGCCTAAAGCTTAAGCTCTTATTCAACTTTTCCGATGGAAACAAAATAGAAAATGATTTCAAACGAATATCCGCCGGGAATTGAATTAAACTTGCTTGGAATTGTCGCTGACTTTCATATGAAAGAACTGCCGGATTAAGACGATCACCTTCTGCACCATATAATATTCTTCCGCCGCCAGCCAATGCAATCGTGGGTGTATGCGACCAGGTTAATAATCCCGGATAAGAAATATTTCCAAAAACACAGGTTAATCCCAGCGCAAATATTGTAATTATTTTTTTCATCATAGTAAACTTAGCGGATTTACATTAACACTCATTTTTATATGGTTGGATTTCATTTGTGTTTCAAAAAAGTTTTTTTCTAAAAAGGAATGTAATTTATTTCCGTTCGGGTCCAATTCTCTTGATATCTTAAAAACGATTTGAGCCCTATAATTCCCTCTAAGTTTTTCAAAATAACATGGCGCAGGTCCTAATACATCCAATCCTTTAAATCTTCCTTTTAGCTTTTGCGTCATTTTAACAGAAGAATTTTCAACTAATTTTTGATTTTGACCTGTAAAAACAACCTTTGCTATCCAACTAAACGGGGGATAGTTCAGCTCTTTTCTTTCGCTCATAATTATATTATAATATGCTTTTAAGTCGAGTTTTGCGGCTTTTTTAATAACTGGGTTTTCGCTATTATATGTCTGGATGACAACTTCACCAAGTTTAGATCCTCTTCCCGCTCTTCCTGATGCTTGATAAATTAATTGAAATATCCTTTCTCCAGCGCGAAAATCTGGTAAATGAAGCCCCACATCTGCGTTAATAATTCCAACTAAAGTAGCATTGCCAAAATCTAATCCTTTAGCAATCATTTGAGTGCCAAGTAAAATATCAATTTCGCCTTTTTCAAATGACTGTAGTATAGCTGTTATTTTTGCACCTGATTTTGTTGTATCTAGATCTAATCGCTTTATATTTGCTTTCGGAAATGTTTCTACAAGAATATCTTCCACGCGCTGTGTCCCTGTCCCGAAAAATTTCATATTTGGAGAATGGCACAATTTGCAAGATTCACTTATTCCATCCGGTGAATATCCGCAATAATGACAAATGAGTTTTTTATTATTTCTGTGAAATGTTAATGATACATTGCAATGTTTACATGAAACAACTTCACCGCAATCGCCACACCTCATTACTGGAGAATAGCCACGTCTGTTTTGTAACAATATTACTTGTTCGCCTTTTCCGAGTCTATCTTCTATTTTATCTTGAAGGAGTCCTGAAAGTATTAATCCATATTTCCCCGACTCTTCTTGATCTTTTATCATATCAACAATATGAGTTTGCGGATATTTTGCACCACCAAATCTTTTTGACAGGTGCAATAAATCTAATTTACCTAATATTTGGTTATAATAACTTTCCAAACTTGGTGTTGCGCTTGCCAATACAACAGCAGATTTTTCAAATCTCCCTCGAACTAACGCAACATCCCTGGCATGATATCGTGGTGCGGGTGCTTCTTGCTTAAAAGAACTTTCTTGTTCTTCGTCTATCACAATGAGTCCCACGTTTTTTAATGGGGAAAAAATGGCACTTCGGGCACCAATAACAACTTTAAAAGTTCCACTACAAATTTCTTTCCAAGTCCAAGCCCTTTGTGCGGCTGTAAGCTTTGAATGCCATAATGCAACTTCTTCACCAAAAACAGATCGAAAACGACCAGCAATCTGAGGGGTTAAACTAATTTCGGGTAACAAAATAATTACAGTTTTCCCCGATTGAATCGCCTTCCGAGCGGCTTCAATATATATTTCAGTTTTTCCGCTCCCTGTAACACCATGTAACAAAAAGGGTTTGTATTTTTTATCAGAAATCGCTTTTGATATTTTATCAATTGTTTTTGTTTGTTCATTGTTAAACTTTATTTCTTTTTCGACTGGATCAAAAGAAAACCCAGTAACATCGGGCGGTGAAATGATTTCCGACATTCTTACAAATCCTTTTGATTCCAGATTTCTACATATATCTAATGGATTGGAAACAAATTCATTTAAGGTACTTATTAATGTGCGTTTTTTAGAGTGAAAGAGGATTTCAGCTATTTTTTGTTGCGCTTTTGCTCTAATTGGTATTGACAATAAATCTTTTTCTAAAAATGAATCGCAAATTTCAACCATCCATTTTGTAGGTGGTTTATATTTTAGTGATAATGATGCTGGAAGTACACTTTTTGCAACTTGCCCTAAAGGCGTTAAATAATATTGACTCATCCATAAAATAACATTCCAAAGGTGTTTACTTAAAATGGGCCTACTATCTACAACATCCGAAATAGATTTAGTTTTTCCTTTAAAAGAATTTGTTTTTGAGACGCCTACTATAATCCCAACAACCACCCGTTTTCCAAAAGGTGTTTTGACACGTATACCTATTTCAATACTCTTCTGAAATGGTTCAGGAACTTTATAGGTGAACGTCTGGTAACTAGATATTGGAAATGCTACTTGTACAAACATGGTTAAAATTGTTGAAAGTTTGGACAGTAATGAAAGAAAAACGTTTGAATATTTATATTTATTTTAAGTAAAAAAAAAGCCTCCATATAAGGAGGCTTTTTTTGCAATGAATTCATTTTATGTTGTAATAACATAAACCTTAATTTCGCCACTTAACTCAGATGTGACCTTCACTGGAATTCGATAAATGCCTAAAGCTTTTATTGGCTCTTCTAAAAGAATATTATGTCTTTCAACAGATAATCCTTTTTCTTCTAAACTTTTTTGAAGATCCATTGTTGTTACAGACCCAAACATTTTTTCATCATCACCAACTTGAACTTCAATTGTAATTTCAGCTTTATTTAATTCCGCCAACTGGCTTTCAAATGCAGCTGCTTCTCTTTTGATTCGAGATTTAACAACTTTTTTTCGTTCATCTGCAATTGCTCTGTTTTTCTTTGATGCTCGTAAGGCTAATCCTTCCGGAATAAGTTTATTCCTAGCATATCCAGGTTTTACCCGAATAATATCTCCTGCTTCACCTAAACTATCTACATCATGTAATAATATAATTTCCATTTGTAAACCTCCCTTTATTCAACGCCAGTATCAGAAAACGGCATAAGACCAATCATTCTGGATTGTTTAATTGCTCTAACAAGTTTACGATGCATTTTTGCGCTTGTACCTGTTACGCGTCTTGGCATGATTTTCCCTTGATCGTTTACAAAACGACGGAGAAGTTTCACATCCTTGTAATCCACCTCTGAAACGTTGTTTTCTTTAAAATAACAATATTTTCTTCTTGATGTAAAAGCCATTATTCGGTCTCCTTTTCTGTATCGTCTGATTCAGTCGTTTCGTCTGGTACTTCTTCGGTTTCAACAGTTTCTTCAGAAGTTTCTTTTTCTTCTTCTACCACATCATCAACGTCATTATCACTAGATTCAACTTCATCTGGTGTTGCTTCAGTTTCAACGGTTTCTTCTGGGATAGGTTTTTCTTCTTCTTTTTCTGTTGCTTTTCCTTCAGTTTTTTCAAAAACTGGAGCATCAATCTTTGGCGGTTCAACTTCCAAGCGAGTTGTTAAATGACGTAATACGGATGTATTTAATTTCAGCCACGTATCAAATTCAGCCATCGCCCCTGTTTCTCCCCCTGCGTATTGCATTAGAATAAAAGTGCCATACTTTTGTTTTTGAATAGGATAAGCTAAACGTTTTTTACCCCAAACATGATGGTTAATTGTTTTTGATTTAGTTTTTTGTAATTCTACGCCAACTTCTGAAATAATTGTTTCTACTTTTTTATCTTCAAAGTTGGGATTTACGATATACAACGTTTCATAATATCTCATTGTTTTTTTCCTTTCACTAGGCAATCAATGGTGCAATTACCAATGATACCACAGACATTAATTTGATTAAAATATTTAGAGACGGTCCAGATGTATCCTTAAAAGGATCGCCAACAGTATCGCCTACAACAGCTGCTTTATGAGCATCAGATCCCTTTTGGAGTTTTTCGCCAGAAACGTCCACACCTTCTTCAATCATTTTTTTAGCATTATCCCATGCTCCTCCAGCATTGGATTGAAATATGGCCATCAAAACACCCGTCACTGTTACACCAGCAAGTAGTCCGCCTAACGTTTCTGCTCCAAACACAAAGCCCACAATCACAGGTGATGAAATGGCTAAAAGGCCAGGTAAAACCATTTCTTTAATCGCGGATTGAGTAGAAATTTCTACACATTTCCCATGTTCAGCTTTTCCTAATGCATCTTCATACATAGCTCGATCGTCTTCATCCCAATCGTTTTCACCTTTAAGATTCATAAGGTCTAAAGCTTTTTTTAATTCAGGGATATCTCGGAATTGGCGTCTAACTTCCTCAATCATTGCCATTGCTGCGCGTCCCACAGCCCCCATCGCCATTGATGAGAATAAAAACGGTAACATTCCACCTACAAATAATCCCGCCATTACCATAGGATTTGAAATATCAATAGAATCAATACCTGTTTGAACCATAAAGGCTGCAAATAGTGCTAACGCAGTAAGAGCAGCTGAACCAATAGCAAATCCTTTACCGATTGCAGCTGTTGTATTTCCAACCGCATCTAATTTGTCCGTTCGTTCACGAACTTCTGCTGGCAATTCCGCCATTTCAGCAATTCCGCCTGCATTATCAGAAATAGGACCATAAGCATCCACAGCAAGCTGAATTCCAGTGTTTGCTAACATTCCAAGTGCTGCCATTGCAATTCCATATAGTCCGGCAAAATGATGCGCACCCATTATACCAGCAGCTAAAATCATAATCGGTACAGCTGTTGATTGCATTCCAACGCCCAATCCTGCAATAATATTAGTAGCGGGGCCAGTTAAAGATTGTTTAACAATTGACAATACCGGTGAAGTTCCTGTTCCCGTATAATGTTCCGTAATAAGCCCAATACCTAAACCTGCAATTAAACCAATTACTGTGGCATAGAAAACTCCCATGCTTGTAAAAGTAATGCCACCTTGGACAAATGTTTCAGGAAGAAATGATTGAATTAAAAAATAAATTGCTGCAATCATTATTGCAGAACTACCAAATTCACCTTGGTTTAATGCTTTTTGCGGGTCGCCACCTTCTTTAACAGACACCATAAAAGTACCAATTATGGAAACTATAATTCCTGAAGCCGCAATAAATAGAGGTAATAAAACAAAATTAATATTAAAAACTCCAGCAGCTAAAATACTTGCCCCAAGCACCATTGAACCGACAATTGAACCTACGTAAGATTCAAATAAATCTGCACCCATTCCAGCTACATCACCTACATTATCTCCAACATTATCTGCAATCGTCGCAGGATTCAATGGATGATCTTCAGGTATACCAGCTTCAACTTTACCAACGAGGTCTGCACCAACATCAGCAGCTTTGGTATAAATTCCGCCTCCTACACGGGCAAATAATGCAATAGATGATGCGCCTAGAGAAAACCCTGAAATCACATTTAATACTATCTTTATATTAATTGCATCAGAACCAAAGTGGTTAGAGTAATAGATAAATAAACCGCCTAATCCAAGAACGCCTAATCCAACCACACTTAATCCCATGACAGAACCGCCAGTAAAGGCAACATTTAATGCTGTCGCTAAACTCGTTCTCGCAGCATGTGTGGTACGGTTATTTGCTTTTGTAGCCACTTTCATTCCTAAAAAGCCCGCTAAAGCAGAAGCAATAGCTCCCACAATAAACGATAATGAGATTAACATACTAGAATCTTGTCTTCCAGCGTTTGCAAACCCAAGTAATACGGCTACAGCAATTACAAATATACTTAATACACGATATTCAGCTTTTAAAAAAGCCATCGCACCATCAGCTATACTTGCACCAATTTGCTTCATTCGGTTAGTACCTTCATTTTGTTTGTTAATCCAGCTTGTTTTCCAAAATGAAAACAGCATGGCTAACGCACCTGCACCAACAACTAATAATAAATTATTCATTAATACTTGATCCTTTGTTCATTAGTTAAAATTATTCATTGTTTTGTTTAAACCGTTTCTTAAAACTGACTCAGCAGCATCAGCCATTTCTACGACTATTTCATCTGCTAATACTGAATCCTTATTTTTGAATGGTTTAAGAACATATTTTTCAGAAGGCCTTATTTTTTCACCCTCAACTGCTATACCAAACCGAATACGAGGAAATTGGGTATTCCCTAATTGGTAAATAATAGATTCCATCCCGCGATGACATCCATCTCCACCCTTAGGTCTAATTCGTATCGACCCCAACGGAAGATCAACATCATCTAAAATAATAAATAAATTAGATAAATCTATTCCCCATCGTTTTACAACATCTTTAACGGGAATTCCACTTCCATTCATTCCGATTGTAGGCTTCACAAGCAAAAATTTTCTTTTTTTATCTTCCGCAAAAACATATTGACCTTGCCCTGGTTGAAAATTGATTTTCCAACGACGCGCAAGCTCATCCACAACCCAGAAACCTGCATTATGTTTCGTTTTTGAGTATTCATGCCCTGTGTTACCTAGACCGACAAATGCGATCATAACTATTCAGTTTCATCTCCAGATGCATCATCGGAGGAAGCTTCTTCTGAGCCGCCATCGCTGGTTGTGTCACCATCTTCATCCATTTCATCTTCAAGATCAGTTTCAGGTTCTTCTTCAGCTGCGGGTGGATGAATTGAGGCAACATTAATATCATCACTTGTTACAATTTCAATATCATCATTTCCCGTACTTACATCGGCGATACTTAAACTAGCATTCAATTCAAGTTCTGATATATCAACTGTAATCTGTTCAGGAACATCTGTTGGAAAACAATTAATTTCTACAGACATTAATTGTTGAGATAAAACACCCCCTTCTTTAACACCGATTGCTTCCCCTTCTAAAACTAGCGGAACAGTAATACTGATTTTTTCTGATCTTCTTACACGCATAAGATCTAAATGAACCACATCATCTGTTACGGGGTGATACTGCATTTGCTTAATCATAGCAAATTGTGTTTCTCCACCTGTTTCAATTTCAAAAATATGTTGACCAGAATGAAGCGCATGAAATAAATCTCCACTATCAATACTTAGATTTACATTTTCAGTCCCAGCGTAATACAAAATTGCTGGAACCTTGCCTTCGCGACGCATAGCTCTGGCAAATTTACCACCTGTTGTTGTTCGTTCTTTAATGTTTAGCTTGTAATAAGATGAAGCCATTTTTTTTATCTCCTATTTAAAATTCGAAAAGGGCACTAACAGATTCACCATGATGAATCCTTCCTAGTGCTTCTCCAAAAACTTTTGATACTGTTACTATTTCCATATTTGGTAATATTTTTTCATCTGGTAAAAATATAGTATCAGTTAATATTATTTTTTTTATTGGCGCGTTACTAAGTCTTTCAATAGCTGGCCCAGATAAAACTCCATGGGTGGCTACTGCAGTTACACTTTTCGCACCTTCTTTCATTGCCGCTTCAGCTGCATTTGCAGTTGTTCCGGCTGTATCAATCATATCGTCTATGATTAAAACATCTAATCCCCTTAAATCTCCAATTAAATGACTGATTTTTGCTTGGTTGGGTTTAAATCGACGTTTGTCAATAAGCGCAAAATTCATTCCAAATCGTTTTGCGTAAGATTGCCCCATGGGTGCAGACCCAATATCTGGCGCTAATACAACACTTTTTTCATAATTAAATCCTTGTGAAGATATAGCATCCAACAATACCATACGACTATACAAATGATCGAATGGAATAGTGGCAAATCCTTGAATCTGAGTTGAGTGTAAATCCATACTAATAATTCTATCTGCTCCAAGAGTAGAAATGACATCTACCATTACCCTCGATGAAATTGGAACTCTAGGCTGATCTTTTCGATCCTGCCTTCCGTACCCAAAATATGGAATTACAACCGTCACGCGTTCTGCTGAAGCACGGACTGCCGCATCAATCATAAGAAAAAGCTCCATTAGGTTTTCTGACGGTCCATTCGTGGACTGAATCAGGAAAACATCTTTTCCTCTAATATTTTCTTCATAACGAACCCACAATTCTCCATCCGAAAATGTACGTATGGATATTTGGCCGAGATTATGCCCCATTGAGGATGCAATTTTCTCCGCTAAGACCAAATTACTACGGCCTGAAAAAAGTTTCATATTGTTTTGTGTTGTCATGATTGCTGGGGCGTAGGGAATCGAACCCCAACTACCTGGACCAAAACCAGGTGTCCTACCGTTAGACGACGCCCCAATTAATTTTTGGGCTTAATTACAACAATCTTTGTATAGGGTAAGTTAGAACGGTACGATATTCGGATGATATTTCTGACTCGGCTTTTATTGCATCGGCTTCCTCGTCAAAGATTCCGAACACAGTCGAGCCACTTCCCGACAGACTGGTATATTTTGCTCCATAAGCTTGAATCAATTCCTTGATTCTACCAATCTCTGGATATGTTGGAATTACTACTAATTCAAAATCATTCTCAAAAAGCTCAAGAGGACTTTCATCCCCCTGAAAAAGGTTGGCGAAATTATGAGGATCCATTTCTCTGTCCAAGTGCTTTTTTATCTGTGTATACGCTTGAGATGTATCAATAGAAATGTCAGGGATCACAAGTAAATAAGTCCCATTAATGGTATTTTCAATGGGTGTTAATATTTCACCTATACCTTCCCCCAATTGGGTACCGCCTTGAATAAAAAAAGGTACATCCGCTCCAAGTGATTTCCCAAAACTCATTAATTCGCTTTCAGTAGCATTTAAGCCATATAAAGTATTTAACCCAGTTAAAATAGTGGCAGCATTTGAAGAGCCTCCACCAAGACCCCCTCCTGCCGGTATATTTTTATTTAATTCAATAGTCACACCTGTGGGAATTTTATAATGGTCGGAAAATATATTCCATGCTTGCACACATAAATTTGAAGTATCATTCTTAAGCCAATCCACATTGGATGAGAATTCGCACCCTTGGGTTGTTTTGGTTAAAGAGATAGTATCATAAAACGATATTTCTTGAAAAACAGATTGAATATTATGATAGCCATCAGAGCGTTTATTTACAATCCGAAGACCAATATTTACCTTCGCGTATGATTTTAAAGTAAGTGATTTTTTCAACGAGATGATACTGTGGCAATACTTTGAACTGCCCAACCTTTTCCTTCACCAATGTATCCTAAATAATCAGTTGTTGTTGCCTTGATTGATACTTGATTTTCATCAATCTGAAGTATGTATGATAATTTGTATTTCATTTCAGCTATAAAGCCTGAAATTTTGGGTTGTTGTAAAATAATTACACTATCAATATGGTTTATATCAAACCCAGCTTCATGGACTCTATTTGCCGTTTCGGTTAAAAAATGGCTACTCGCCACTCCCTTCCATGAAGTATCATCGCTTGGAAAGTATTGCCCAATATCACCCAAAGAAGCTGCTCCTAGTAATGCATCTACTATTGCATGAATAAGCGCATCACCATCTGAATGTCCTACAGACCCTTTTTGACTGGGTATTTCAACACCTCCAACAATGAGCTTTTCACCGTCTGCTAGCTGGTGGGCATCATATCCAATTCCGGTTCTAATCATACGTGTTCCCTATTCTCCATAATTTTGCTTGCTAATTCCCAGTCATCTTGTGTTGTGATTTTCATATTCCTAGGTGACCCTTCCACGATCCCAATATTAAAACCTGCATGCTCCATAATAGACGATTCATCGGTTCCAATAAAGTTGTTTTCATGAGCAAAATCAAATGCTTTTATTAATTTATCTTTGTGAAACGATTGAGGTGTTTGAGCTTGCCAGAGAATTGCGCGGTCCATAGTAGCTTGAATAGTCAATCCATCTGATTGTTTTATAGTGTCACTCGCAGGAATTGCAACTATAGCACCATCCATAGATGTGCATTTATTTATACTATCCCTAATCATTGAATCTGTTACAAATGGTCTAGCCGCATCATGAATACATATACATTCAGAATCTTTCGAAGAAGCTTTGATTCCATTCATAACTGATTCCTGTCTCAATTTTCCTCCATCAATTACTTTTATTTTTCTTGTTGGAAATATAGAAACAACTTCCCGTAATACCTGATGTCTTTCTGTTGATGGAACTACAAGAATGATTTCATCAATCCACCGAGAATTAATAAAGGGTCTTATGGTATAATAAAGAAGTGGACGATTACCAAATAGTTTAAACTGCTTGGTTTCACCAAACCGTGAGCCGCTTCCTGCGGCTGGAATAATAGCGCAAACTTTAAATGGAGATTTAGACACTACTAAACTATTATCATCGAATCCCCATAACTGAGGAAACGATAATTATTTTTCTTCGCTTCGCGGTAAGCCTTCATCATTAAATCTCGATCTGAAAATGCGGAAACCATCATCATTAATGTAGATTTTGGCGTATGAAAATTTGTTATCATCCGGTCGACCATTTTAAAATCGTATGGAGGATAAATAAATTTATCTGTCCAACCGCGCTTTGGCGATACTTGAAATCCCGATACAACAACCGTCTCTAGAGCTCGAACAGTAGAAGTTCCTACAGCTACAATTCGTCTATGTTTTTTTCGAGCTTCGTTAATAGCTAATGCTACTTTTGGTGATACTTCAAAATATTCCGAATCCATTTGGTGTCGATTTAAATCTTCTACCTGAACAGGTCGAAATGTACCCAACCCTATATGAAGAGTTATGTATTCTATTTTTACACCCTTCTTTTCTAATTTCTTTAGAAGGGGTGGTGTAAAGTGCAATCCTGCAGTTGGGGCAGCGACTGCACCTCGCTCTTCTGCATAAACGGTTTGGTATCTCTTTTTATCAGATGTTTCTGCATCTCGGTTTATGTATGGTGGAAGGGGTGAAATACCAATTTTATCAATCATGCTATGGAGATCATCGCCATCATATTCAAAGCGCACTACACGTCCGCCAGAAACAGTATTGTCAATAACATCACATTGCATTTTTGGAGTAAACATTAATTTATTTCCAATTCGAACTTTTCTCGCTGGCTTTACCATTACCTCCCAAAGATCATTGGATAATTCACGTAATAGGAAAACTTCTACTTTAGCATCGGTTCTATCTTTTGTTGCAAACAATCGCGCTGGAAACACTTTTGTTTTATTTAGAATTAATAAATCATTTTTCTTTAAATAATCTACAACATTGGAAAATTTCTTATGCTCAATCGTTTTTTCTTCACGATTGACTACCATCATTTTTGCCTGATCTCTTTTCGTTTCTGGGTATTGGGCAATATATTTTTTTGGTAAAGCATAATCAAAATCAGCCAATTTATATTTTTTCTTTTTTTCTATCATTCGAATAACCTCTGTTGTTCTTTTTTTATTGTTTTTCCTAATAATTTGAAAGCAGACTCTTGCGCTAACCTTCCTCTTGATGTTCGTTGTAAAAACCCATTTTTAATTAAAAAAGGTTCATACACATCTTCTATTGTGTTTGGATCTTCTCCGATAGCAACCGCCAACGACTTAACACCGACAGGGCCTCCGTCAAACTTATCGATAAGTATTTCAAGAATTTTCCTATCCATATCATCAAGCCCAATTTCGTCAATCCCTAATGTATCTAATGCTCCTTTTGCGACACTCATATCAATTTTACCATTTGCTTTAACTTGAGCAAAATCTCTTGTTCTTCTTAAAATACGGTTAGCCACTCGGGGAGTTCCTCTACTTCTTCTTGCAAGCTCCATGGCACCATCATCGTCGATTTCTACTTCTAAAATATCAGCAGATCGATTAATAATATGAAATAAATCTTCAGGTTCGTAATAGTTTAATCTCAATACGACACCAAATCTATCACGCAAAGGTGATGTTAAATTTCCTAATCGTGTGGTAGCTCCAATAAGGGTAAAAGGTTCAATACTTAACTGAACACTTCTAGCGCTTGGACCTTTATCTATCATAATATCAATCGAAAAATCTTCCATCGCTGAATAAAGATATTCTTCAACCACACTATTAAGGCGGTGTATTTCGTCAATAAAAAAAACATCTCTATGGCCAAGGTTTGTAATCATCCCCGCCAAATCGCCAGCTCGTTCTAAGACTGGGCCGGATGCTTGTTTAATATTGGCATTCAATTCCTTAGATATAATATTAGCCAAAGTTGTTTTTCCAAGTCCGGGAGGCCCAAATAATAATACATGATCTAAAGCATCGCCGCGATTATTTGCAGCTTCTATGTATAACTTAAGATTGTCTACCAAATCTTTTTGACCGATAAATTCATCAAAGCAAGATGGGCGGAGTGATTTCTCTATAACAAGGTCATCATCAAATGGGGTTGGGTCTGTAATATGTATTTCTGTCACAATCAAATAATCAATAATCGATCAAAATCCAGTCTTGAAGATACAAAATTGCTCAAGGGGGTTGTCAAGAGGGGAAGAATTTATTTTTTAATTATATTTTTGATAAAGATTGATCAATATCGTCGATAAGATCATCGGAGATTTCAATGCCAACAGAAAATCGGATTAAAGTTTCGCTAATGCCTAAACTTTCCCGTTCGTTTTGTGTCATTCCAATATGGGAACTTACTGCTGGTCTTGTAATTAATGAGTCCACCCCACCAAGGCTTGGCGCATCAGTTGGTAAAGTTAAATTAGAAATAAAATCATCAGAATTTTTAACAGTCCCATCTAAAACAAAACTCATCATTCCTCCAAAACCATCAAATAAAGTTGATGCAATTTGATGATTAGGGTGAGACTTTAAACCAGGATAGTTTACTTGGCTCACTTTTGGATGCAACTCTAGATATTTCGCAATTTTAAGCGCATTTTCATTTTGTCTTTCTACGCGAAGAGACAAAGTTTTCATACCGCGATGTAATAAAAAACATGCATGAGGGTCTAAACTCCCGCCATAATGATCTAAATGAAATTTTATTTTATCAATAATATCACAGCTTCCAATTACAGCACCCGCAACAATATCCGAATGACCATTTAAATATTTTGACCCACTATGAATAGAAATATCAAACCCCCACTCAATCGGCCGAAAGTTAACAGGGCTTGCAAATGTGTTGTCAATAATTGATATAAGATTATTGCTTCTTGCAAACTTAGTAATTGCTTCTAAATCTGCAACTTGTAAAAGTGGGTTCGACATGGTTTCAACATAAATTAATTGAGTATTCTCTTTAATTGCACTTTTCCAAGTATCTGGTTTATTTCCATTAATAAAATCAAAAGTTATTCCTCTTCGAGGAAAGTCTTTACTCATTAATGTATGGGTACCACCATAAAGGCAATCTTGCGCAAGAAAATGGTCTCCTTTAGACAACAAGGAATATAATGTTGTTGATATAGCAGCCATCCCGCTTGCTGTTACAATTGCATCTTCCCCATTCTCGATTGAAGCTAATTTTTCATGTAGTACAACTTGATTTGGGGTATTGTTAAGTCGAATATATCGGACATCGTGGTAACTAGTTTCGCCTGCAGATTCAAATGTAGATGACTGAAAGATTGGCATACTAACTGAACCGAGAATTTTCGGCTTTGGTTCGCCACCATGAATCAATTTAGTATCAATTGGTTTCTTCTTAGCTGCCATTTTGTTTCTTTTGAGTTTTTTGAATCACACTTATTTAAGGTATTTATGGTTTTACCTGTTTTAGTTTAAAAAATATTAAAAACAGATTTAGCATTTTCTAATCTTTCATTGCGTTCGTTTGCAAATCGAGTTATTGCTTTCCATTGCCACTCCGCTGATAAATGAGCCTCATCAATCACTTCATCTAGCGTTCCCCCTGAACGCCATCGATCATCCCAATCAGCAGAAATTGAATATTCTTTTACAATTGGATATTTTGCCCAATTATTCATATTCCCAATACTTGTATTTGTAATTATCATTGCATCTACCCATTCAGTGTCTGAAATGACAGAATTTTTATATTCATTTGATTGCATTTCAAATAATCCATATGATAAAACAGCTACAATTTTCACATTGGGCCCATCTTCGGCAAATTGACTCAATAAAGTTAACAATTCATCAATAGCCTTTGTGCCTCGAATAAATACAACTCCTTTATGTGGGCGATTATTATCATAATTTCTAATAATGTATGCGCCTTTTGCTGCATCAAAATGACTTGCCATACCTAATGCTTCTCTATTGGGTATTTCCACACCAGGCCGTGTCAAATGAAGAGCAATAATTGGTATGTCAGCTGCTAAAGCTGCACCCAACATTGCAGGAACTTCATTATACTCATATGGATGCAAATTAAGAACATGTCCCTTTGGAAATAATTGAGTTACGCCAGGAGAAAATATTCCAAAATGGGTTCTACTATCTTCAGCTGTTTCCGGGCCACTATGTCCAGCTACCCAAATTGTTTTACCAACTTTTAACTGAGAATCTTGAGCAACCTGACTAAATAAGCGATAAGCTCCATATTTCAAATACGAAAAAGAACCATATGTGCTAGAAGCGGTATAAAAACCATTAAAATCATCAAACCCATCGTCAGAAAAGTTTACCGAACTGATTCCAACATTAATCCCTGCATTTGCAAATTCCGTAATCCCTTGTGGCATTAAGGAGCCTTTTGGATTGTTATCGCGATGATACATACCAGAGTCTGGAGTATTGCCGTATCCTTTAGAAAAACCTGCAATATTAGTTGATCCAGCCAAATCCGCAGAATTCACAAGAAATAATGGGCGCCCATATTTTTCCTGTGTATAAGAATTTATCCAGGAACCAAAATCTCCAAACCCGGCTCTGTTAGGGGCTGTTTCACCAGATTTTTTATAAAAAGGATAATTTTTATAATCAAACAATACAGGATCATTTAAGGGGTTTTCCTTGAATTGATTATCATCTTCTAACTCCACATTATCGCCTAACTCAATTAGTCGATCTGCTAGATAATCGAGTAAGCCTTCTTGTTTATCGAATAAGGATAAAACTGATTGGAGCACATCGGCCATTTGGCTTTTATTTGTTTCATAATCTACTTCAGCTGTATCACCTTGGTGAGGAATTTCAATTCCATATTTTTTTGAATAATTTGATTTTGTTTCCCAAAATTCAGATGAATTTCTTTTATGTGGTGCTCCGTGACTGGGTGCATCAAATTTGCCGTACCCACGACCTTTTCTCATTTTCATATATATCATTTTAGGTTGATGTGGATTATCATTATCCATTAACCGGCAATAGGCGCTCATAAGTTCTTCCCAATTTTCACCATCTTCAACACCTTCAACAGCCCAACCATATGGCTCAAACCAATCGCGAGGTGTTCCTGCCATTACATCGCTAAAGGGGCGACCATCAATTCCAAAATCATTCCAATCCACAAGTGTTATGAAGTTGCCTAATCCTAAGCCATATGCAGAATTTTTTGTTTCATGAATCACACCTGGAGTTAAACCACCTTCTCCTTCAATTGTAAATACCTTAACCTGATTCATACCCGCGTATTTCAAAGCAAATGCTTGCCCCGCTGCAATAGGAAACCCGTGCCCACTTGGTCCAGTATTTGATTTAAAAAATAATGTTTTTCCTTCCATTTCCGCATGCCCTGGAAGCCCGCCCCTGCGACGCAACGTTAATACATCTTCCCATGTAAGGGTGAATTTTTCTCCTAGCGGATTTAAATATTTATCATCTCCGGTTTGTTGATATTTTCTACGTAACGCTTCATTAAACACAGCTAGGGTAGCATATACAACTGGGTTGGCATGTCCAGCACTTAATATAAATCTATCTCCATATCGCTTACCCGGATTTCGAATATCCCACGACATAGCTCCAGATAATAGTGTTGAAACTAGCGCATACACTTTTGATCGACTTCCGCCCGGGTGCCCACTTTGACTCAAATTCAACATAACATCAATATGTTGATCAATCATATCTTTAATGGATTCCCAATATTTAAAATCGGGTTTTAATTCATAAAGCGTTTTCATTATTTCTTTCCTTTTTCTTTGAATAGTTTGTTTAAATAGTGTCCTGTATAAGAATTTTTAACTTTAGCAACTTGTTCGGGTGTTCCCACGGCTAAAACAGTCCCTCCTTCATCACCTCCCTCAGGGCCAAGATCTATAATCCAATCAGCTGTTTTAATTACATCTAAATTATGTTCAATGACAACGACCGTATTCCCCCGGTCTACTAATTTTTGCAATACATTTAAAAGCATTCTAATATCTTCAAAATGTAAACCGGTTGTCGGTTCATCAAGGATATAGAAAGTTTTTGATGTGCTTGTTTTTGATAATTCTGTTGCCAATTTAACGCGTTGAGCCTCACCACCGGATAGGGTTGTTGCTTGTTGCCCTAAATGGATATACCCCAAACCAACCTCATTTAAAGTGGTTAATTTTTTCTTTATTGGAGGAATATGCTCAAAAAAGCCCAACGCCTCTGAAACGGACATTTCCAATACTTCGGCAATAGATTTTCCTCTATATTTAATTTCTAATGTTTCGCGGTTATACCTTTTGCCATTACAAACTTCACAAGTCACATAAACATCCGGGAGAAAATTCATTTCTATTTTTATTATACCATCTCCTTCGCAAGATGCACAGCGACCACCTTTTACGTTAAATGAGAATCGTCCTGGCTTATATCCCCGAATTTTTGCTTCCGACAATTTGGCAAATAAGTCTCGAATATGTGTAAATAAGCCCGTATAGGTAGCAGGGTTTGATCGGGGAGTTCTTCCAATTGGCCTTTGATCTATATCAACGACTTTATCAATATATTTTATACCATCGATTGTTTCATACGAAAGAGGATATTGGCGAGAATTTGTAATATGTTTAGCTAAAGCAGGATAAAGAGTTTCATTTACTAGTGTACTTTTCCCGCTTCCAGAAACACCTGTAACAACCACAAATCGACTTAAAGGAAATTTAACATTTATCTTTTTTAGATTATTCCCCGTTGCTCCATTTAATGTTAAATAATAAGATTCACACCTTCTTCTATTTGATGGAATAGGTATTTTCTTTTTTCCCGATAAATACTTTCCAGTAAGAGATTTTTTACTTTTTAATAAATCAGTCGGTGACCCAGAAAATGTAATTTCACCACCATAAATTCCTGCTCCGGGCCCTAAATCTATCACATGATCCGCTTCTAGCATTGTTTCTTCGTCATGCTCCACAACTAAAATTGAATTTCCAATATCTCTTAATGTTTTCAATGTATTTAATAATCTATTGTTATCTCGTGGGTGTAAGCCGATGGATGGTTCATCTAATATATATAATACACCCATTAGTTGAGACCCAATTTGAGTTGCCAATCTAATTCGCTGTGCTTCTCCACCCGATAATGTAGTTGCCGAACGATCTAGTGTTAAATAGTTTAGCCCAACATTTACCAAAAACCCTAAACGCTGTTTTAATTCTTTGATTATTTGGTCTGCAATTGTTTGGTGCATTTTTGATAATTCAATGTTCTCAAAAAAAGCATGAATATCTTTAATCGATCTTGATGATAAATCACCTAAAGTAATGTTATTCACCTTTACGCCTAAAGATTCTTTTTTTAGCCGACTCCCTTTACATTCTGAACATGGGCGCATGCTCATAAATTGTTCAATCCATTCTCGTATTCCGGCAGATTTAGTTTGTTTATAGCGACGAATTAAGTTTGGAATTGCTCCTTCCCACCCGCCAGTATACGTCCCAGACCACCGTTCAGATGAGTATGACATTTCAAATTTTTCTTTACCGGTACCAAATAGAAGAATTTGTCTAATAGCTGGATCTAGCTTTATCCAAGGAGTTGTAAAATTAAATTCATAATGTTTAGCTAAACTTTTTAATATGCTCCCATACCAATTGCCTCTAGGCTGTTCACCTAACGGAGCAATACCTCCTTGAATTAATGATTTTGTTTTATCTGGAACTATTAGCTCTGGATCCACTTCCATATGCGACCCAAGTCCATCACATTTTGGACATGCACCATATGGCGAATTAAAAGAAAACATTCTTGGCACCATTTCTTCCATACTTACTTCACAATCTGGGCATGCAAAATGTTCGCTAAAAATATGTTCCTTATTTGGTAATTCATGAACCACTATAAGACCGCTACCTATCTTAAGAGCAAGTTCTACAGATTCGGTTAATCTGTCTTGTATTTTATCCTTAATTTGAATTCGATCTACAACTACTTCGATTGTATGTTTTTTATTTTTATTAAGAATAATTTTATCATCTACGGAATAAACATCACCGTCTACGCGTACACGAAGAAAACCCTCCCTTCGAACCTCGTCTAAGACTCCCTTGTGCTCTCCTTTTCGTCCGCGGACTAGAGGAGCTAGGATGTGTAATTTAGTATTCTCAGAAAATTTAGAAACAGTATCAACAATTTGTTGAACTGTTTGCTTTTGAATGGGTTTACTGCATTTCCAACAATGAGGAATTCCAATATGAGCATAAAGGAGGCGAAGATAATCGTGGATTTCTGTTACTGTCCCAACCGTTGAGCGCGGGTTTCGAGCTGTCGCTTTTTGTTCTATTGAGATGGCTGGTGATAAACCTTCTATAGTATCCATATCTGGTTTTTCCATCAGCCCAAGGAATTGTCGCGCATATGAAGAAAGCGACTCTACATATCGACGCTGACCTTCCGCATAAATGGTGTCAAAAGCTAAGGACGATTTACCTGATCCTGATAATCCCGTAATAACAACTAACTTATCCCGAGGAATTTCAACATTAATGTTTTTTAGGTTATGTTGGCGTGCGCCTTTAATTATAAGTTTATTGTTTAGTATGCCCATTTCTTAGTCAAATTGACCTGAAATTTAAGCCTTTTCGATTTATGAACAGATAAACATTTGTTGAATATTCAACGGTTTTTCTTAACTTAAGAATTGAGAAAATAATTTAAAACAACTATGGCCCTTATTCAGTAATTCAAACGCAATATAATTTGAATGTTTAAGTTTGGAACGTCTTATAAAAAGAATTAAAACCCTAATTGGTAAAATATTTTTTCTCCACCCTTCATTTTGGGCGAGCAAACCAATTCTACTTCTTTGGGTAGTTTTTTGAAATCATACACTAATTCGGCAATAACAGATTTATTCTTAGCCATTCCGAACGAAACGGTATTTCTTCCTTCAAATGGATTTAATTCAGCTTTATTTTCTCCTGCGCCAATTAATTTAATTTGCGTCATAGCAGAAAAATCAAATGGCTTTTTTCCTGAATTAGTTATCTTCATTTTAAGCGTTACTTGATTTCCATTTTTTTTAGCGCTAATTAATTTATATTTTACATTTTCTGCAATTTGCTCCGCGCCAATTGGGAGAGAGACCCGCCCATCATTTAACGCATTTACGGGGATATAAAACTCAATAGTTGCTTTAACATATTTTCCTGATTTGTCTAATTTCAATTTTGTAACCTGTGTGCCGCTAGCTAAGGACCCAATTGAAGAATTTTCGTTAGCATTAATATATATGTCAGAGCCCGACTTTAGTGTCGTTGATTGCCCCAATAATATTCCCCCAACTAATATAATCGCTAACCAGAGCATTTTCTTCATTATAAGGTTTCTCCATTTACTTTTTCTTTAATAAAGGCATCTAAATATATTTCAACTCTCCTATTTTTCCCGCGCGCATCTTGTAGGGCAACTGTATTCTTTATTCCTCCGGTTTCGATGACAGGTCTAAATTCTCCATATCCCATTGCTGAAAAGAATTTTTCATCTAATTGCGCATATTTACTTAACAAACGAACCAAGTTTAAAGATCGAGCGGATGATAGCTCCCAATTGCTAGGAAAAGCTGCTCGTTTGGGAAGCGGCAAATCATCTGTATGGCCTTCACACCTTATTTCTACATTTAATAATTCATCCCGTTTTTCAATTAAATCTAATAACCCAGCATAACCTTCGTCAGTGTATACATTCAGCACTTTGGATGTCCTAATAATACCCCCAATCTGAATCAATAAAGGGTAAACCCTAGGATCAACATCAGCTGACATAGATTTAAATAATTTCCCGCGCATTGTAATTTTTATCCCTTTGGTTACGCGATCAACTTGAACGTAGGACGATGATACGTTTTCAGCTAATTCTTCATATGTTTCATCTAGTAATTTATTTATAACACGATCGATATGCTTTTCCGCATCATTCAATATCACTAACAACATAATGAAAAATGTAAGAAGAAGTGTGACTAAATCAGCAAAAGTGAGTGCCCAGGCTGTGGATTTTGCCTTACGCTCATTGAGAGTTATTTCTTTTTTTACTTGAAGCAAGTGTCTGCTTATTCGGTGCGTAAATTAGATGGAATGAAGGTCATCAGTTTTTCACGTATTAAAATTGGATGTTCCTTCGAATGAAGGCTGATGATACCTTCAACAATAATATTTTTCATCATTAATTCATCCTCTGATTTGCGTTTTAATTTCCCACCAATTGGTAGAAAAATTAAATTCGCAAATAAGACACCATAAAATGTGGTAATTAGAGCAAGCCCCATGCCTCCTAAAAGCTCAGCAAATTTTGCCGCAACATCAAAGTTTAATGTTTCATCTCCTGAACCGCCAAAATTATTCATCATTACAATTAAGCCAAGAACTGTTCCAAGCATTCCAAAGGCAGGCGCATAAGAACCCATATATAAGAATATTTCTTGGCCAGAAATGTGGCGACTCATAATATTGCTCATTTCCATTCTTAAATAATCTCTAAGTCTGGCTGAATCACGCTCATTGATTGCAAGTTCAATGCCTTTTCTAAGGAATTTGCTCTCAATTTGGTCAAGCTCTCCTTCTAAAGAAAGAATACCATCTTTTCGAGCTTTTTCAGCTTTTTGGACTAATTGTTCGATGGTTTGGATATAATCGAATCGCTCTTTTATAAATACATTTTTTAATATACTTCCAACACCTAAAAAAACTTTTAGTGGATAATTAACCAATGTTGCAGCGATGGTTCCACCTAAAACCAATAAAACTGAATTCACATTTAAAAACCAATAAAGTTCGCCTCCGCCATTAATGATTCCGACAATTATAACGCCGAAACCTGCTGTGAGGCCTATTGCAGTACCTAAATCCATATTATCCTAAAGTTTATTTATTGTGTGGGAAAAGAAGGCTATCCGCCTGTCTTATCATCATAAATCTTATTGAAAATTAATTTTCGATTCAATCTTTTTTCTTATGATGATGAAGCGATTTGCTTCCTTCAAATAAGGTGTCTTTTTCTTCTTGGGTTAATTTGTCAAATCCAACCTGATTAATTTTTTCTAGAATACGATTAATATCCATTTCCATTTTATGGCGCTTGTTTATTGTTTTTTCATGTTGATGAATTTTATACTCTAATACCTGTTTTCGTATAGCGAATATGGCATCTTTCCATCTAAAGTTTGACCGTAAAATAATAAATCCAATCACCATTCCTGATAAATGTGTCATATGGCTAATATTAGACGTATTTCCAAGAGATGAGAAAAAAGCAATTGCTCCAATACTTATAACAAACCACACAGATTTAATGGGCAATATACCATAAAGATAGATGGTTCTATTTGGATACATAAGCCCATATGCTAATAAAACACCATATACTGCGCCACTTGCTCCAACAACAGGTATAATTGAATTAAAATTAAGAATAAATGTAACCAAACCTGAGCCGACACCTGTCATGAAATAATATTTTAAAAAACGCTCTTTCCCCCACACCTTTTCCAATTCTGTTCCAAACATCCAAAGAACAAACATATTAATAAGTACATGCCAAATACCTCCATGAAAAAACAAATATGTAAAAGGTTGCCAAATCATGAACTGAGACCAAACAGATTTTGGAACAAGACCAAAAAGCTGAAAAAACATTATTGATTGTCCCGATAAAGTTTGAAAAAAAAAGATTACAAAATTAACGGTCACTAATAATTTGATAGCATCCGTAAATATTTTCGGTTTGAAAGACAAGCCTCCTGAAGGTGATTGGAATTGGTATCTCATGGTTTCTCAAAATTAATGAAATTTCACACTTTAAAGTACTCATTGATAAAAAAGTTCATTAATAATTACCTGTCCAAAAAAAATGAAAAGGGTGATCACTATCGCTAATCTATAAATTAGAATAAAAAGGATTTATTACAATCGTTCCGAAAGGTAATAGATTAATCAAAAAGTAGGTTTAAAATTGGTCCCTTACTGAATGAACAAATGGAACTATTTTGAAAAACTTTAATCCTCTGAATTTTTATCCACAAGATGAATTAAGCCAAACTTTAAACGAAAGCGCTCTGTCTATTGGCGGAAAAAATTATTTTTTACAACTCTTAGAAGCTGTACGGGATGCGCAACCGCATCCACTCTTAGCTAAAAATGCAGAATTTAAATTTTTGGTTGGATCCGTAAAATGGTCAAAGCCAATATTTAGAGAAAAATATACTTTATTTAAACAAGTTAGATTAAATAATAAGGATGGTAATATTTTTCCTAAAAAAGGAATAAAGGGGTATAAAAGTATTTTAAATCTTCTTCGAACTTTGAAACCAATTACCTTTACGGTTCAACCTAAAAATAAAAAAGACGGAAATGGATTTACATTTCAACCATTGATAATTGTGGATGATAATACGACAGAAATAAATCCGCTTTTTGAAGCACTTTTTTTTGCTCCCGTTTATCAGGTTAAAAAAAGTTTAACATCAAAGAAAAAATCCAATTGAATCGATAACCATGCTTTATATACTCGAACCAAAATCAATTCTAGCGCGAAGTATCCAATCCCATTTTCTAAAGGTGACGTGGAAATAGCTTGGACTCAACCCATTATTATACAAAATTATAAAAGAGAATAATTGTGGACCAATATTTCTTTACAAATGACGCCACTGTATTCGGTATTTTAATTGGTATTTTATCATTCATTTTTACTACATCTAAAAGTAATCATCCGTTTTGGAAAAAGTTTTATACATTTGTACCAACCCTGCTCCTGTGTTACTTTATTCCATCCTTATTTAATTCGTTTGGTGTTTTTTCTGGTGAACATTCAAACCTCTATTTTGTAGCATCTAGGTATCTACTTCCTACCAGTCTCGTTCTGCTTACAATTAGTATAGATTTACCAAGCATTTTGAAGTTAGGGCCCAAAGCATTAATCATGTTTTTCACAGGGACTGTGGGTATAATTATCGGGGGTCCATTAGCCATATATATTATTTCATTTATTGCTCCCGACATTGTGGATGGCGCTGGACCTGAAGCCGTTTGGCGCGGACTAACTACGGTTGCTGGAAGTTGGATTGGTGGAGGTGCAAATCAAGTAGCCATGAAAGAAGTTTTTGATGTGGGCAATCATATATTTTCTGCAATGATTGCTGTCGATGTTATCATAGCTAATATATGGATGGCCTTCTTGCTTTATGGTGCTGGAATTCAACTGAAATTAGATCGGTGGCTTCAAGCAGATACATCAGCTCTTGTTGAACTAAAAGAAAAGATAGAAATCTATCGCGCACAAATAATTCGATTACCAGATTTGACAGATACTATGATGGTAATGAGTGTTGGCTTTGGCGTCACTGCTCTTGCTCATTTTGGCGCAGATATAATAGCGCCATGGATTTCAACTTTTGCTCCTGAATTAGAAAAGTTCAGCCTTACATCAAGTTTCTTTTGGTTGATTGTGTTAGCCACAACAATGGCTCTAGGTTTATCATTTACAAAAGTTCGCAATTTGGAAGGCGTTGGAGCATCTAGATATGGAAGCTTGTTTTTATATATTTTAGTTGCAACCATTGGAATGAAAATGGATTTATTAGCTATTTTCGACTATCCAGGTTTATTCCTCGTGGGATTTGTTTGGATGGCAATTCATGCAACGTTACTCATTGGTGTCGCGAAGTGGATTAAGGCACCCTTCTTTTTTATGGCTGTTGGAAGCCAGGCAAATGTGGGAGGCGCTGCATCAGCGCCTATCGTTGCATCCGCATTTCATCCATCTTTAGCGCCAGTTGGTGTTTTGTTGGCTGTTTTGGGTTATGGGGTTGGCACTTATGGTGCTTGGTTGTGTGGCGTCATTATGCAAATTGCTGCAAATTAATCATTTATTAATCTATAAAAATTTTTATTTGGCGATTAATCTGCTCCTAATATAATTCAGTGGATTTAAAATTGGAGACATCGCGCTTAAGTCCGCTTCTGGAACTACAAGTTGTGGCATAATAATTTGTTCAACTTTTAATGAATTAATTTTTAACAAATGGTAGGCAGCGCTTATGTATAAATCTCTCGGAAAAACCCCTTTTATTTGATCAAATCCGTATTGGTTAAGCCCGTCGCGTATGATGGTAGAACAACTGCGGGTAAATATATTAAACCCAGAATATGCTTCTGGTTCTTTAGGCTTAGGTGGTGTTGATCGAATAACATTTAACTGATGTTTGTAAATATTTCCTAATTTTTCTACATCAATTCCTTCTATCCGCAATACATGAATTGTGCGCATAAAATTTCGTCCGAATTTGTCATAATACGGTAATCCATCTTCTGATATTTCGTATTTACCATTATTGGGTGACGGAGCAAATTCGCCGAGTGCCGGACGGTAAAAAAATTCTTCTTCTGTTATAATTTCATTTTCATTCATTAAATGAGAAAAATTAAAAATTTCTCCATTTACATTGATGGCGCTATGGCCTAATGTGGATGTTAAATATTTGACCAATCGTTGCGCATAATAAATTTCAACATATGGTTCTGTTGATTTTGGTTTATCTGGCCAAATAATTACAATCGGTTGGTTTTTTTCATAGTCACGCTCTGGCAGCAGGCGCGCGAAAACAAACTGACCATCCCAATGATCTAAATAACCATCCCATATTGGGTGATTTGAAAAATAATTAACCCCATCATTGCCCTCTATAAATGGATGGCCATCGTTACGGCGAAGAATTCCTTTAATTATTGTATTCATTATGATAATATTTGTTTTAATACGTTTAAAGATTTTAATTGGCCTAATGTATCAAAATGATAAAATAGGTTTGCTCTAATATAATTAGAAATAACTCGATTATCTTTTGGAAGAACTTCTATGTTATCAATAAGCGATATTTCCTCTTTCATTAATGATTCTATAATTGATCTGCTTTTTGGTCCTTCATTTGGATCTGGCAACATGAGTCCTGGCAATTCGCGTTGATCTAAATCAGGTCTAAAACCTAAGTGAGATAATAAAGCTAATTCATAATACCAAAATAATGTATTTAGATTATTTTTTTCTTTATTAAAAGAACGAAAAACGTCAATTAATACTTTAAATAATTCTGGATGTGGGTCCTCGTCGGATAATGTTTTATCCGTCATTTCAATTATTGAAAGCGCAAATGTAATTCGCTTGAGATCATTTTGAATATTTGGCCATGTTTCTATAAAACTTCTTTTTGATATGATATGAAGATTTCTTGATTCTTTATAATTAAAAATGAGCTCAATGTGACTCATAGGTTGAAACAGTGCTGCGCTACTTGATTTTTTTGCACGAGCCCCTTTTATAATAAAGCTCATTTTTCCTTTTTCAAGGGTAAAACAACGCGCAATTAAACTTGTATCGCCATATGGAAAAGACTTTAAAACAATGGCAGGAGTTTGAATAATCATTGGTATGACTTATTCATAATACTGAATGTTGTTAGTATGCTTTTGCGTAAACAACCTCGTGCATTGCAGGCTTCCCGGAATAAATACACGTTAATCCTTCAGGATTTTCATCTAATGGAATGCATCGTATAGTTGCTTTTGTTTCACTTTTAATGGTTGCTTCAGTTTCATCGCTTCCATCCCAGCCACATTTTACAAATCCGCCTTTAATTATTTGTTCTTTAAAGGCATCATAATTATCTACAGTATAAGTATGTTTATTTTGGAATTGTAACGCTTGCGAAAAAAGTCCATTTTGAATTTCGTCTAATAAATGGGGAATAGATGAAATAGCCTCATCTAAAGATAGTACACTTTTTTCACCTGTGTCTCTTCTCGCTAAAACGGCTTTCCCGTTTTCAATATCTCTTGGCCCAACTTCTAAACGGAGAGGAACGCCTTTCAATTCCCATTCGTTAAATTTAAAACCAGGAGAATTATCTGTCCAATCTTCATAAAAACGAACATTTTTTTCTGTTAAAGATTTACGAATAGGGTCTAAATATTTTTTTACAGCTATTTGCTGTTCGTCATTTTTTGCGATAGGTATAATAACAACTTGTATGGGAGCAATTTTTGGAGGAAGACGCAGCCCTTTATCATCTCCATGTGTTAAAATAACGGCACCAACTAATCGGGTACTGACGCCCCAACTAGTCGCATAGACTAATTCTTCCCGATTGTCTTTTGTTTGAAATGTAACATTAAAGGCTTTTGCAAAATTTTGCCCTAAATTATGAGATGTTCCTGCTTGCAATGCTCGTTTATCTCCCATCATAGCTTCAATACAGTATGTTTTATCTGCACCAGCAAATTTTTCAGACTCTGTTTTGACTCCTGTTATTACAGGCATCGCTAAATAATCTTCAGCTAATTGTCGATACAACTCTAAAATATCTAATGTTTCTTTCTGGGCTTCCTCTGCTGTAGCGTGAGCTGTGTGCCCTTCTTGCCATAAAAATTCCGATGTTCGTAAAAATAATCGAGTCCGCATTTCCCATCGAACAACATTCGCCCATTGATTAATTAATAACGGTAAATCGCGGTAAGATTGGATCCACTTTTTATACATGGACCAAATGACTGTTTCAGATGTGGGTCGAACAATAACTTCTTCTTCAAGTTTGGATTCTGGGTCCACAACAACGCCATGCTCAGGATCTGATTTTAGGCGTGTATGTGTTACCACAGCACATTCTTTAGCAAATCCTTCAACATGTTCTGCTTCTTGAGCTAAAAATGATTTTGGAATAAATAAGGGGAAATATGCATTAACATGCCCTGTTTCCTTTATCATTTTATCAAAAATATCTTTTATATTATCCCAGAGCTGGAAGCCATATGGTTTAATAACCATTGTCCCTTTTACAGGTCCGTGCTCTGCGAGACCCGCTTTTGAAACAACTGCATTATACCAGGTTGAAAATTCTGTATCTCTTGAAGGTAATCCTTTACTCATTGGTTCTCTCTTTATGATTTATAGACTTTAAAATTACCGGCGATCAGTGGGATGACCAATCATTTTAACCTCATTCAAAAAAATTAAAATTCATTTTGAATTTAATTCTTGAGAGTCCACCAATAAGCATTTATTTTCTTCCCCGTGTTCTTATTCAATCGCTTTATTCTCACTTCACTCTTAATCTTAACAACCACAACATTGATGGGAAAAACGCTCATAACAAATGGCCATTTTTACGGACTTCCAAACGTATCGTCCATCTCATGTGAAAAGGGTCGTATAACTTCTCTTAATCCTGATGAATTTCAGATCTATAATAATAGAATAGATTTAAATGGTGGCTGGGCATATCCCGGCTTCATTGATGGACATATGCATCTTGCTGGATTGGGTTGGTCTCTTGAAACATTAAACCTTGTTGGAACACCCAATAAACAGTCCATTTTATCCATCGTTGAAAAAGCAGCCTTAAAAACACCAGCGGGATACTGGATTCAAGGACGCGGGTGGGATCAAAATGATTGGCCAATTACATTTTATCCTACAGCAAATGATTTAGATCAAGTTTCGCCAGATCATCCGGTTGTATTGAGGCGAATCGACGGCCATGCTATTTGGGCAAATTCGCGAGCCATGGAAATAGCTGGAATATCAAATGAAATAATTGCGCCAAAGGGTGGGAAAATATTATATGATGAATCAAATAATCCAACAGGTGTCTTTATAGACAATGCGATGGATTTAATTACCGCGTTTATTCCAAAATCTACAAAAATTGATAAGTACCGACAAATAGCTAAAGCACAATTATTATTAAATTCACTTGGAATTACATCTATTCATGATGCTGGGACAGGTATCGAAGATATTGGAGCAATAGAGCAATTGATCGGTGAAAAGAATCTTTCAGTTCGTGTTTTCGCTATGTTAAATAATATTCCGGATGATTATGATTCATACTTGAAAAAAGGATCTACAGTTCAAACTCCATTTTTAACAATTAGAACATTAAAGGTATTTATGGATGGTGCTTTAGGTTCAAGAGGAGCGGCATTATTAGAGCCTTATTCGGATGATTCAAACCAATCCGGATTATTGTTTATGGACAAAAGTGCTCTTAGTTCGATTGTTGAAAAATTTAATAAAGCTGGGTTTCAAGTAAACACTCACGGAATTGGTGATAGAGCCATTCGAACCATATTAGACGCATATGAAGAATCTGGGAAAAAAGAAATGCGTAATCGTATCGAACATGCTCAAATTGTTCATCCGGATGATCTAAAGCGGTTTAAAGGGTTGGGTGTTATACCGGCAATGCAAGCAATCCACTGCACAAGTGATATGCCCTGGATACATGAACGATTAGGAGAAGAAAGATTGGACCGAGCTTACCCTTGGCAATCTTTTTCTCAATTAGGTATTCCTATCTCTGGCGGTTCAGATGCACCTGTCGAATATCCTGACCCAATGGCTGGAATATATGCTGCAATTACTCGTCAAAATTCATTGGGTCTTCCTGAAGGTGGATGGCAACCACAAGAGCGACTAACTCTTAAACAGGCTATTCAAATGTATACTGAATGGCCGGCGTTTGCATCCTTTGAAGAAAATGATAAGGGGAAAATTGAAGTGGGTTATTATGCTGATTTTACTGTATTAGACCAACCGCTTTCTGATAAAAATCCAAAAATGATTTTAGAGACTAAAGTGATTCAAACAATTGTAAATGGAAACATAGTTTACCAATCTGACAATGAAACAAAATGAACAAAAAAGAATTCGTTCTTTAATCCAAAAGAAATATCGAGAAAAGTTTGGGCAATTTCAAATTGAAGGATTACGCCTTGTAGAATCGGCTATCCTATCACAACCAAATAATGTTGAATTATACTGGACAGAATCCTTTGAAGGCCATCATCCAATATTTGTAAATACCGTCATGGAAAAAGGGGTTGGCGTAACGCGTGTAACTGATAAAGAAATTCAATCCATTTCACACACAGAAACGCCATCTGGTATTGTGGGTGTTTGCAAAAAACCTGAATTATCTCAACTCGATTTATCGCTAAAAAATAATTGGATATATCTTGATAATATATCGGACCCTGGAAATCTTGGAACAATTATTCGTACAGCAACATGGTTTAATATAAACCATATTGCTCTTTCTCTTGGGTGCGTTGATCCGTATAATCCAAAAACGGTACGAAGCGGTATGGGTTCACACTTTGATGTAAATATTTACTCAAGCCAAGAATTGACATTATTTAATACTGCGGGCTATCAAATAATCGGGGCAGATATGTCCGGAGAAAATTTACGGACAGCTAAAATAACAAAACCGTGGACATTGGTCTTGGGAGGAGAGGCGCATGGGTTACAACATAAAGTTATTAATCAATGCGATAAAATGCTTTCAATTCCAAAATCAGGTAAAGGAGAATCATTAAATGTTGCTTCTGCATGTTCTATTATTTTATATGAATTATCAAATTCTTGATCATTCTTTCATCGTTTAGTTTTAACTGATTGCGACGTAAATTTTGGGACATGAAAAAAAAGGATTCAGACTCTTGTGAACCAATCTCTGACAGTACGCAGCGCCTTTGGCATTGTTTTTCTTTCGGTCCTAACCGCTTTTGTTCTTGGCGGTCTGGTCATGTGGATTGCTTTATCTAATCCTGATTCTGATCAATCATTTTTAACTTATATTTCGTTTTTTATTGGGCAGGGATCCATGTTGCTGCCTTTATTTTATTATTTAAAAACCAGAAAACAATCTTTTGTATATAGTTTACGGCTAAATCCTGTATCACCGCATATTATAATTCATTCCATCGTTTTGGCGATTGGATTTAGTATTATAAGTGATGAGTTAGGGCGAATAATCAATCTTATTGTTCCCACACCAGATTATATTATAGACATCGATACTATTCTTATGCCAGATAACCCGCTGGGGTTTATCATGATGGTATTTGTATTAACAATTATAGCTCCCGTTGGAGAAGAATTATTATTTAGAGGTTTTTTACAAAAATTTTTAGAAGACCATTGGAAAGATATTACACGGGCAGTTTTGGTTACAAGTTTATTTTTTGCCTTGATTCATTTGAACCCTTTTTGGGCAATACAGATATATATATTAGGCGTTGTTCTTGGATACGTTGCTTGGCGTACACAATCTGTTTACCCAAGTTTAGTTTTTCACGGAGTCATTAATGGAATGGCGCTTCTAATTGGAGTTGGTCCTGAAACAGAACTCACCTTTTATATTTGGAATGGGCATGTGGCTTTGTGGGTTTTAGTTCCTGCTCTATTTTTGGTTTACCTTGGATTAAAAGGGATTAATCGGCAGCGGAGTACATAATGAAAACAGAATTATTTGAGCACGAAATAACGCTTCTTAGGGATACGTTTCGAAGACTACTTCGGAGACATGCACGTACAAACCTTGTAAAATTAATTCAAAAAACGCATACAGCAGATTTAGCTGTCATTTTTAGATATTTTTCTGAAGTTGAGCAAGAACAAGTTTTTAATTTGATGCGAGATGATGAAAGTACAGCAGAATTTTTAAGCGCATTAGATGAATCAATTTTATCTAATATTTTAGAAAGAGAACAATCTGAACGTATCGCTATGATTGTTAGAGAGGCAGGATCCAACGATCAAGGCAATATTCTTAATTCATTATCTGAAGAAAAGACTCAATCCGTTTTAGAATTATTGCGCAGGGATGAACAGGAAGAAATTGAAGAAATATTAGCTTACCCTGAAGATAGTGCTGGATCATTAATGTCAACTGATGTTTTTGCTCTTCATCAAGATTCAACATCTAGAGCAGCTTTAAAAGCCCTTCAAGATCAAGATGAAGCTGAAATGGCTTTCTATATATATGTTACAGATGATGATGAAAGATTGGTCGGCGTAATTAGTTTAAGAACGTTAGCCATTACTCATCCTGAAACACTATTAAGTGATATTATGATAAAAAGTGTTCATATGGTTCGCGCAGAAACCGATCAAGAAGATGTAGCACAACTGGTAGCACAATATAATTATTTGGCTGTTCCTGTTGTAGATGGGGATACACGATTATTGGGGATTGTAACCGTTGATGATGTTGTTGATGTTATTCGGGAAGAGGCTACGGAAGATTTTCTCCAAATGGCGGGTGCGGGTAAAGATAGAGAAATTCTGAATAAATCAAGCTGGGATAATGCTAAAGCTAGACTCCCTTGGTTGTTTGCTAGTTGGTTGGGCGGAATTTTAGCCGCAACCGTAATTGGTGTTTATGAGGATGTTCTTCAAAGTACCATTGCCCTTGCTGCATTTATTCCCGTCATTATGGGTATGGGTGGAAACATTGGAACACAATCTTCAACCATTGTTGTGCGAGGAATTGCTACAGGGCGTGTTGATTTTGGTAGTGAATTTAAAATTATCATGAAAGAAGTGACTGTTGGTTTTATTCTAGGCGGATTATATGGAATTCTACTAGGCTTATTTGCCATGTTTCGATTCATTGATGCGCCTGCATATTTAGGTTTAGTTGTTGGTCTAAGTATTGGATTATCTATGTTGGTTGCTGCCGCGGTCGGCACGATTATTCCGCTTTTTCTAAGAAAAGTAGACATTGATCCAGCAATTGCTACAGGGCCATTTGTGACAACAAGTGTTGATATTGTTGGTGTATTGCTCTATTTCGTTATTGCTACTTCATTTTTAAATCTATAACTAAGACGAAAGTATGAGTTTCTTTCTTTTTTTATCTTTGGCGGTTTATGCTGGTTATATATTCTATATAATTATTGGTTTATTTCGATATGAAGATAAAAGTTATAATGAATTACCACATAAATCTGTATCAATTGTAATAGCTGCACGGAATGAAGAAAATAATCTAGAATCACTTTTGAATGATATTGTTCTTCAAGATTATCCGTTAGACTTGTTAGATGTATCTATTATTGATGATCGATCTACAGACAAAACATGGGATATTATAACGAGTTTTTCTAGAAAATATACCTTTATTAAGGGGTTACAAATTCAAGAATTGTCTGAAGAAATGACACCTAAAAAGAATGCCCTTACAAAAGCTATTGAATCAACATCTGGAGAAATAATTGTTACAACAGATGCAGACTGTAGGGTTCAAAAAACTTGGGTCTCTTCTATGGTTAATTCTTTGAGCGATAATTACTCTATTTCAATTGGATATTCACAAACAGACATTTCGTCGGATTCTCTATTCCATCGTTTGCAGAATATGGATTTTTTAGGAATTATGGCTGCGAATGCGGGTGCGGCTGGCTGGGGAAACTATTGGTCAGGTTCTGGGCAAAATCTTGCTTATTTACGATCTGCTTTTGAAGAAATAGGTGGTTTTAACCCCGTTCATTATCGTATTTCTGGAGATGATATGTATTTGGTTCAATCTATATCCAAAACGGGGACAGCTACTTTTAATATTGATTTAGCGGGTGCTGTTAAAACAACCCCCACGGAAACATTAGAACAATTTGTTAATCAGCGATCTCGTTGGGCCTCAAACTCTCGACGAATGTCAGAAGGATCTTACTCTTTTTTTCTTTTCTTAGTAGCTGCTTTTTTAAGTAATGTATTTATTCTTATATCTTTTATTTTCGGATCTGGGCCTTTTTTCTTAGCATTCTTAATAAAATTTTTATTCGAAGGCGGTGTGCTCTTTTTGGGAGGGCAATTGTTTAAAACAACCACCCCATTTTATGTTTATATATTATGGTCTCTCGTTCAACCCTTCTATATCCCCGCAATAGCAATAATGGGATTGAATGATAAGTTTAGCTGGAAGTCTTAAAGTGAAATTTATCATTATTCTGGCGTTTACATCTATTCTTTCAGCTCATCAGTACATTGTTTCAATTTTTGGAATTCCGATTGTGGATGTTAAAATGAGTCAAAATAATGCCACGTCTCTTTCGTTTGAAACAAAAACGGTAGGTATCTTTAACACCCTTTGGCCCACAAACAATAAATATTCTGTTGTATTCGATTCAACCACATTTGGCATACAATCATATGAAAAAGATATAAATCAGGGTGAATTTAACCAGTCTCTTTCTGCTGATTATAATTATAAAACGCAAACTTTAGACTATAAAGATGGACCTTCTATTTCTCTGGATAATTCATGTAAAACAATTTTAACTTTGTTAGCTTGGGTTCAAAACCCACCATCTAAACGAATTGATGCAAAATGGTTACCCATGGAACATGAAGGTGATTTATACGAATTTCGTCTCCTTTTAGCTGATACACCCTATGTGCATGTTTTGGACGACTCTACTTTAACCGATCATTATCGATTAGATTTGAAATTAAAAGAATCTGGAAAATTCCTTGATAGAACCGATTATTTTATGGAAAATATTGTTATGCCTGGGATGGTAAAACAATTATGGATAGAACATGAATACCCTTACCGAATTATACAAGCATCTGTTTCTGTATGGAATTTGGATGTAAAGGCATTGCTAAATGAGTAAAATATCATCTATTAAGAATCACAAAAGACAAATCCTAATCTGGATTATTATATTAATTGCAATTGTTTTAGCTCTCCGTTCGGGGATTGATGAAAAAATTGTCGTATTTGTTACATTGGTATTGGGGGTATTTACGCAAATATTTGCTGGATTAGGTGCATTAATTGCGCTTGTCCCATTTGTGGGGCCACTAATTATAAAAATATTAACCATTCCCATTTTTTGGGTTTTAAATGCTATGGGATATGTTGTGTCTGGTGTTGCTATTAAAAAAGGATATGCTCAAGAATTAGCAAAAAGTCGAATCGTTACATTGGGATTATTAATTGGAATCATCATTGGCTATATCATTGGCCATATTGTTCCGCTAAGGTAGAAAAAAATGAAATTACTATTACTTCAAGGACCGAATTTAAATCTATTAGGTGTGAAAGCAACTGAATCAAGCAATACACTCACATTAGACAAATTAAATCGTTCTATAAAAAAACATCTCCATATGAAGAATGTTGAATTAAAAATCTTACAAACACATAAAACATTTCAGGCAATCAATTTTATTCAACGGAATCGAAATTGGGCAGACGGTTTAATATTTATCCCAACATCTTGGGCTAAATATGAATGGTCAATTTTAGAAACAATCCAATTAACTAAAATAAAAATGATTCAAGTAAAATTTAAACATCCATTTTCCTTTTCCGGTTCTGACGACAAATCTATATTTGATTCTATCGCAGATGAAACTTTTATAGAATTACCCAATGAAGCATGTCATCATGCATTTGATTATTTTTTAAAATGAAAATAGCCTTATTTATTCTTTTATCATTTTCCTCAATTTTTAGCCAACAGGATTTTGGGGAAGATCCTTTGAATTCTCCCATGCATGTTTTTTCTCTTCCTCGTCAAATCGCACATCAAAAAAGCAAAGCACCTGGAAGGCCAACATTAGCTCATTTTGATTCACTTGAGTTATTACTTCCCTGTCGTGGTGTTCCTGTCCCAAAAAGGGCATCTCGATTGCCAAATGCTCCTCGCACTTATAGAAGTGGGACTCACCGCGGGATAGACTTTTTTGCAAACTGGGGAACATCAATATTTGCGCCAGCTGACGGTGTCGTTGTGCGAGCAGATCATCATTATAAAGAAGTGCCTCCCAAATTTCGTATTGACTTGTTAGAAGAAAGCGCTCAAGTTGGACAAACACCTTCCGATGTTTTTCATAATATTTTATTGGGAAAAGCTGTCTTTTTAGATCATGGGTTTGATCTCGTTCCTGGATATCGTGTTATTACAATTTATGCTCATCTGTCTACCATCGATAAAGAAATTGTCCCGGGAGCGCGTGTGGACCGTGGGGATTTTCTCGGAAGAAGTGGAAATACAGGTACAAAAGATTCAACACTTGGAACACGTGCCGGTGCTCATCTTCACTGGGAATTAATTCTACAAGATGCAAACGGGGAATATTATTTGGGGCAAGGATTCCCGTATAGCGATTTGTATAATATGTTAAATCGTATTTTTGTTACGGAGTAATATATTTTGGATTTAACCAAATATCATTAGATGTTAAAATTCTGTTTGATAAAATATCAAACGTTAACCCTTTTTCCGCTTTTAGTTTTTGACTAAGTATTAAGTTCAGAATTTCTACCTGCTCCGTCTTTTCTAATTCTCTATTCAATATTTCTTTTGACACATATTCATTAGCAATGGATTCTTTCACGCCTAAGTGCCGATGAATAATATCTTCAAACGTTTTTAAAATTGAATATCTATTATAAATCGGTGAACCATATATTGCTTTAACAAGTCGAGCTTCATTTAAAAACCATGTTAAATATTTTGGTTCTCCATTTAAACTTCCAATCGGTAAGGCAAAGGCTACTTTATTTAAATACGAAATAGATATATTTTGATTCAATTCAAGCTTAATAGCTTGCGTCACTTTAAATAAACTATCGATAGCGTCATGAGAAAAAGTAAAATTATATTTTTTAATTAATGCTTTTTCCGCCTTCTCTTTTTGAATCCGATATTCAGGTGTTTTTCCAGATTTGATTAAATGGATAATTGACTTTTTTGCATCATCAAAGGGTGGCTGGGGAGCTGATTTTGTTCCATAAACACGAATTAAGTGATAGCCAAATGGGGATTCAAATGGGCCAACAATTGTTCGCGGTGATGCATTCCATGCTTCATATAAAACTTCTGGAAGCATATTTCCCCAAAAAATGAATCCTAAATCTCCACCTTCAACTTTCATTAAAGGATCATCTGTGTAAAAACGTGCCGCTTTTTCAAAATCCAATTCGCCACTTTCTATTCTTGATACAATATTGTTTGCTATAGTCAGTGCTTCTTCTTTCGTTCGGGTTGTTTTTGTTTTATGACCCCAGCGGTGAGAAATTAAAATATGTCTCATACCCACTGTTTTATGAAGCTTTTGATAAGCATCGTGGACAACACTATCAGATAATGTGTTTACCCAAATAACTTTGCTAAATAGGGAATCTATTGATATTTGATGTTTTTTGATCTCAACTTGCGTTTGAACATATTTACGGTTTTGTAAATCTGCATCATAACCTTCTTTTAGAAGAATTTCATTAACAGCGCATTGCTTTAATGCCATTTCTCGTTCATTTGATGGCATTGAATTAAAAGTCTTTTTTGGTGATGTTCTATATAGTGCATCTTCAAAAACTGATTCGCCGTTGATCGTTAAAACCGACTCTTTTTTTGACGAGCAGGAAAAGAATAATAAAAATATAAATGAATTAATTAGGATTTTTTTCATCGCGGAAATTAAAGGAAAACAATAATGTGAAAAATGAGAAAAGGGTTAAAATAAAAAGGGGCAAGTTTCCTTGCCCCTTTTTAGGTTCATCAAATGAATGATCTTATTTCAAGAGCATCATTTTCCCTGTTAAGGACTGTTGACCAGCTTCTACTTGATAGATGTAGAGACCAGAAGCAACGGATTGACCAAAGTTGTTTGTTCCGTTCCAAGAAACCATGTTGGTTCCTGAAGCGAGATTACCACTTTGGATTGTTGCAATTTCTTCACCTAATACGGAGAAGATTCTTACAGTCACATCAGAACGTACATTCAAGTTGAATGCAATGTTCGTTGTTGGGTTGAATGGGTTTGGATAGTTACCGAGTAACTCAAAAGATTGAGCTAATGGGTTCGTATCTTCATCACCGACAGATGCCCACACGTCAGCCCATACTACAGCTGATTGTAAAGGACCAAATCCTTGAATACCTGTCCACACATATCCTGAATCAGCATCTGTCGCATTTGTTGCTAACGGATCAAAGCCAAAGAAAACAGATTTACTTCCATTATCGTGTGCTTTATAAGGTCCTGTAGCCATTAATTCAGCATCATCTGAAAGAACACCATTAGAATCAAGAACTGTGGAATAAGCGTTGAAAGAGTTGCTGAAACCATCAACAACATCTACAGCGTCTAGCCAGTTGTCAATCCCTAATTCATAATTAGGATCATAGTTAAGATCTAATGAGTCAGCTAAGAAAGCATGAAGTGCACCAGAAATAGCATCGCCTTCAATAGCTTCTAAACGAGATACACCACCTTGGTCGCCACTTGCACCATAATTAATATCATTATAGTCAGCATCAATACCAAGAACATCATATTGGAAATCACCTTCAACATAGTCAAGATTCGTCCAACTAGATTGTGCGCCTAACCATTCATCGCCTGCGAGAATGTAGTTTTTATCACCTTCAGCAAACCATGGAGCAACAGCTTCACTGTTAATTACAGCTGGGCCACCGCCACTCATTTCAATCACTGATTCGTATGCTGCTAAAAGGTCGCCAGTAGCTGCACCATAATTAGCACCATCCCAGAAATCGAATGGGTGTGTTAAACCATACATATAGTATCCAGCAATAAACGAACCATATTCTGCACTATTATAGAAAAATAGTGTTGGTTGTGTTGCTTGAAAAATACTGTAATACCATTGGGTTGTTTCAGTTTCATTACCTTCAACATCTGTTGCAGTAATCCACCAATAGATTTCAGTTCCTGCTTCCATTCCTGGAATTTCAGCAGAATATGTATCACCATCAGCTGTCATATCAAATGTTTGATATGCGTGAGATGGCATTGGATATACATGCAATGTTGCACTTGCAACACCAGCAGCACCACCAGATGGGTTATCATCCGTGATTGTAGCTGATACTGGGCGAGCATCATTAGACATTGTTGTATAAAGAGGTGTAGCACCGCTAATAGCTGGAGCACGATCACCTGTTAGTTCAACCGCTAAATTATAGCGAATGAGCCAATGGCGAATATGCCAACCACCGTTACCGGATGTACCACCACAACCTGCATAAAACTTCATGAAAGCCCATGGAGAAACAACGCCGTTACCTTCTGCATAGAAGAAACCAGTTGCTTCATCGTCTCCGCCACCTTCACCGGTGTAAGAAACCATAATACCAACCCATTCACCTTGCAACAATTCTGGTTCAGAACCAAAATCAGCAAAATTAATCCAATGGTCAGTAATTCCATCCACAGCATAGTCACCGTGTGTAGCAGGTGTCATTGTTACAGCTGTAACACCGTCTGGCCATACAAGACCCATTACAGGAACTCCGGGAGGTCCAAAACCTGCCTCGCTACCTAATGGATCTGTTGCGCCTTCTGCAACAGCGTTAGCACCATCTTGACAAATACTGACTGTTCCGCCAGATGTGTATTCTGTACCTTCAATAGAAACAGAACCATCTTCAGCCATATCATATCCACCAATCCAACCGTCACCATCAACAGCATCACTGCTATAAGCAGTTTCGCCATCAGCGGTTACTGGATAAGAAAGTCTATGGACAGAAACGGTAAATTCCTGATCGCCAGTACCCCACTCATAAATGGGAATATTTACGCCCTTAAGGGTCGCATCTGCTGGTAATTGATACATCATTAACATAGCGTCGCCAGGAGATTGGATAAATTGTCCACCCCATCCTACTTGGCTATCATATGACATTGTATCAGCTGTACCACGGTTGAAACTCTGGGTGTATTCCTTACGAGGAAGTACAATCGGTCCCGTTAAAGCATCTGCTTCACCTGTTGAGCCGTTCTCTGAATAATGTAGTCCTAAATGGCTTCCAGCACGGTCAACCGAACCAGATTTTGCTCCTTCTGCAGAAAGAGTCCATGTTAGGACGAGCATTACGCTTAAGAACTTTATCACATTCTTACTCATTTTAACTCCTTTGTTTGTTTTTCTTGCTTGCAAGCAACAATAAATGGGAATACAATCTGTATTTTACTCCACCTATTGCGCCTTCTACCTTCGTTTAAAAGGCGAAGTTTAAAGATAACCAGCTTACTCCACTGAAAAATTCAGCAGATCTGTATGCATAGTCTACGGATAAACCTACACCTAATAGTTTGGAAAAGTCCAGTCCAAATCCAAATGACGGACCCCAGATAAAATCTTCAGTTTTTTGTTCCCAAACAACATCTTCGCTATCATCGGTTGTACCTTCAATACCGTCATCACCAAAGGGTTCTGGATCTTGGGCGAAAGCCATTCCGCCACGGAGATAAAGCATTCCCATGGTTTTAACTTCTGCGCCAAAGCGATATTCATCGAATGAAAAATTGTTATTTAAAAAGGATGCTGCTAATGTAACATCATTTCCAGAAAAGGATTTATTGTATGCTGCTCCCATTTCAAATGTTGTGGGCATTTCAAATTGAGATGTTCCAATTTGACGAGGCTCATTAGGCGTTCCTGGATCAGTACCTTCTGGTTGATGAAATTCGTCTAAGTCAGATCCGCTGAATTTCATATTTGTTCCTAGATTTCTAATGGATGCCCCAAGCTGAATATTATTAATATTGTATTGAACACCTGCGTCCACTGCAAATCCTGTTGCCGTTTCTCGCATAATGGATTCATTCACAATTTTAAATTCAGTTCCAAATCGAATCCGATCCGTTACGCGACGCGCATACATTGCGCCCAATGTAAAGAATCTCGGTGAATACATTTCACCTGTTCCGTCAGGTTGATAACTTGTAGTAACAGGAATATCGCCAAAATTAAATGACTTTAAAGATACACCAAACATATTGGCACCTACAGATGTGGCAACAATACCATAAGACATATCAATATCAGCAATCCAATTACTTTGAGAAAACATTGCTTCCCCATTTCCTTCCATACCACCTAAACCAGCAATGTTCCAGTGAGCTGCCTCTACACCTGTAATACCAGCTACATAAGCACCAGACATTGCAGTTCCTCTAGAACCGAGAGGCATTAATAATTCCTGAGCGCCCGCTGTTCCACGGCGAGCTTTACTCCCCGCTTCTACTGCTGTGCTCAGAAAAAAGATCCCGAGCAAAAGCCCTATAGACACATATTTGTAATAAATAGATTTATACATTCTATCCTCCGATGCTTAAAATAAGTCCAGCCGCTCTTCAGGCTGGAAGATTGCAAGTTTCAAAATTTTCTCTCCAATGGCAGAACCATTCTCATCTGTGACGGTGATATATGCAATATATACACCACTTGCTACAGGAATACCATTGCTATTTCTCAAATCCCAAACAGCCCGGTTACCACCCGCGGCATTTTCACTTTCAACGCTATGGTCAAATCGTGTAACCAAATCTCCAGAAATGGTATAAATCCGAATTGTAGATGTACCTACACCTAAATGTGTAAAATAAACCATTCTACCCTGAGGGTTACCCTCTTCTGGATTTTGTCCAAAATATGGATTGGGGAATACATTGATTTTTTCAATATCGAGTGAAACGTCTGCACTTGATGCTGTACCAATTGGAGTAAATTGATATTCGTCTACCCCTTGTACCAATGGATTATCAAATACAATTTCGATTTGATCGCCGCCTTGCCATACAGTATTGTTCCGATCGAAATTCAGTACCCAACCTGTTTGATCTGCATTATTTTGCGGATGAATAGGTGAAACAGAACTTGCATTATAATCTGTATATACAGGTACATATTGGAAGTTTGCTGAAAAAGCCCAATGGCTTACCGTTTCATCTTCATTAAATATAGCACCTTCAATTAAGCTAGACGGTTTTGATGCTCCAGCAACCTGGTAAGTCAAAACATTGATTTGTCTTTCTTCTCCGCCTTCAACATCCCATAATTCAAATGGAATCATAATTGTATCAGGATCCACATTCCCGCGTAACGATTGAATATTTGCGTAAGAAGCGATAGATCCATTTTCCGTAAATCGTAATTCTAAATCGCGTTGCTTATCTGCTACACCAGGGACGCCATTCGCAGGTGAAAAACCAGCATTTGCACCATAAGCATCAAATAAGAAATTCATATAATCTGCCCAAGCACTAAACCCGCCAGACCCTAACCCTGAAAAAGCAAGTGCAGAATTAACTGTATCTGCCACCGTTTCTGTTGCGCTAGAATAATCGTTCACATCCCACAAACCATCTTGGAATGTTAAAATAAATCCATCTGTAATAGTATTATTAATATAAACACCGTCAGGGTCAATTCCGCCATTTGCATCTTTTAAGATGGCAAAGTAGTCTTGTGTAATTGGGAATAGCGTATCTTCAGCAACGACTTCTCCACCACTAGATAAAACCCATTTAGACCTAGTGCTGTCTGCTTCTTCAACTGTAACACTATATAATTCACCCGTTAATAAATATGGGTCAACCACATTTGGATAAATGGATGTTCCTGCTGTGCCGGACGTATGTGAATATTCCACATTTTCATTATTACCAATAGCTAATTCTGTTCCAACTCCTGGTGGATTTGGAATAGCGGTATACGAATAAATAGGACTTTCAATAACGCGTTTCGCTGCTTCTGGGTCATACGCATAAGCTGTAACAGCAAAATAATATTCACGATAATTAATTAATAATCCACCATCTACATAATCTTGATCAATTTCAATAAAGTGATCAATACCAGTATCGGTACCAAACTGAGATGGGAATTCTAATAATTCTCCAGTAGCATCATCTAAACCTTGATCAATGATTAATTTAATATCATCCACTAAATCATATGTGGTAATTCGCTTCCATGGACCTACAGCAGATTCACCTTGGTAAATATTATACCCTTGGAATCCATATCCAGCACATGAATATTCTTCAACTTTTTCTGCAATACCTTCAAATGATAAAACTACTTTTCGATCCATTTGAGACACTTCTACTTCTGGAGCTGGAGGTGAACACACATTAAAGTTTGCATCAAAAGCACCTTGAGCAAAATTATCATAGTATTTCATTTTTGTAATAGACTTTTGCCAATCGCCACTTGCTGCAATTATGATAGAACCTACAACTTCTGCTGTGTCGCCTACATTAAAAGTAAATGGACCTGATGTCATCATATAACGACGATCACCTTCGGTATGATCTAAATCACCAGCCCCCGTAACCGGGTTTCCTGCATGGCGGAATAAGGTAGGTTCACCTGTACCTGGATCAACAAATTGTTCTCCTGTTTCACCGTTTCTACCATTCATGTAATTTAGAGCTTCTTCGGCTGTCTCGGGGTCACCCGCTGTTGGATCACTATTTGTATATTTAGCAAAAGATGTAAGGCCGAGTCTTTTCTTACCGTTAAAGGTTTTTACAAAATAACTAGAATCTTGCGACCATGTTAATATAGATGCAGTATCTCCTTCAGAGTCCACTAGAGGTCCCTGAAAGAAGTCCGCACCGGCAGCTGGAACACCAGCACCGTATAACATATCTGCACCAGCATTATATGTATATCCAACACTCAATAAAGTATCACAACCGACTAAATCGTCACTTGCATCGCCAACATCATCATCATGCCACATAGATACATAAACACTATCTAAATCATCTGTACCTTTGTTAATAGCCACCCAGCGAACAAAAAGAATATTTCCTAGGGCGCCTGCTTGGTTAAAACCAAAAACAGATGTTTGAACTTCAACACCCATAGGAACCGTTCCCCATAAGTTTTGATGTGTTGCGGCATCACCATCATTCATAACATACCAATGAAACATGTCTCCTAAAATATCAGGATAATCACCATCTTGTATGTTATATACACCATCACCGTTTGCATCTATCCACGGAGCCCCATCTTCTGCGGGCCAATTTTCAAAATCACTTGTAGGAAATGATTTTGTTGCTGGCTCAGTAAATATATTAGCACCATCAATTTTCGTAATGGGTAATGAAGCACTCATAGCGCTATAAGTGGCATAATCATTTTCAAGAAAAGCATCTAGTTCCGCACGATGAATTTGATAAATATGTCCATCGCTCGTACCGGACATATTCCCCGGCACAAATTCCGCAGAATATTCTGATGCAGCAGAACGCACATCATCCGTATATGGCGTTGTATCATCTTCATCCGACAAGGAAGGATCGTTTGGTCTTGATTTTGCACTTATCATCCAAAGACCAGATTGAAAAATAGCAAATTTGCCACTCCCCTTTGGCCATTCAGTTCCAGAACTTCCCGTTACGTGATAACTTGATACGTCGCCATGATTACCATGTACAGTGGAAATATTATTTCCATCCCATAAAACGTGTTCAATTACACCCGAGTTAGGAAACATAGATTTGAACAATCCGTTCGCATGGTCTGGGTCTCCTACTTTATTTGTTGGTTCTGCAGCCATTAGCATTGTGCCCATAGCCAACAGAAGAATTATTTTTTTAATTTGCATTGTATTATATCTCCTATTTTCCTGACTCATCATTATAAATCAATCCTGAAACCAATTCGTACTTGTCTTGGTTCTTCCCAATTATAAGGATTTGACAGTTTGGAATTATAAAGGTTAGCGGCTTGTTCCTGTGTCGCTGTTCCATTAAAAGCAGCAGTTGTCATCCAATTAACACCTTCATCTGTTCCAAGCCAACCATCATTATCAGCTTGACCAGTTGCGGGATAAATTGTACTTACATTTCTGAAATCTAAGAGGTTTTTCACCCAGACAAAGAATTTCATATTGTATTTACCAAAACTCAAACCTTTGTCCACTTTTAAATCTACATTCATAGACCAAGGCATATTTGCTGAATTAAATGCAGCAGTAGGTCGGTAAGAAATTCCACCTGTTAAAACTTCTGTGTCTACTTGGACTGGAGTGTACGGAAGACCACTACCAAATCTCATTAATAAATTCATACCAAATAATGGTAATCTAGAACGAGCTCCTGTGCGGTAATCAAGCGCTAGATTTCCAGTGTGGCGCTGATCAAAATCAAGAGGTGAAACATAGGTTAAATTATTACCACCTTGCCAAGCAATACGATAATTACCACCTGCGCTTGACCCTGTACCCCCCGCATACTGTAGAGTGTAATTCGCATCAAGCATTAAATTACTTACTCTCCGAGTTTTTAATGATAAGCTTAATCCTTTAACTGTACCATAATCCCCATTCACATATAGAGCATATCCAACGGGACGTGCAGCAATATTTCGAATTTGAGGGTAACCTGTCATTTGTTTGTAAAAAACGGTAGCATCAATACTTATATCAGACGAAACCATTTGTTTAAAACCAATTTCGTATTGTGTGTTTTCTTGTGGTTGTAAATCTGGGTTTGCGGAAATAGTGAAATTCCCTTGGCTCAAATTTTGAACAAATCGAATATAACTTACAAACAAACGATTATTTTCAGGCTGTTGGAAATATTTTCCATACTGTGCGTGAAATACCGTTTTATCTGAAATTGGGAATGCCATACCAACACGCGGGCTAATTAATGATCTTGGTTCTGCATCAATACGGTGTGGACGACCTGTTTCATCTTCCGATGTGGGGTCCCAATAAATATATTCAGCGGGATCTAATATGCCATTTTCATCCGCATCTTTTGCATAAACTGTTTCAGCAATTTGATTGTTATCATCAATAACAATATTATTTGCTCCACCTGTTTCAGGGTTGAAAATTTGGTTCGCTGGGTCGAAATAATCATAACGTAATCCTAAATTCAAAACTAAATCGTTTAACTCAATTTTGTCTCGAAGATAAAATGCTCTGCTATTAGGGCGACGCGCATCATCTTGACCTGAGTTTACTTCTTCTTCACCTGTAATATTGTATCCAATATTTTCAGCATAAGCAGATGCATACGCTTGATGTTTATAATTACCAAAATAATCATCATAATCTGAATCGCCATCGCCGTCATAATCATCATTTTTCCAGGAATCAGTATCATCTTGAGTATAATCTAAGACGCCATCTTGACCCATAGTGACAGACAGTGCGGAATCTAAAACGACACCATTTGAATCAGTATCAGTTGCAACCCATTCATAATTCCAAATATCTTGAGTTCCTGAATATGGCGCATTTACTGAAAAATAGTTTGTAACAGAACGAGAGCGGCTCAACCTATAATAACGAATCATACTATTTGTTATTTCAAATCCTGCTTTCAATTCGTGATTATTATACTGCCACGTCAATGAACCGGTAAATGCATCTCTAGAAGTGTTGCGTTTTGTATAATTACTTCCGTCTGCGCTTGTATATCCAGCTTTAGTATAGTTTGCTAATTCTAAATCTGGAGTTGGCATTTTTGCATTTCCGTTATATAGTGGGTTGATATAATTCATATCGTCATACCGCATTTCGTTATAATGCCAAAATGCTGTTGAGTCCCACGCCCAATATACACTTGTATCTTGAGCCCACGATTGTGAACCAATATCTACCGTATCGAAATTCCAATAATCATAATCATAAACACCTAAAATATTATCATTAGAGTCAGTGACCACATATTGATAAACAGGATCACTAGTATAATCATACATTTTACCTGAATTAATATAAGGAACTTCCAGTCCAGATAATGTTCCGTCTTCATAAGTAAATTGACCATAACTTTGATCAAAAACAGGATCATAATACTTATACGAATCTTCCGAGTGACTGTATTGCACATTAAAAAACATATTTTTAAATGCAGGAATAGCGCCACTCAAATTACCATAGTAAGATAAAAACCCATTGTCTGATTTATTAAATCTATTTATCCAATCGCCTGTGCCAACTTTATTGGATGTGCTATTTGGGCTATACATATCGAACAAGGAGCGTGAATGACTATAATTAGATCGCTCACTATTAAATGATGACCCACCTATTTTTAATTTCCAGGGTAATTTAAACTTTGGCTGAAAATCAATAAGGACGTTACCGGCAATACTTGATTTTTCAATCCAGTTATTTGGCTTAGGCCCCCATCTATATTCTACATCGTCAGCTGAAATATCGCGATAATCTGGCGCGTCGTATTCGCCATTACCGTTATTATCTGTATATACTTCTGCGGGAGTATCAATGCCCTCATCGTAAACACCGTTTGCATCTTTATCAATAAAATCATCCCAAATGGTATTCCCATTTGCGTCAATATAATTATCACCAACATCAGGCCGGCCTGCAGCATCAAGTTCGCCTGTATAATAAGGGATTGTTGCATTTGTTGGGCTTGCATCTGCTAAACTAGATTGTTCAACAGAAAGGAAGTATCGTAACCAGTTTAATCCTGGAACGGGTCCACCTAAAGCAAATGAACCTAATTGGTACCCGTAAGAATAAGCGAATGGTTTATCTACTGATGCATCGGGAGAACCAAAATCTTTAATACCTTCAACGGTAATATCTAAATCAGATCCACCTGTTTTTGTTGTTGTTTTAACAATACCAGAATTAGCGGATCCATATTCAGCTCCAAACCCACCTGACTGAAATGATACTTCTTCTAAACTTAAATTTGGCACGTCACCTGCGCGACCACTTGTATAAGCATTGTTAACATAAACACCATCCACGTAAAAGCCAACTTCATCTGTACGGCCACCGCGAATATGGAGATTACCACTTGCATCTGTAACAACACCTGTTTGAAGCGCAACAACGTCAGCATAACCTCGTACGTTCATATTTTGAATGTCTTCTGAGCGAACAACGCGAACTTCATTTGTAGCATTTATTTCAATAAGTGGTTTATCGGCAACAACAACAACTTCTTCGCCCTCTAGTGCTTCAGAAGCAAGTTTAGTTTCAAAAAGATTTGTGGTTAAGTCTGACGTAACCCGAACTTGTTCGATAGTAACTGCGCGATATCCGATAAAGCTAAACTTTACATCGTAAAGTCCCGGGGAAACATTTAAAATAACAAACGACCCCGTTTCCGTTGTTGCAGCACCATAAGAAGATCCAGCAAGCATAACATTTACGCCTGGCAATGGACTGCCATTTTCTTTATCCACAACTGTCCCTACAACTTTACCAACGTCACCTGCAAATAGGTGGCTGGTTAATAGCAGAAACAAAACAGCTTTTACGTGGAAAACTCTTTTTAAAGTATCCATAAGTAACTCCTGACTAACTAATCAATGTGTAAAATATTAAAAACCTCGGCTTTTTGGGGTGTAACTAACCCTAGAGCGGAAGGGAATATGTAACATTTTTTCAAATGATTCAAGAAAAAACAAGATAAATATGCCTTTTGAAAATATAGAACTTTTCCCTTGATACAACCACACCTAATGCTCTACCTTTACCTTTATTTTCAACCTGCGTTATTCTGGAGGAAGCGCTTTATGAAAAAAACATTATTCTATTTCATTATTGTATCTTTCCTGTTTGCTGGTGATACTGGGAAACTCAAGGGGATTATTACTGACCTTACGTCCGGAGATCCGCTGATTGGCGTGAATATCGTTTTAAAAAATACAACAATGGGAACCGCATCCAGTCAAAATGGTGACTATTCCATTATTTTTATACCTGCTGCAAAATACACGGTTTCTGTATCATACATTGGCTACAAAACAATTATTGTTCAGGATGTAATTATTAATGCAAACCATACTACGCAATTGAATTTCAAAATGGATATATCTGCGGTTGATGGTGAAGAAATAACCGTGGAAGCAGAAAGACCAATTATTGTTCGAGATCAAACAGCAACAACCATTACGATGGAAGAAGAAAAGTTGGAAAATATGCCTATCAACTCCTTTGAAGATGCCATGACAACAATGGCTGGGGTTATTGAAAATGATAATTCAGAAAGTGGGATTCATTTTAGGGGCGGGCGTACTGGAGAGGTTACTTTCCTTGTGGATGGTTTTGTTGTTGAAGATGCGCTATATGGGGAAATGGGTATGGATGTTTCTCGAAGTGCCATTTCTGAATTATCTGTAATTACTGGCGCCTTCAATGCAGAGTACGGGGAAGCTATGAGCGGTGTTGTAAATATTGTAACAAAAGAAGGTCGTTCAGATTATTCGTGGAGTCTTCGCGGTGTTTCCGATAACTTTTTTAACAACGAAATTAATGACTGGGATCAATCTCGAATTGAGGGAACTTTCAGTGGCCCCCTTCTATTTTTCAAGCCAAATATTGCAACTTTTTTTGTTTCTGCAGATCGTTTAAATACACGAACATCTCTTTGGAAAAATAAATTACCTTTCAATGTATGGAAAGATGTAAATGATGACGGTATTGATGGAAATTGGCTCGATTTGAATGAAGATGGTATTGAGGATGAAAATGAAGTCGATACATTGGCGATGGCTGATATTAATTTAGATGGTATCCCAGATCTACTTTCAGAGGGTAATATTGAAGAGTCGGGCGCTTATCGTATTCGAGATCGTTACAATGCTAAGCTAGTCTTGCGTCCCATTTCAAAATTAAAACTTACCATAGGGTACAATAAATTTTCTGAAGAATCTCAATCTTTTTCTATGAGTTATAGACAGCTACCCGATCGAAGTGGAATTGATTTTGACCTTTCGACTGATTTACAAATAAAAGCAAGCTATGCTGTTTCAGAGGATATGTATATCACCGCTCGTTACCAAGACCATAAAACAGAATCATGGTATGGCTATGAAACATTATTATCCGAGAATCATGAACTAGAAAGTAAAATAATAAATATTCCTAAAGGATGGGAAGGATACACGCCCGAAACAGTTCCTGCTGGAGAAGATTACTTATGGTTGGGATATTATGCTGAACCTTATGCAGACATGAATGGTGATGGTGTTTGGAGTATTTATTCAACTGAATGGTGGAATGATGAGAATGGAAATGGTATCTGGGATAATGATGAACCCTATAGCGACTGGAATAATGATAGTTCGTGGAATGTCTTTAATTGGGAAGATGAAAACGGTAATGATGCTTGGGATGCCGGAGAAGCTATTCTTTCTGATGAATATTGGGATATTCAATCGGGCGCAACATCCACAAATCCTGAAAATTATGACTGGGGCGTTGATGCGCGATTAAGAGAGGGCGACGCATATGATAATACATCAAACTATGAATTTTACGGGCGCTACAATATTTATAACATTTATGGAGATTCGATAAGAGAGGGTGTTTCCACAATGCATGATTATACGTGGTATAAATCTAACTATAAAAGTTGGGGTGGAGATATTACTTGGCAAATTAATAAACAACACCAATTAAAGGCGGGGTTTGAACAAAAAAAATATGATTTAGCTCGATTTGCGGCGTACGGAATTGGAGGTGGATATTTTGGCAATTCCGGCGATCCGTCCTTCATTATGTATGAGCATCAACCTGAATCTCAAAGTTGGTATATCCAAGATAAAATTGAATATAATGATGTGGTCGTTAATATCGGGATTAGAATGGATCAGTTAGACCCAAAAAGTCACTACCCAGACCCAACTCAAGAATTGGGGTATTATTATTCTGATGGTGGCGAAACTGTATGGATTGAACCGAGTGATGTCGGTTCTCTAACTGTCGAAAATTCTGAAAATTTGGAATGGGGTTACTTAAATCGAGATGATAATGGAAATATCACAGGTGGAACGCCAGCACCCGATGCTGAAATTAAAAGTCAATTTAGCCCAAGGTTAGGTATTGGGTACCCCATAACGGATAAAGTTGCTTTTCATTTTTCGTATGGACACTTTTACCAGTTTCCAGACTTGTACTATATGTATAATTATGGGAACCAAGAAGGAAATAACATTGCAGCTCCGGGGTGGTCTGGCAATGCAAATTCCATGGCTCAAAATAATAATTTATATGGGAATAATTTATTTCCATTTCCATATAATTTATCCGATTGGTATATCCCGGAAGTTGGGAGTCCAAATGTAAGCCCTCAGAGATCTGTGCAGTATGAAATGGGGCTAAGAACCTGGATTGGAGAACATTATGTATTAAGCTCCACTTTATATTATAAAGATTTGTTTGATTATGCCGCTTCTCGGATTTATGATGCCGACCCACAACAATATGCAGTTTATGAAAATATGGATTATGCAAATTCCCGAGGATTTGAAATTTCTCTAGAAAAACTATTTTCAAATAATTATAGTTGGTACATCAATTATGCTATGGCCCGCGCGGAAGGTAATGCGCCTAACTCATCTTACCATTGGGATGTGGCTTATTTGGAATCCGTCTACGGGTGGCGTGATTATAATCGCACATTTACGATGGACTGGGACCAAACACATACTATAAACATCGGGATTGATTATCAACATCCAAAAGGGTTTGGAATAAATGTATTAGGAAATATTGGAAGTGGGTTGCCTTACACACCTACAGACTCCAGAGGGCGCCCAATTGATGAACCAAATTCAGGTCGAATGCCGCCTACTGCAAATTTCAATATGAAAGCATTTTACGATTTGCCGGTTAAAAAAACAAAAGCACGATTATTTATGGATATTACAAATGTGTTTAATTATCAAAATGTGCTTCGCGTCTTCGGAAATTCAGGACAACCTGATGTAAATCTAAATCCCAATATTTCCCCTATGTATCTATGGCGTCCATACTATTACAGTTCGCCTAGACATATTGAAGTTGGCTTAAGTGTAGGAATGTAAACATGAAAAAATATTTAATAATTACCTTATTACTTAATATTGCAATCCATGCGGGTAACCCAACAACTGGGCTTTCTAAACGTGAATATTATAATCAATTTATAGCCCCTTCAAAAGGACGAGCTCCTCTTGGTAGACCCGCAGCATATGACGACAGAAAGCGAAGTGTTCTTGATAAAGGAAATATGGTTTTACGTTTATCGAATGCCGCAATTTATGGATATGATCGCTGGGGATTAAACCATGAATTCCCCGCTGGAAGCATGATAACAAATGGGTGTTGTACATACTATTGGACACAAGCACCCATGGTGGGTGCATTAAAAAATGGTGTCCCATCTGTCTCTGTGGGTGTTCGGGGTTCTGTACGAGATTCGGAAGAAGAGTTTGAACCGTTACCGGGTTATGATGCTGGATATAGTGACACAGATCAAAATATTGGAATTGCTTTCAGCGATATGGAGCAATCTTGGCCAGATCGATGGCCTATTGAAGCGGATCCAACAGGAACGTTTGCATCCGTTTTGTATGATGCAAACGGCAATGTTGAAGATACGCTTTATTTCCCTGGCGTGGAGCCGGCGTTAGGGCCGGAAGGATTCCCGGATGCTCCATGCGGATTGGGTGTTCAAGCTGACAGAGAAGCTTATTTTGTTGTAACTGATAATGACCCAACAGATGGAAATACTTACGCAAGCAACAATGGCGTTGGTCCACTAAATGTACGTATCGATACTTGGGTATTAAATTATGCAAATACCTTTGGGAATGATGGACTTATATTTATTCAGAAAATGACAAATGTGGGTAATGATACCTTAAGGGATTTATACTTTGGAATCGCTGGAGATCCAGATGCGCCAGAACAAGGAAGCGCGGAATGGACTGATGATTTATGTATGCTCATTTCTGCAGATGATCCTCACATTGCAGAAAAATTATCTGACACTACGGATGCACATTTATTAGAAAATTTAGCCATTGTTTGGGATCCGGATGATGAATCATCGGGGTTTGTGTCATCTGGACTTGGGTGGATTGGACTCAAATTTCTTGAATGTACAAAATACAATATGGATGGTTCAATTCAATCATATGATATTTCAACTTTTTATACATACGAATACAGTGAAGATTCCCAAAGCGACAATGATGCATATAATATTCAAATGAGTCATGGAATACAAGAACCACATAATATTGAACCGCCTTCTAATGATTTATTCCAAAAACCTTATTCTTACGGCCCTGATATAACGTGGATTGTTGCTGCGGGCGGACCAGAACAAGTAACAGCAGATGGCGATACTATTCCAGAAATGGCTGTGGCGCCGGGAGAATATGTCATTTTTACTTTTGCTGATTTTATGGGAATTAATGAAGCGGATTTATTAAGGAATGCAAAAGTTTTTCAATCCTTATATGATAACAATTGCGCCAGTCCACAACCACCACAACCTCCAGTTGTACATGCCGTTCCGCAAGATGGAAAAGTTGCTCTATTCTGGGATAATCGCAGTGAAAATTCTATCGATCCTGTAACAGGAAATAATGCATTCCAAGGATATCGTGTTTATAGAAGTTCTGATCGGGGAAATACCTGGGGCTCAGTGGTAACAGATTTTAATGGCAACCCAACTGATTTTTATAAACCGCTGGCTATTTTTGATAAAATGGACGGACTCAATGGAGCCTATGCAATGTCTGACCCATTAATTTATTATAATCTCGGAAATGACGACGGATTACGTTATTCGTTTATTGATCAAGATTTGGTAAATGGTTATGAATATTGGTATTCCATTTCTGCTTATGATGGACCTGACGATTGGTCTGGAGCCCGTGTGGACCCCATGGAAAATGCTAAAGTAAAGAATGCATTTATAGATGGAGATAATACCATTTCAATTGTTCCGCAAGGCAAGTCCCTTGGGCATGAAATTGGAGATAAAAATGTAATACATACGGGTATAGCAAAAGCTACTTTGAGTGCGGTGGATGCAGAAGCATTTGTCTTTGATTTTTTAGGTGAAGTAGAAGTAGAAGAGTCCGATTTTGTAAGTAAGGGCTATTCGTATTCCGTTGACTTTTATGATGATGGAATATCTATAGATTCTACCGATGATGATATGGCAAACTGGGATACAACGTATTTTTCATATTGGACATTAACAAACTCAACAACAGGAGAAACTATTATAGATCAAGATTCCGATGTAGAATCAGGTAAAATGAAATATGTTATTGATGGTTTTATCCCCGTCTTCAACAATGCATCGTTTACCATTTCTGGAGCAGACACTGTTATTCATACTGTTTTAGATAGTCTTGCATCAAACCTTGCTTTTACAGGTGGTGGAGCATCTGGGGCTGCCAACCCATCTTGGGGTGGTTTTGTTGACTATTTATATAATAATTATCCTGCATCCGCTGGATTTTCTCCACCATCCGATATTATTAGCTATAAAGAATTGGGTGTTGATCTACAAATTAGATTTACAGAATCGGGGTCCATTGCATCATACTATAATTTAAATATTCTGAGAGGAAATGCTGACCCAGATACTATACAACTTCCCATCGAAATATGGGATACAGAAAATAACCAACGACTTAACTTAGCTGTTTATCAGGTTGCTGGGAATTCAAAGCCAGTTCCTCCGTGGGTACCAGACAGTTCAATTGTGGTTGATTCTGTTTTCACAAATTCTGACACCACGCTTGATTCGTCTTGGGCTCATTATTACTCCCTGTCTACTAATTTGCAATTAGTTCCAATTCATGATGAGTATATTGGTTCATCCAATACATATCACTTTGCAGAAGATGCCGGTCTTATGGGGTGGGTCTTGAATTTCAACACAAGTAATTTACGTTTTAATTATGGCGATATATTAGATATTGTATTCCCAAACCCTATTGTTCCGGGAGAAGATCAATACATAATTCAAACTACAGCAGATGGTACCTCGTCAGATTTAGATTTAAGTGAAATTTTAGTTGTTCCAAATCCGTATGTTGTCACATCTGCTTACGAATATATTCAATATCAAAAAGAAATTCAGTTTACCCGCCTTCCTGAAGAATGTATGATTCGTATTTACAATTCAGCGGGGGAATTGGTTCAGGTGATTAACCATGAAGTCGGTAGTCCTGGGTATCGAGGGTCTAGTATTGAAGCTTGGGATTTACGAACATATAATAATCAAGATGTAGCTTTTGGAGTATATATATTCCATGTAGTTTCTGGAGGATTTGAAAATGGGAAGGAACATATTGGAAAGTTTGCGGTGATCAAATGAAGAAACTTTTATTTATCTTAACAACATTTGCAATTTTAAATGGGCAATTCGACAATGCATCAACATCGGCAGCTAACTTTTTGAAGGTTGAAGTAGGCGGACAAGCAGCAGCAATGGGAGGTGCATTCACAGCACAAGTCAGTGATGTGTCTGCCTTATTTTGGAATCCTGCTGGAATAACCGGTATCGGCAAATCAGAAGTAATGATAAGTCAAACAGAATGGATTGGAGATATTAATCATAATTTTCTTGCTGCCGCTGTTAAATTTGGCCGACAAGGGTATCTTGGATTAAGTATTAATCAAATGGCTTATGGTGAAATGACTCGAACGACGGAGTTTTCCCCTGAAGGAGAAGGTACATTTACCGCTAATGATTTGTCCCTTGGGTTAGCCTATGGCACACAAATCAGTGATAAATTTTCCACAGGAATTCAATTCAAAATCATTAGAGAAACAATTTCCTTTTCCAGCGCCAATGCGGTAGCTGTTGATGTGGGTTCTCAATATACAACATCATTTTCTGGATTAAAAATTGGAATGGCCATTACTAATTTTGGTTCAAAAATGACCCTAACCGGAACGGATCAAAAAGTGGATATTGATGCATATGAAGATTTAAATGGTAACCCAGATGTGATTGCTCGACTTGGTACAGAACAATGGTCACTCCCAATGACATTTAAAGTTGGGCTCTCCTTTTCCCCCATTGGTCCAGATGCGATCATAAAACAAGAAAAAGTGAGCTTTATTATTAATACAGAATACAGTGACCCAAGAGATTTTAATCCTATTTATATGGCTGGCGCAGAATTGACAATAATGAAGCTTCTTTATCTTAGAGCTGGTGTTAAAAATACTTTTTTGAGATATCCAGATGATTTAGATGATGAATCAGATAAAGCAATGTCAGACTATGAAAAAGGTGAATACATTAATCGATTTTCTATGGGATTTGGGTTGTCCTCAAAGAATTTTCCATTTATACCTTATCACTTAAATCTCGATTATGCCTACTCAGATTTAGGGTTGCTTGGCTGGGTTCCGAGACTAACAATAAAGATTAATTTCTGACAATTATTTTAATAACGATATTTTCTTTGTTACTGTATTTGAATAATTACTCATTAAGGCTATATATATCCCAGACGGAACTAATTTGTCTTTTGAGTCAATTCCACTCCAAATAAAAGAATTTATTCCGCTTTTTGCTCTAATTGTTGTATTAAATATTTCTTCTCCTGAAATTGAAAATATTGAAAATTTTATTTCATTTGACTCTTTCGAAATAAACTGGATTTTCGTGCTAGAGTTAAATGGGTTTGGGTAGATTTGATGTATCATTAAACTTTGCAACAAGGTTGGGTGAATCTTAGCTGTCCCTGTTGTGCTCTCCATAAAAAAATAATTTGTATTTCCTGTTAATAAAATTTGTCCTTCCGATAATTTTGATAGAGAGTGGTGATTGACATATGTTGGGAGAGGCGCTGTATTGCTCCATTGGTTTGTCGATGGATCATATATTTCACAGTTGACTCCACTCCCTGTTATTAAAACAGTACCATCATTTAATCCAATAGTTCTATGCCCATACCGATAGTCCCCGATCATTTCTTCTGTTTGGGTTAACTCGTTTGTTGTTGGGTCATAAATTTCCCCAAATTCAGAGTTTCCAGTAATTAATACTCTGCCATCATTCAATAATTCAACCTGGGGGGATCTCCGATTATATAACATTGTACCTACAACTGTCCATGTATTTTCATTAGGATCAAATAATTCAACTTCAGGTATTTCAACACCCCACGCCTTTGAACCACCAACAACAAGAACTCTACCATCGTTTATTCGTATTGCAGCATGATTTCCACGAGATTCGTTTAACGGAGCAACATCTATAAATGAATTCGATTGTTCATCAAATAATTCACAGCTTGATAATGATGTTTCTCCGTGAGGCGATACATTAAAACCACCAATAATTAAAATATTTCCATCTAATAGTTTGGTGGCTGTATGATTTGCTCTGGGAGTCAATAAAGTATCCATAAATACCCAATTATTGTCATCAATATCATATCGCTCAACACATACTATACTGCCGTATTCCGTTTCTCCACCCACTACCAATATGTCGCCATTATTCAATTTTGTCGATGTGTGTCCATACTTTGAATCATTTAAGGAATCGATAATAGTCCAAGAATAATCAATAACATCAAATATTTCACATTGATTTATGAGTTGCATGACATTATTTGTTAAGATTCGACCTCCTGCAACCAAAACATCTCCTGTTTCTAAAACAGTCGCGGTATGGTGTGTCCTTGGTTTATTCATTTCTGGTAAAATATTCCAACTATTATCTAATGTAACAACAGATCTTTCTCTTGTTTTTGTTGGTGCTTGGACCTTATTGGAATGAAAAGACTCCTTTCCGTTCGTGTGAACGGATGTTACATAGTATCTTGCTTTATTGTTTGCAAATTTCATATTAGCTATATCTATTTGAAAATCAAGATATTCACTCTCATCAGATGAAATAAAATCAATTTTTTCATAATTATTACAATGTAGATCGCTTTCACTTAATGCTCTATATATATTATACCCGATTAAATTGGGATCATTAATTAGTGACCATTGTAATAATGGGTGGTTCTGAACATTCGTCCAAATTAAGTTTGATGGAGCCGATAAAATAATTTCTACATCACTTAATATTTGATAAAAACTAAAGCTAGAGTGAATTTTCTCAAACTGACCAAAGGTAAAATGATTCAAACATTCCAGGTTTGTATAAGACATAATATTTTCAGTGTCGGGGTTATATGGATCTTCATCAACAACATCACCGCTGTCGTTAAAGTCATAACAAACCAAAGGAATGTAATCACAATTTCCGTCGACGCACTCTCCGTGGTGTAAATCTGGATCAGCGGGCGTATCACACACACAATCTCCGGCAATGCTACAATTATTCCCAATCGGGTCTTCAATTTCAATTGAAAAATCGTGCGTGTGTAATAATCCGAGTGCATGCCCTATTTCATGAGAAATAACGTGCGATCCAAGCCACTCGCTACCTATTACCACATTTTGACTAGGGATAGACCCTGTATCACCAGCGCCGCTTGGCCCAAGCAAATATATATCAATTGCATTTACATGTGAATATGAATTTTTTAAAGATTGGAAAGAGCCCGGTGTATTATTATAATAATTACTGTTTCTAATAATTTGCCTACCTACTTCAACGAATGAAATATTTCCATCATTAAAGTCATTATTTATAAATGTTAAATACTCATTAATATTTTCATTTGATACTACACTTGGCCCAATATCTGGATATATATGGTGAAAAAATATGGCTATTTCTCGATTAGGGAATTGGTCCCCATAATTTTGAGTTTCTATACAATAATCTGGAATATCGGCGGTGTTAATACATTCTAAATTGTTTGAGTATACATTATTAAATAGGGGTGGAATCAATATCGCTATATAAAAGAATCGACTCATTGCAAAACAAGTTTATTCGAATTAAATGTTATTAACAATCCGATTAGCAAAATCACTTTCGAGTCCACGCCCACTGGAAATCCATAAACGGAATCCACGTTTCGGCCATGGGTAAATAGGGAAGTAAGTGTGTATCTATTCCAAATGGATATTCTCCATGGACTACCTTATACCCTAAAGATATCCGGAAGCGGTCGCTTCTATTCCAACTCATCATTCCTTTATGTTCTAAAGCAAAAGACCCCTCCATTCCGGGAAGAAGATGAATATCCATATCTAACAAATAACGAATTTTTTCCGTGACTTTTCCTGCAAAATCAATACCTGTTCTTATTCCATAACCACTGTATAATGGCGCAAATCTGTGATAAGCTAATGGTAGATCTATGGTTGATCCTTTAGAAAGTTTTTCTGCGGCTAATCCAAGTGATACGCCTAGTTTAAATGTAATATTATATGGTTTTTGGTATCCCCAAGTGAATAATAATTCATTATAAATAATGGCTGCAGCGGGGAAAGTAAACTCAGGAGAAATAATACCTCCCGTCCCTTCTCTTGCCAACATATTCAGCAAAGGAGTTGGATATAAAATTGAGTGTCGAGATGATATATCAAATTTCCACCAAATATTTCGTGTTTTTTTTAGGCTCACATTGGGCATTACAAAGAAATATACAGGATGAATGGACCACTCTTTATCGCCAGAAACACCAATCCTTAATGGTTGAAATAATCCAATTTCTACTCGTTTTTCTGGCAATACATTCGCAGAATAAGATGACCAATTTTCGGTTTTACCAAAAAGTGATGATAATGCTATAGTTAGAATGAGTATATTTTTCACGGCAGTTTTAATATGGCAGATACAGCCATGTGATCCGATATATATTTATAATCTTGGTGTGTTTGATCCGAACCGGATTTCCAACCGTTAGAAATATTTGTAAATAAATAATCTAATTTTCGATCGTAGTATGTTCCATTTCTATCGCTCGTGCTTGGAGCGTGTGTAAAATATGCCGGTTCGTTGTTTAAATAATCTTCCAATAAAATGGCCGGTTCATATGCATCATATAAAGGTTGAAGAATCATGGGTTCATTTTCAAAATTTTCAAAATAACTGCCATCTTTATGTTGTGGTTCATTTCCTGCCTGGTGATACTGATCTCCTTCACACATATCCTCTAAACAAAAATCTGTAGAATCCGCACCCGGAGGCAATGAGTTTAAGTCACCACCCGTAACAAATAGAGCACCATCAGTTGTTAAAGATTCTAAAGTTTCCAAATATGTATCAATATGTTTTTGCTTTGTGTCGTCTGTAGCAAATGCTGTTGCATGAATATTAACAGCATAAAAATTGTCCATTCCCGGGACCAGTATTTGTGTTTTAAGAATACTTCTTCTTAAATAAAAGTATTGCACAATTGCTGCCTGATTTTCCATTAATGGGAGCTTGATTCGTTCATAGTTACTTAATGGCCATTTTGATAAAATAACATTTCCCATATCCATTCGGCCAATGCCATCGCTGGGGATAAATTGTGAATTCCAAATGGTGGCATATACACCATAATTCATGTTTGTGTTGTCTAATAAATATTGAACTTGATCTATATAATTCGTCCGCTTTGAAGAGCGGTCCATTTCTTGAAGCAACAGAATATCTATATCTTCCCTATTCATTCTATCCACAACAGAATCTAAATTTGTGTTAACTTCAATTTCGGTTAAAACAACGCGATCACCACAAGCATCTCCGAAAAATGGAATACGCCCACATCCAAAACGAATGTTCCAAGTCATGACCTTTATTTCATTTTCATGTGGCGCACCCACATCATTAATTATTTGAGATTCATAATAAATTGCATCTTCTACATCATTGTGCGTTTCTACAATGGGATCGCATCCCTGCAGTAGGAATACTCCTAATAATATAAAAAATAATCTATGTTGTCTTGCTGAATGCATTATAATAAGGCTAATACATTTTCCGGTGGTCGACCCATGGCCGCTTTTTCCCCCTTAACAACTATGGGACGTTCAATGATTTTTGGGAATTGATTCATCGCTTTAAAAAGATTGGAATCATCATTTAATACTTCTTTTATATTATTTTCTTTAAAGTCGCTCTCCCCTTTTCTAATAAATTCTGAAGGGCGCATCTTTAATTTCGTAGATATTGATTCCAATTCTTCTACGGTGGGTATATTTTTTAAATATTCTATAATAGTGGGTTCAACGCCATTGTCACGCAACAGCTGCAGAGTTTTTCTGCTCTTCCCTCACCTTGGGTTATGATATATAATCATGATTTCCTTACTTTTATTAATTCTTCCTTATGGAATAATACGCATAAAATACATGTAAAACATATTTGAATTAAACCCCGATATCCAATTACTTAATCATTATTAATCCGGCGGATGATAGTCGCCTGCCTGTTCTTAGTTGAGCGCAGACAGGTAAGTAATTTTGATTTTATTGCCTTATATATCCCACTTTTAGATGGGGATTTGTGGGGGTTGATAAAAAATAAAAGAAAATTAAAATTACGATTAACTCTCGCTGAAGTAATAATTAAAAAATGTTAAACCTAATTCCATACAATAATAACTAATACCAATATATTTTATACATTTAATTGTTTTGTCTTTAATTTTTTATGTTTTTTCGTCTTTTTACATTATTTTATTTGGTTATTAATATTATTTCATTATAATTTACAATATGACAATACACGATAATCATTACGAATTAGATCAAACTGATCGAAAAATCCTGGATATATTGCAAGTAGATGGCCGCGCGTCGGCTAGCTATATTGCTGAACAAATTAGCATGTCTGTCCCTTCCACATCTGAACGTATTAAAAAACTGAAGGATGGTGGAATCATTCTCGGCTACCAAGCTGTGATTGATCCCCATAGTGTTGGGTTAGATGTTCTTGCGCTCATTACTATTATATCAGATTCTTCAGATCATTACATTGATGTTGTAGATGAAGCAAACGAAACACCGGAAGTAGTTTGGTGTTATTCTACAACAGGACGAGGTTCCCACCTTATGATGATTGAAACAGAAAGTAGTCGATCATTAGAAAAACTTCTTCGAGCCATACAGCAATGGCCGGGAGTTAAACGCACAGAAACGCAAATCATTTTATCATCTTATAAAAGATTGGCGCCTGTTCGAATACCAGAATAAATAACCACAACCATTCATTTTTTAGAAGAGAGGAAATGATATGAAAAGACGTATTACAATATTGGCCATTTTGGGAACCATGGCTTTTTCACAATTAACAGCTCAAGAAAAACCGGGGGAAGAAAACGTGAGCCCCTGGAGTGTTTCTTGTGATATATATAGTCGATATGTCTGGAGAGGAACTGACTTTGGAAATTCGCCGTCAATTCAACCTGGAATTACATATTCTTCGGGAGCGTTGGCGGTAGGCGCCTGGGGAGCTTGGCAGTTTAATGGATCTGCAAATGAAAATGATATTTTTATTTCTTATCAAGCAGGTCCTTTAAATGTAACATTAACGGATTATTTCTTTCCATCTCATTCAGGTGAAAGTGATGATTTTTTTAATACAAATTCTAATGATGGTTCTCATTTTTTAGAACTAAGCCTGTCAACTTCAATTAATGCTATATCTATCACTGGAGGGTATTTCTTTGTTGAACCTGGCTCAGATACGCCATCATTTTATAGCAACATTTCATACGGACCATTTCATATAGGGTTAGGTAATGGAATGTACACAACTGTTGATAAAAACGATGGAAGTGATATTTTTGGCGTAGTAGATGTTGGTGTTACTTCAACAAACGGGTCATACAGTTGCTCCTGGATATTAAACCCAAACCAGCAAACGACATTTTTAACTGTCGGTAAAAGTTTTTAATTGGGGGTGTATATGAAATTATTAATTCTATATATATTTATGGTTGGTGGTTTTCTGTTTGGAAAGTCTACAACAACTACGGGGGATGAGGCTTTATTCGTCGTAAATAATACATGGATGCTTGTGTCTGCATTTTTAGTATTCATTATGCACTTAGGTTTTGCCACTCTAGAGTCCGGACTAACTCAGGCTAAAAATACAGTAAACATACTTTTTAAGAATGTCAGTATTGTTGCTATTGGAATATTAACCTATGCCTTTTGTGGGTTTAATATTATGTACCCGGGATCATTTAATGGAATTCTTGGTTTTGGCGGTTTTGGCTTATCGGTCCCTGCGGGGGCAGCTGGACTCATTGGTTATGCTGGCGGTAACTATACCTATTTTACTGATTTTATTTTCCAAGCCATGTTTGCGGCAACAGCAGCAACCATTGTGTCGGGCGCTGTAGCTGAACGAATTAAACTTAGTAGTTTTTTAATTTTTTCGGCTATATATGTAGCGCTTATTTACCCAATAGCAGGATCTTGGACGTGGGGAGCTGGGTGGTTAGGCGATAAAAATTTCCATGATTTTGCTGGGTCTACGCTTGTGCATAGTGTCGGAGGTTGGGCCGCATTAGTGGGTGCATATATTCTTGGCCCTCGTATTGGAAAGTATTCCAAGTCGGGGGCTATAAAACCTATTCTTGGACATAATATGCCTCTGGCAACTATTGGTGTATTTTTATTATGGTTTGGGTGGTATGGTTTTAATGGTGGTTCTGTGTTATCGGCAGACCCTGGGGCAGTATCACTCGTATTTGTCACCACAACGCTTTCAGCTGCTGCAGGTGTGGTTGGGGCTATGATTACTTCCTGGTATATATCTAAAAAACCAGATTTATCTATGATTTTAAATGGGTCCCTTGCTGGGTTAGTTGGCATTACTGCAGGAGCGGACTGCATTAGTCCAACTAATTCTATTATAGTGGGGTTTATATCTGGAATAATTGTTGTGTTGGCTGTTATTCAGTTGGATAAATTAAAAATAGACGATCCCGTTGGGGCAATTTCGGTACACTTATTTTGCGGTGTATGGGGGACGCTTTCTGTCGGAATCTTTAGCTCAGACTATTCCGTCTCCACTCAGTTATTGGGGGTTTCTTCCTATGGCGCCTTTTGCTTTATTAGTTCATTCGTTTTGTTCAAAGTTATTGATTTATTACTTGGGCTTAGAGTTACGGAAGAAGAAGAAATTATTGGATTAGATATTGGCGAGCATGAAATGGAATCGTATGCTGGGTTTCAAATTTTTTCAGCTGAATAATTGAGGAAAGCACAATGAAATTAGTTATAGCAATAATACAGCCCGAAGAACTTCCGTATATTAAGGAAGAATTATTAAAAAGAGAGATTTACAAATTCACCGTTACAAATGCAAAAGGTCAAGGAAAAGAAATACCGGTACAGGAAGTTTATAGAGGCATTTCACATGAAATAACTTTATTAAAAAAAGTGCGCCTTGAAATTGCGGTAAATAATGAATATGTAGATTCAGTAGTAGATGCCATAACAACCGTCGCTCAAAAGGATGGGGATAAGGGGCGTGGTAAAATATTTATTCTTCCTATTGAAGAATGTATCCGTATTCGTACAGGCGAACGCGGAAAAGAAGCCATTGGTTAACATAATAAAAAAGAGGACAATATGAGTAAAGTAAAAATAGAATATATTTGGATTGATGGTCATCAACCCACTCAAAAAATGAGATCAAAAACAAAAGTTATTGATGGTCCGATAGACCACTTAGATCAAATTCCAGATTGGGGTTTTGATGGTTCCAGCACGATGCAAGCAGAAGGAACAGATAGTGACTGTATGTTAAAGCCTGTTTGTTTTGTTCCAGATCCCGTTCGAGGCGGCGATAGTATCCTTGCAATGTGTGAGGTTTTAAACGCAGATGGTACGCCTCATAAAACAAATATGAGAGCAGCGTGTGAAGTAACGGCAAACAAATTTTCTTCGGAAGAGCCCTGGTTTGGCATTGAACAAGAATACACCTTTTTTCAAGGCCGATCTCCTCTAGGATGGCCAGAAGGAGGATATCCTGCACCTCAAGGACCTTTTTATTGCGGTGTAGGGGCTGATGAAGTTTTTGGTCGCGATATTGTTGAGGAGCATATGGATGCTTGCATTGAAGCTGGACTAGAAATATCTGGAATAAACGCAGAAGTCATGCCTGGTCAGTGGGAATTCCAAATTGGCCCTGTTGGCACATTGGAAGCTGGAGATCAAACATGGTTAGCGCGATATCTACTTTATCGCATTGCGGAAGATTATGGTGTAAGCGCAACACTTCACCCTAAGCCCGTTTCTGGTGACTGGAATGGTGCGGGTGCTCATACAAACTTTAGCACAAAATCAATGCGCGAAGAAGGCGGCATAGAGATAATTGAAGCTGCGTGTAAAAAGTTAGAAAAAAACCATGACGACCATATTGCTATTTATGGCGCACATAACGAAGAGCGATTAACGGGTTTACATGAAACATGCAGTGTTCATGAGTTTAGATATGGTGTAAGCGACAGAGGGGCGTCTATACGAATTCCCATGCAAACAGCAAATGAAGGTAAAGGGTATCTAGAAGATCGTAGACCGTCTGCAAATATGGATCCTTACTTGGTTTGTGCAGCATTACTTGAAACAACCTGCGGTTAATTTATTTAATCACAATTGTTTCCGAATATGATTTCTTTTTTAGGTTGGGTACCATTGCATTTTCCGCTGGATACCCAACAGGAATCATTATATAAGCCTTTTCATTTTTAGGTCGTTTTAATATTTTTTCTAAAAAACCCATCGGACTTGGCGTATGCGTTAATGTGACAAGACCTGCATAATGTAAGGCTGTTAATAAAAACCCCGTGGCAATCCCAACAGACTCATTTACGTAATAATTTTTCTTACGTTTCTCCCCTTCTTCAAAAACTTGTTTAAATACAACTATTAGATATGGAGCCGTTTCTAAAAATGGTTTTTGCCAATCTGTGTTAAATTGGTTTAAATCATCTAACCATTCTTTCGTAGCTCGGTGAGTATAAAATTCTTTTTCTTCCTTTTCGGCGCTTTGTCGAATTTTTTTCTTCAACTCGGCTTCTTTTATAACAATAAAAGTCCACGGTTGTTTATTCGCCCCCGAAGGGGCGCCGCAAGCAACTTTTATCGCTTGTGTTATAATTTCTATAGAAACAGGCCTACTTGAAAATTCGCGGATTGACCTTCTAGATAACATTGTATCATAATATGCATTAACCCTACTTAGCATTTCTTCCTGTGAAATTTTTTTATATAAAAACTTTTTCATGGACATAGCAATCCTTTTAATCTTCATTGAATAGGTGCAAAATAAACCCCTATGAATAAAACAATCTATCAACAATTGCATCATTGGCGGAATAGCCTATTGTTTGGATTAACAATTATTCTTCTTTCACTTGCTGGCTCTACTCCCCGCATAATAAATACACACACTCTTTTAGAAGCAGAAAACTTTGATATTCATATTTCCTCAATACGTATTTTATTTGAACCTATGTTAGGACCCATTCTATATTATTTAAGGTCTTACGATCCAATACCTGAGTTTTTTGTTGTGTTTGTCTGGATTGCGATAGTTATGTTAATCCTTATATTAAAGGGCGTTTTTTACAAAAAAATATCCTTAATAGGAGCGCTGGGTCGTTGGGCGGTTTTATCAGTATTATTAAGTGGTTTGTGGCTTATGATTTTTATTTATATGATATCTGGTCCCCTTCCAAGCAATACCATCATTAACAATGATAATGATCGAATTTTATTTAATACTCATACTCACAGTCATTGGAGCCATGATGGGTTGATTTCTCCTAAGCAACAAATGGATTGGCATGAGCGAAATGGGTATGATGCTTTTTTTCTTACAGAGCATAATCACAATGAAAATACGATTCGATTTACAAATGACCAAAAAATGGGTCTTCTCCCAGAAGTTCCGCACATTATGACTGGAATTGAATTTTCAGGAACAAATCATATGTTACTTCTTGGTTTAAAAAGCCCGCTCATTACCTTTGGCTTAGATGATAAACTGGTCATTGATTCTACACACCAAGATGGTGGTTTGGTCGCTGTAGCCCATTGGTTTTCGGATGAGCGTAATTCGATTCAATATTATATCGATAAGGGTGTAGCTGGATTTGAAATTGACAATCGTAATAATATTTATTCAAACAATATTAGGCAACAAATCATTGAATCGTGCCGTGACAATAATTTATTTATGCTAGGGTCAGCTGATTATCACGGATACGGATCTGCAGCTCATGTTTGGAATGGGGTACAAATACCGAATTGGAAGTTATTATCACATCAGGAAAAAACAGATTCAATTATGGCGCATTTAAAGGAAAAACGATTTACCGCCAATAACGTATTTCGATATATAGATCGCCCGGTATTTGTTCGGTGGTCGTTATGGACCAGCCCCTTTTATTCAATTATTACTTATTTTAAAGGATTAACATTTACTCAGGTTGTTTCTTGGTTTGTTTGGATAGTTTTATTTCAATTGTTTAAACAAAAACCATACTACACCATTCTAATGAAGGATAAAATTCAATCTTTGTCCGCGTTGTGTTTTGTTTCGTCGATGGGTATACTACTTTTAGGCCTTTCGTATTTACAAAAAGCAAAACCGCTTATTGGTTTCAATGAGCAATATCAAGAATTCGGTTTAAAGTTTTCAATTCTTGGTATTATTATTGGCGTCGTTTCTTTATCAACTGTTTGGTTAAATAATAAATATAGCCGAACTTATTATCAAAAGTAAACCATTCAAAAGTGATTCATAAATGCGGCTATTAGAATTCTTCATTATTTTATCAAGTGTGGTTGCACTATATTATTTGTTTATAAAGAATGACCGAACATCTTTTCTATATTCTTTGTTTGGTTCAATTGCTATTACTTTGATTCACTTTTTCACTGAATCTTCTAGGTGGCAAATGGTTCCTGCGTACTTTTTTCTCGTTGCTATATTTATTGCTTATAAAATATATAAAAATAAACCGCCCATTGTTTTCCTGTTACTATTTACAGGCTGGCTGGTTGGTTCAGGATTACTCCCGTGGGTTATACCTGTCTTTTCTCTTCCAGAACCTGATGGGCACTTTAGAGTAGGAACAGAAACATTTCACTGGGTGGATTCTTCGCGACAAGAATGGTTTACAGATGAAGTCGAGGATGATGTTAGAGAAATTATGGTTCAGATTTGGTATCCTACTGTTAACAATTCATCCGATCAAAGAACGCCATATTTTGATTTTGTGCAACAAAGAGCTCAAGGATTAAGTAAAGCAGGCGGTCTACCTTCTTTTTTTGCAAATCATCTGGGGTTAATAAAAACAAATACAACTTATAAAACACCCTTTGCTACAATAAAAACAAAGTTGCCTGTAATTATTACATCACACGGAATTACAGGATCCAGGCATCTTCATTCTTCCTTAAATGAACATTTTGCTAGCGAGGGGTTTGTCGTTTTTGGCGTGGATCATTCTTATGATGCAAATTTGACAATTTTCCCGGATGGACATACAGCAGATTATCGGTCAGACTTATATGGCAATCCGGACAGCGTTCTCGTTCGAAAGCGTCAAATGGAGACTCGGACATTTGATATTGTTTATATGTTAAATCAAATTGAAAAAATGAATTCGGGGGAAATTCCATCCATTTTTCAGTCTAAAATAGATATGGATAACATTGGAATTATTGGACATTCATATGGAGGGGCTACTGCCATAAATGCATCAGCTATAGACAGACGACTTAAAGCCTGTATTGCCTTAGATGGGTGGATAAACCCTATTCCAAATACCATACTACAATCCGGCGTTCCTGTGCCTTTTTATTATTTAGGAAGACCAAGCTGGGTTAATTCAGATTATCAAAATAATTATGATTTATTATTTTCTTTATTACAAAATGGTGTTGATGAACAATTATTTTCAATCGTTAAAGATACAGAACACTTAGACTTTACTGATACCCCTTTATTTTCACCCTTGGCTTCCTATTTTCTAGACGTTGGAGAATTACCTGTATCTATATCTCACCCATTAATACTTTCACAAACAATTACATTTTTTAATCATCATTTAAGAAATGGTTTAGGTCGCTATGTTGCACCAGAAAGTCCATATTTAATAATTCAAAATTGGGAACCAAATGATTAAACATTCTTTTAGAATAACGATTGGTATCATTCTTGTTATTATAGGATTAATCGGCGGATTAATACCTATTTTTCAAGGGTGGGTTTTTGGTATTCCCGGTTTAATCATTTTAGCAGATTATTTTCCCCCCATTCATCGATTGTTAGTTTGGGCGAAAAAGAAAACAGGGCTTTCGGAAAAGGATAAAAAAAAATAATTATATGATAAAATCCATTTTTATCATATTGTAAGATCATGTAAAGTTGGGTACGGGATTTTACTAAATCTAGTGACTTTTATAGTTAACATACCAAACCAGCCTCCGGCAATTAGTGCCTTCCAATCGGTCTAATATAACAACAATTGTCGGCGCCCAGTGGGGTGACGAAGGCAAAGGAAAAATCACAGACTTTTTTGCCGGCGAATCGGATTATGTGGTTCGTTTTCACGGGGGAAACAATGCGGGACACACTGTCATTGTTGATGGTAATATTTTTAAACTTCATCTTATCCCCTCCGGGATTGTATATGGTGAACCTATTAGCGTTATAGGGAATGGTGTTGTTGTCGATCCCAAAGCACTATTAGATGAAATTGCTTATGTAATAGAAAAAGGAATTACCCCAAAACTGATGGTAAGTGATCGCGCGCATGTTATTATGCCGTATCATATAGCCATGGATGGAGCGTTATCTGGTCATCAAGGAAATCTGGCAGCTGGAAGCACTCGTCGTGGAATTGCGCCAGTTTATGCAGACAAAATGTTCAGAAATGGAATCCGAATGGTAGACCTATTAGAACCTAATGTATTCAGAGAAAAACTTGAGAAAGGATATACTTTTTCTAAAGGAATCATTGAAAAAACACTTAATCAATCTTTAGACATTTCTATTGATGATATTTATGATACATATTCTATTTATGGAGAAAAATTAAAACCTTACATTCATGACACATCTGTAGAATTATACAACGCCCATAAATCCGGGAAATCTATTTTGTTTGAAGGCGCTCAAGGTATAAGCCTGGACGTTGATCATGGTATATATCCTTATACCACTTCTAGCAATACAGCTGCAGGGCATATATCTATTGGAACAGGTGTAAGTTTTCGAAATATTGATCGCATCATTGGGGTGACCAAAGCTTATTTAAGTCGTGTTGGGGAAAGCCCTTTGCCGTCAGAACTCCATGGCAAGGATGCAATATCACTTCGGGATAAAGGGGGTGAATATGGAACAACAACCGGACGACCACGTCGAGTTGGTTGGCTTGATTTAGTTCAGGTGCGGCAAGCTGTTCGTGTATGCGGATTAACGGAAATAGCACTCACAAAACTAGACGTTTTGAATGGTTTTTCTGAATTGCCCGTTTGTGTCGCCTATAATGTAAAGGGTATACACATTACTGAAATGCCCGCCAGCCTTACTCAATACCGTAATGCTAAACCTGTGTATAAATCATTACCAGGTTGGGGTGAATTACCAGAAAATATTTGGGAAAAAGGATATAATGCTTTACCTGAAACATTAAAAGATTATATAGCCTTTATTGAGAGTGAAGTGGGGTGTCCCGTGAAAATTGTTTCAGTTGGCCCACAAAGGCACGAAACTATTATTAGGTAATTATATGCATAAAGATATTAAAAATATTTTAGTAGATGAACAATCTGTTCTAAGTAGAACAAAAGAGTTAGCAGACCAAATTAATTCAGATTACGTCCACGTTGATAATATTATGATTGTATCCATTTTAAAGGGCGCATTTATGTTTACATCTGATTTGGTAAAGCGATTAAATGTACCGCATATTGTTGACTTTATGGCTTTAAGCACCTATGGTGCAGAATCAAAAGCCAGCGGAGAGGTTAGGGTTATTATGGATTTACGCCACCCCGTTCAAAACCAACATGTACTGATTGTAGAAGATATTTTAGATACTGGACTTACGCTTCAATTTCTGGAAAGAATACTCCAAACTCGAAATGTAGCATCATTGAAAACGTGTGTGTTAGCTCAAAAAGAAGGAAAAGAAAACGATATTATTAATATTGATTATTTAGGCTTTACCATACCGGATGTTTGGGTTGTTGGTTATGGGCTGGATTATGCTGACAAACATAGAACTTTACCTTATATTGGCGAATTAAAGCCGTCTGTGTACTTGTGATTTAGATGGCGTTCTCGCAAGAATTAATTGATTTTTCGGGATTGTCACATAAACAAATTTCGCACGTCCTTTTAGAATATAATATTCCACTTACCATTGATGAAGCGCTCAAAGTTCAACATGAAATGTTGGGGCGAGCGCCATCCCTTGCTGAGCTGATTTTATTTTCCATTCAAGGTTCTGAACATTGCTCTTATAAAAGCAGTCGAAACCATTTAAAGCAATTTACCACTGATGGCCCAGATGTAGTTCTCGGTGCCAAAGAAGATGCGGGCGTGGTGTCAATCGCAACAGATAATGATGGTCATCGATGGTGTATTGTTATGAGCCACGAGTCCCATAATCACCCATCACAGATTGTGCCCTACGAAGGCGCAGCAACCGGCGTTGGTGGAAATGTTCGAGATGTATTATGCATGGGCGCGGAAGTGATTGCTGTTACCGATTCATTCCGCTTTGGAAATAT